>JAGXLR010000051.1 GCA_018334555.1 Desulfobacterales bacterium
ATTTTTGCAGAAAGTAACTCTGAAAAGCGTCCGCATTGTCATTTCGAGCGGTAGCGAGAAATCTTTAACAATCAAGATTCCTCGTCACTTTCGTTTCTCGCAATGACAGCAGCGGAAGCTTCTAAGAGAATATTAAATATTGTCGAGTTCCTTGGAAGTCCAATATCTGTGTTGCGCTTCCGTCCCTCGGAATTTCACGTACAGCTAAGTACGCTGCATTCCTCGGGATTTGCGCGCCCCCAGACCTTAACCGGGGCTTGAACTTTTTGCTTTGCCATCCCAAAATCGACTTTTTACGAGACGGTCTTATTTGGAATTTCAATAAGTCGATAAACTTCCAAAAATCAAATCTCCTCCGGGGTTAATCAAAGCCTGATTCTTAGCGTTAGGATTCTTCACTTATTTACCCCGCCGCTCGGGGCGCAGCGACCGAACCGCCGCTCCGGTTGTCCACATCTCAGAATTTCTGATGGCCGCCAGCTCTTTTTCCAGTTTCTCCTTGTAGTCGGGTGCGCTGTTCGCCTCCAGTACCCGCTGGGTCTCTTTACCGGTCGCCACACTCTCATAGAGGTTCTCAAAAACGGGCAGAACCGCATCCCTGAATTTGGGGGTCCAGTCAAGCGCTCCCCGCTGAGCCGTTGTGCTGCAGTTCGAGAACATCCAGTCCATACCGTTTTCATCCACCAGGCGGATCAGGCTCTGGGTGAGCTCCTCAACCGTTTCATTGAACGCTTCACTCGGCGAATGCCCCTTTTTTCGGAGCGTATTATATTGCGCCTCCATGACACCGGCCAGGCATCCCATAAGCACGCCGCGTTCGCCGGTGAGATCGCTGAAGACCTCTTTTTGAAAGGTGGTCGGAAAAAGATAGCCCGAACCGATGGCAATGCCCAGCGCCAACGTGCGCTCCCTGGCCCGGCCGGTATAGTCCTGTTCAATGGCGAAGCTGGAGTTGATGCCGTTTCCGGCAAGAAAGTTCATCCTGACGCTTCGGCCCGAGCCCTTGGGCGCCACCAGGACAACATCCACGTTATCCGGTGGAATGACCTTGGTCTGCTCCTTGTAGACAATTGAGAAGCCGTGGGAAAAATAGAGGGCGTCGCCCGGGTTCAGGCATTGCTTGATGCTCGGCCAGGTCGCCACCTGTCCGGCATCGGATAGGAGTTCCATAATAATGGTGCCCTTTTTGGCCGCTTCCTCTATGGGAAAAAGGGTTTTTCCGGGCACAAACCCGTCGCTTACCGCTTTTTCCCAGTACTCATCGCCTTCCAGTTGGCCGACAATGACATCCAGGCCGTTGTCCTTTAGATTGAGCGCCTGCGCCGGCCCCTGAACACCGTAGCCCAAAACGACGATGGTCTCATCCTTCAAGACTTCCCGCGCCTTATCATTTGTAAATTCATCCGAGGTAATCACTTCTTCCGTTACACCGCCGAAATCGATCTGTGCCATTTGTTCCTCCTAACATGAATATGGTTGCATTTATAATTATAATTATTTTAAATCCGTTTTTATGTTTTGAAGGTTAGGTATTAGCCAACTTCTAGGATCCAATATCCAATACCCAATACCTAATACCCAATACCCATTTTCACTTTTTCTCCCGAAACAGGGCAATGCTTCCGGTCCTTGCGATCTCCCGTATGCCGAAGGGCCGAAGCAGGTTTAAAAGGGCCGATATTTTTTCATCGTCTCCGGTTATTTTGATGGTAAAATGTTCCTGGCCGACATCAACCACCTGGCCCCGAAAGATGTCGGTAATCCGGAGGATTTCCGCCCGGTGCTGCTGGACGGCGGTAACTTTGATCAGCACCATCTCGCGCTGTACATATTCCTGTCCGGTCAGATCAAACACCTTGAGCACGTTGATAAGTTTGTTGAGCTGTTTTTTGATCTGTTCGATAATCATCGGGTTGCCCCTGGTGGTCATTGTGATCCGGGATATGGCCGGATCCATGGTTTCCGCCACACAAAGGCTCTCAATATTGTATCCCCGGCCGGAGAAAAGGCCGACGATCCTGGAAAGCACGCCCGGTTCGTTGTCCACGAGAATGGATAGTAAATGTCGTCTTTCAGTCATATATACACCTCACTACACCAGCAGCATGTTTTTAATCGGCGCCCCTGCAGGCACCATGGGATAAACGCACTCCTCCTGCTCGACAACAAAATCCATGATCACCGCGCCGGGATGGGCGAGGCCCTCAGACAACACCTTCTCGACCTCATCCGGCGTTTTGGCCCGCAGCCCCTTTGCCCCATAGGCTTCGGCGAGTTTTACAAAATCCGGTGTATGCTGAAACCGGGTTGAGGCGTAGCGCTTTTCATAGAACAGCTCCTGCCACTGCCGTACCATGCCGAGAAAGCAGTTATTCAGAATCACTACCTTGACAGGAAGGTTATATTGAATGGCCGTTGCCATCTCCTGAATGTTCATTTGGATACTGCCATCGCCGGCCACATCCACGACCAGGTGCTCCGGTGCGCCCACCTGGGCGCCGATGGCGGCTGGAAGGCCGAAGCCCATAACTCCCAGGCCACCGGAGGTAATAAATCTGCCGGGCTCGCTGAAATGGTAGTATTGCGCGGCCCACATCTGATTCTGGCCCACCTCCGTGGTAATGACGGCCTCGCCGTTTGTCAGTTCGTAGAGCCGTTCAATGACGTATTGCGGCTTTATGATATCCTTCTCCTGTTTATAGGCAAGCGGCGTCGTTCGCTTCCATTCATCAATCTGGGCGAGCCACTCCTGTCTGTCCTCGGCCAGATCCGGGCCGTCGAGCCCCTCTAACAGTTCGTTCAGCTGTCTGAGGGAGATTTTGCAGTCGCCCACCACCGGAACGGAAACCTGGATATTTTTCTGTATGGAGGTGGGGTCGATGTCGATCTGGACGACCTTGGCCTGGCTGGCAAACTCGTCGGTTTTTCCGGTTACCCGGTCATCAAACCGCACCCCCACCGAAATCAACAGGTCGCAATCGGTGACCGCCATATTGGCCCGATAGGTGCCGTGCATGCCGAGCATGCCAAGCCACAATGGATCGGTGCCGGGAAACGCGCCAAGCCCCATCAGCGTGCTGGTTACCGGTATTTGGCCTTTTCTGGCGAATGCGGTCAGCTCCTCGTGGGCCTTGGAGAGGACCACGCCGCCGCCGGAGAAGATAACCGGTTTTTTGGCCGTCCGGATCAGGCTGACGACTTTTTTCAGCTGTTTGATATTGGGCTCATAAGTCGGGTTATAGGACCTCAGGCTGACCTTGCCGGGTGGTGAAAAGTTTGTGGTGGCATTGACCACGTCTTTGGGCAGATCAACCAGCACCGGTCCGGGCCGGCCGGATTTGGCAATATGGAACGCCTCCTTTACCGTCCTTGCCAGGTCCTTCACGTCGCTGACCAGGTAATTATGTTTGGTGCAGGGCCGGGTGATACCGACGATGTCCACCTCCTGAAAGGCGTCATTGCCGATAAGTTTGGTCGGCACCTGGCCGGTAAATATGACCATGGGGATGGAGTCCATGTAGGCCGAGGCAATGCCTGTGACCGTGTTGGTCGCGCCGGGCCCGGAGGTCACCAGGCAGACGCCTATGCCGCCGCTTGCCCGGGCATAGCCGTCAGCGGCGTGGACCGCCCCCTGTTCATGCCGGACCAGGTAGTGGTTTATATCCGTTTTTTGCAGTTCGTCGTAAATATCGATGACAGCCCCGCCGGGATAGCCGAAAATGGTATCCACGCCTTCCTCTTTAAGCATTTCCATCAAAATCTGTGCACCCGTGAGCTTACTCATAGTCGCCTTCCTTTTGGTTTTCATTCGGGTACGATTTGTTATTTAATTGAGCTTTATTAGCAAGTCTGCTCGGTACCGCCCAATACCAATACCCAACATCCAATTTAGAACTTCATTATAGCCCCTTTATCCGCCGAAGACACCATCTTCGCATATCTGGCCATGTATCCGCTGGTGATTTTCGGCGCCGGGGCCCGCCAGTCATTCAGGCGTTTTTCAATCTCAGCCGCGTCGAGTTTTAAGGTAATGCTTTTTGCGGGAATATCAATCGATATGATATCCCCCTCGTTGACAATGGCAATTGGCCCCTTCTGCATGGCCTCGGGGGATGTATGCCCGATGGCCGCTCCCCGGGTGCCGCCGGAAAACCGGCCGTCCGTTATAAGTGCGACATCGGCATCCAGCTGCATTCCGGCAATGGCGGATGTGGGTGTGAGCATCTCACGCATGCCGGGACCACCCATAGGGCCTTCATAGCGGATGACCACCACGTCCCCTTTTTTGATCTTCCCATCGAGAATCGCGTCTGATGCGGCTTCTTCTGAATCAAATACGCGGGCCGGACCCTCATGTCGCAGCATACCCTCGACAACCGCCGATTGCTTGACAACGCAACCGTTTGGCGCCAGATTGCCGAACAGGACTGCCAGCCCCCCCTCTTTATGATAGGGGTCGTCCATCGAACGGATGACGGTGGGGTCAAGCACCCGCGCATTCGCGAGGTTGTCCTTGACCGGGTTCCCGGTGACTGTCAGGCAGTCCGCATGAATCAGGCCGGCATCGTTTAAAACTTTCATCACCGCCTGGATGCCGCCGGCATTATCCAAATCCTCGATGTGATGGGGTCCGCCCGGGCTCAAGGAGCATAGATGGGGCGTCCGGTCGCTTACCGTGTTGAGCCGGTCCAGCTCAATGGGCCATCCGGCTTCATGGGCCAAGGCCGTTAGATGGAGTACGGTGTTGGTCGAGCAGCCGAGCGCCATGTCCACGGCCAGGGCGTTTTCGAATGCTTTTTCCGTTAAAATCTGGCTGGGGGTTATCTGCTTTTCAAAGAGTTCCATGACCTTGATTCCGGCGGTTTTGGCCAGCCGCAGCCGGGCGGCCATGATCGCCGGGATCGTTCCGTTGCCGGGAAGTCCCAGTCCGACGACCTCGGTCAGGCAGTTCATGGAGTTTGCCGTAAACATTCCGGAGCATGATCCGCAGGTCGGGCAGGCCGCATTTTCAATGGCGGTGAGCTGCGATTCCGCCATTTTCCCGGACCGCACCGCGCCCACGGCCTCGAAAACCGATATCAGGTCGACTTTTTCGCCGGGCTTTTCCGGATGGCGGCCGGCCATCATGGGGCCCCCGCTCACCACGACAGTGGGCAGGTCCAGGCGGGAGGCCGCGATCAGCATGCCAGGCACGATTTTATCGCAGTTGGGAACCATGACCATGCCGTCCAGGGCATGCGCCCGGGCCATAATTTCGATGGAGTCGGCAATCAACTCCCGGCTGCCCAGCGAGTATTTCATCCCCTCGTGATTCATCGCGATGCCGTCGCAAACCCCGATGGTGCCGAATTCAACAGGGGTGCCGCCGGCCATGTAAATCCCCGCTTTAACGGCTTCCGTAATTTTGTCGAGATTGACATGGCCGGGCACAATCGAGTTGACCGAATTGGCCACCCCGATCAGCGGACGCTGGATTTCATCATCCGTATAGCCCATGGATTTAAACAAAGACCGGTGAGGCGCACGTGCAATTCCTTTTTTGGCATTATCACTTTTCATTGGCAGACCCTCCATCAAAAAAAAACCGTTATCAGCAAGTGCTGATAACGGTTTTTAAAGTTAATTTGCCTGTTAATTCAAGCGATTACCAACACCTGCGGTCCGGATCAGCGTAACCTACGCCTACTGTAAGGCCGATAATAAGTATCAGGTTGTTGGCAATAATCAGCTTGAATCGTTTCATAATCGTAGACCTTTAAATATTTTTATCTCGTAGCAGTATATAATTGCCCTGTCAAGAACCTTTTTGAAATGACTTTATAAAAACCATTTCTAAGCAACTTGAAAATATATATTAATATTCCAGAAGCTTAGCTCTCTGTCATTCCGAGAAGCGCAAGCGACGAGGAATCTTGTTTGTTAAAGATTTCTCGTTTTCGCTCGAAATGACAGTATGGGCGGATTTCAATCAATCTGTTGGGTCCCTCTCTGCAAAAATGTCGCGATAGCTGAATAAACCGATTTTTTACGAACCCGCAAGTTTATCTTGGAACCACGCTATCGTCCGTTCCATAAACAGCGCCTGGTGGTTTTCATCGCTCATGGGATGGTCGCCGTTTTCCAGCCGGATAAGTTCTTTGGGCTCACCGGCCAGATGATGGATTTCCAGGGCATTCTCATACGGGACGATCGGGTCCGCATCCCCGTGAAAGATCAGTATATCCTTGACCCCCTCGATCCGCTCGGCGAGGTCAAAAAAAAGTTTTTCCCGGTTCAACGATTCAAGCATCGGTTGATTATTGGCATCATTGACGTATGGCGGCCGGATGGCCTCGCTTCGGACCGGTGCCGCCACCGTTACAACCGCTCGCGGGGTTAATCGGCCGGCTGTGGCCAGAACAGCTGCGCCGCCCAGGCTGCTGCCGAAAAGTGCGAACCGGCCATCCGTGATATTCATGTCCAGAAGGCCCTGAATTCCATCCAGTAGATCCCGGCATCGCCCGTCAAAGCTGGTTACGGCATTGAACTCCCCCTCGCTTTGGCCACACCCCCGGTGATCAAACCGGAAATAGGCGATACCGATCCCGTTGCATATTTCTGCCAATGCGATCTGTTTGGGTGAATCCCCGTTGCTCATCAGGCCGTGGGCACCGATGACAACCGGCGGTTTCGGATTATCCGGCAGATGAAGGGTACCATGAAGTTTTATGCCGTCGGATTCAAACCAGATGGTTTTCTGCGTCATTTTTCTATTCTAATCTTCCCCGTATATCGTGCGTTTCAATAAGTCTTGGATTGCATTAACATTTAATAATAATTATTTTAACGATGTTTTGCAAAATATTAACTTTAAACCTTTTACCCTATACCCTATTATTTCATGCCGATCAAAAAAGGACAGGACATTGAACTGGCGATAACCGATCTTGCCTTCGGCGGCCGGGGCATCGCGAAGGTAGACGGGTTTACCGTATTTGTCGATCAGGCGGTACCGGAAGACCGGGTGATGGCCAGGATCTATAAACGGAAGAAAAGCTATGCCGAAGCCCGGGTGGTATCGTTGATCTCGCCGTCTCCCTATCGAATCGACCCGCCGTGCCCATACAACGGCTGGTGCGGGGGGTGCAAATGGCAGTTTCTGGATTATGAAAAGCAGCTTGAATATAAACGGCGGCATGTATCGGAATCCCTCGCCCATATCGGCGGCCTAAAAGATGTCCCGATCCCCGCTACCCGCGCCTCGGACCGGGTATTTCATTACCGGAACAAGATGGAATTCTCCTGCGCCGACAGGCGCTGGCTGCTTCCGGAGGAGATGGGCGACCCGGCGATTGATGTCAGTTTTGCCCTGGGGCTTCACGTGCCGGGCACCTACCACAAAGTGCTTGATATCGATCGATGCCTGCTGCAGCCGGAGACCGGCAACCTTATCCTCAATGATGCGAAGCGGTACATGAAAAATTCCGGACTGCCGGCCTACGGCCTTAAAACCCATGAGGGGTTCTGGCGGTTTTTGATGCTCCGGCATTCCGTGGCCTATGATCAGTGGCTGGTAAATATTGTTACCGCCTCGGAGGCCTTGCCGTCAGTTCAGCCGTTGGCGGAGGCGCTGATTGAAAAATACCCCGGCGTGGTTTCTGTTGTGAATAATATCACCGCCAGGAAATCCGGGGTGGCCACCGGCGAGTACGAGGTGCCGCTGGCGGGCGAGGTTTGCCTGAAAGAGCGCATCGGGCCGTTTGAATTCGAGGTATCGGCCAATTCTTTTTTTCAGACCAACACGCGGGGCGCCGAAATCCTCTACCAAACCGTTAAGCGGTATGCCGATCTTTCGGGCGTGGAAACCGTTCTGGATCTATACAGCGGCACCGGCACAATCCCCATCTGGCTCTCCGATGCGGCAAAATCCATCATCGGCATTGAAATCGTGTCGGGCGCCGTGTTAGACGCGGAAAAAAACTGCCGCTACAATGGGGTGACCAACTGCACGTTCCTGACAGGCGATATCAGCCAACGGATTTCCGATCTTAAAAAATCTCCGGAAGTTATGATTATTGACCCGCCGAGGCCGGGAATGCACAAGGATGTGGTCAAAAAAGTACTGGAAATCCGACCAGCCAGGATTGTATATGTATCCTGTAATCCGGCGACCCTGGCCCGGGATCTGGAGATGCTCTCCGAGAACTATGGCGTGGTTGAAGTGCAGCCGGTGGATATGTTTCCCCATACATTTCATATCGAGGCGGTAGCAAAACTTGAGAAAAGGTAAGGAAAAGACATGACGATAGAATTCGAGCCCATAGGTGTTTTTCATACGGAGGCGACAGGTGTTCCCAGGCATTGGAGTGTATCTGACGTTAAAGGGCAAATTGTGCTCGATGACATCTATACCCATGGGGTAAAGGATATCAAGCCGGGGCAGAAGATTGTCGTCTTGTTCCATTTTCATAAGAGTTCGAAATTTAATACGGACCTGCTGACGCAAAACCCGCCGCACAAAGGACAGAACATGGGGGTTTTCAGCATCTGCTCTCCCTACCGTCCCAATCCGATCGGGCTCTCCATACTGGAGGTCCTTGATGTTGATAAAAATATTATTACTGTCAGGCGGGCGGACATGATTGACGGTACCCCGATCATTGATATCAAGCCCCATATCGAAGACAAGCATGACTGCCCGAGCTATGCGGCGACGAATGAACAGGAATAGGCGCTAAAACGCGATTAATGCCGTCCTAAAATCGACTTTTTACGAGATTGTCAAAATCTGACAATCTCGTAAAAAGTCGATTTTAGGATGGCAAAGTAAAAAGTTCAAGATCAAGGCGCGCAAAATCCCGAGGAATGCAGCGTACTTAGCTGTACGTGAAATTCCGAGGGATGCAGCGCAACACAGATATTGGACTTTTTACGAAGCCATCAGATTTTGGAATTTAACCATGAACCTTAAACCTTGTACCTTTCACCTTGTACCCTATAAGGAGATGCAATGGCGGTTGATGTCAAACAAATCGGTGAACAGGCGGCTGAAAAAAGCGCCCTGATTGGTCGGATCCGCTCGGAAATCGGCAAAATTATTGTGGGTCAGGAATATCTCGTGGACCGGTTGCTGCTGGCCATGCTCTGCAACAACCATGTGCTGATCGAAGGTGTGCCCGGTCTTGCCAAAACGCTGTCCGTAACAACACTGGCAAAAACCGTCCAGGCGGGATTCCAGCGGATACAGTTTACCCCGGATCTTTTACCAGCGGATCTTATCGGCACGATGATCTATAACCCCAAGACCGGCGAGTTCTCCACCAAAAAGGGCCCGATTTTTACAAACATCATTTTGGCCGATGAGATCAACCGTGCCCCGGCCAAGGTCCAGAGTGCCCTGCTCGAGGCCATGCAGGAGCGGCAGGTCACCATCGGTGATGAAACCTTTAGGTTGGCCGAGCCGTTCATGGTGCTGGCCACCCAGAACCCGATCGAGCAGGAGGGGACCTATCCGCTTCCCGAAGCCCAGGTGGACCGGTTTATGCTCAAACTAAAGATGGGGTATCCATCTAAAGAGGAGGAGCATCAGATTCTCAAGCAGATGGCCCGGGCCGCCCCTGATCTGGATGTCGACACGGTAATCCGTCCCGACGAGATATTTGATCTTCGAAGGCTCTCGGATGCCATCTATATGGATGAGAAAATCGAGGCCTACATCATTAATATCGTCTCCGCCACCCGGGCGCCGGAAACCTATGACGGCGCAATGAAGGATTTGGTCCGGTATGGGGCATCCCCGCGGGCCACGATATTTCTTGCCATGGCCGCCAAAGCCTATGCGCTTATCAGGGGGCGGGGCTACGTGACCCCCCAGGATGTCAAGGATATCGGCATGGACGTGCTGCGTCACCGGGTGATTGTCTCCTACGAGGCCGAGGCGGAGGAGAAAACCAGCGAAAATATCGTCCAGTGGGTCTTTGATATGGTAGAAGTGCCGTGATACCCAAAGAACTGGCCAAAAAAATCCGCTACATCCAGATTTATACCAGCAAGGCGGTCAACGACGTGCTGGCCGGCGAATATGAGAGCGTATTCAAGGGCCGGGGCATGGAGTTTGACGAGGTTCGCGAGTATAGCCCGGGTGATGAAATCCGGACCATTGACTGGAACGTCACCGCCCGGATGGGGCATCCCTATGTCAAACGGTTCGTGGAGGAGCGCGAGCTGACCATCATGTTCCTGGTGGATCTGTCGGCCAGCGGGGCGTTTGGTACGGTTGAGAAGACAAAGAATGAGTTGGCGGCTGAGGTCTGCGCGCTTTTGGCCTTTTCCGCCATAAAAAACAATGACAAGGTCGGATTGGTCCTGTTTACCGATACCATCGAGCTCTTTGTGCCGCCTAAAAAGGGGACGTCCCATGTGCTCCGCCTGATCCGTGAGCTTTTGAATTTTACGCCGCAGCAGAGAAAAACAAATATCAATGCCGCGCTCGACTATCTGGGCCGGGTGATGCAAAAGCGGTGTGTGGCCTTTCTGGTATCTGATTTTATATGTGAGTCCGGTTTTGAAAAATCGCTTCATGTATTGGGCCGACGGCATGATCTGATTGCCGTATCCATTTCAGACCCCAGCGAGCACCGGCTCCCTGATGTGGGCTTGGTTGAGCTAGAGGATGCGGAGTCCGGGGAGCGGATCGTTATTGATACCGGGAGCTCCACCGTGCACAGCCAGTATGACCGGTTCAGCCGGGAGCGGACGGCCCGGCTGCGGGAGCTGTTTCGATCCGCCGGAATTGACCACGCGGCCCTTGTCAGCGGCCGCGATCATGTAAAGGATTTGGTTCGGTTTTTCCGGAGCCGGGAAAGGCGCAGATAAAAGGCAGTATGAATCGTATCCGAAAGACAAAGCTATCATGCTCTATCGCCGGGATGGTTCTCCTCTTGGCGTTGTGCATTTGCGGCTGCAATGGGACGGCCGAGAGGGAACCCCGGAAAACCGATGCGGGGATAACCAAAACGTGCCGGAAGGGCCCTGCTGAGGTCCAGGTCTGGGCATCGGCAGAGGCGATCTCCACAGCGGATCAACTGACACTCGAGGTTGAGGCCACAACCGATGAGGGCTTTGAAGTGAAACTGCCGGAATTTGGCGAAACAATTGGCCGGTTTCACATTAAACGTCAGTCCCGTCCGCAGCCGGAGCTTCTTAAAGGCGGCCGGCTCCGATATCTGGCCGTTTATCAGTTAACCCCTTTTTTGCCCGGGGAGTATAAAATCCCTTCGATGACGGTCCGATTTACCGAATCCGGTAGCCCGGCCGGGAGAACCCGTGCGATTGAAACGAAGTCGATGAGCATCCGGGTGGATTCGGTGCTGTCTGAAGATGCCGAGCCACAGATTAAGGCGATCATGCCGCCCGAGCCCCTGCCGGAAACGTTGAGCCCGTGGTGGTTTGTCGGGATGGCGGCGGTTTTGTTGATACCGCTTGTCGGCTTCATCGGCTGGCGACGGTTCAGACGGCGGAGAAATGCGCCGCAGGCAATTATTTTACGCCCCGCCCATGAGATCGCCGAAGAGGCACTCCAGCGGCTTCTTTCGGAAAATCTGGTGGCGTCCGGACAGTTCAAGGCATTTTATCATCGGCTGTCGGCTATTCTCAGGCACTACATCGAAAACCGGTTCGGCCTGCGTGCACCGGAGCAGACGACAGAGGAATTTTTAAACGCCATGCGCACGGCGGATGGGCTAACACCGGCGCAAAAACAACTGCTCAAGCGTTTTATGATCCATTGCGACCAGGTGAAATTCGCGGGGTATCAGCCCGCGCCCGACGAGGTCCAGAAGATGATTGACGCCGCAACCCGGTTTATCGCCGAGACCCGGATCCAACAGGAGCCGGGAAGTCGCCATAATTCGGAGGCCCGATCTGATGCGGTTTGAATCGCCATGGGTACTGCTTTTTTTGCTGTTGATCCCTGTCGCCGTCTGGGTTTATTACAAGGTAAAAGGCGATGGGAGCCTCCGGTTCTCCAGCATCCGCCAGGCCGCGCGGGTAAAAAAATCTCTGCGGGTCCGGCTGATGGGACTTCCTTTTTGGATGCGGATCGCGGTGTTGATGCTGCTGGTGATCGGCCTGGCCCGCCCTCAGGCGGGAACCGAGCGGGTTCGGGATGTCAACGAGGGCATTGCCATTGAAATGGTGGTGGACCGCTCCAGCAGCATGGGGGCTGAAATGGATTATGGCGGCGAACGGGTGAACCGGCTTCAAGCCGTCAAGCGGGTGTTCAAGGAGTTCGTTTTCGGAAACAAGGGGGGGTTGGAAGGCCGCCCCCATGATTTGATCGGGATGGTCACGTTTGCCCGGTATGCGGATACGGTTGCGCCGTTGACCCTGGCCCATGGGGCTCTGGACCAGTTTCTTGACAGTGTGGCGCTGGTCAAACGCAAAAGCGAGGACGGAACAGCCATTGGTGACGGCATCGCCTTGGCTGCTGCCCGTTTGAAGGAGGCCGAAGAGACGCTGGCCAAGCAGAACGACCGGAATCAAGCGGGCTATGAGATAAAGAGCAAAATCCTCATCCTACTGACAGATGGCCAGAACAACGCCGGGGCGCGTACCCCTCGCGAGGCGGCTCGGCTGGCGAAAGAATGGGGAATAAAGATCTATACCATAGGCGTCGGCGGCGAGGGGCGAACAACCGGGCAAGATGGGATTTGGGGCCGGTTATTTTCAATGGCGGGCCGGGGCGTTGACAGGGAAACTTTGGCGGCCGTCGCAGAGACGACCGGCGGCGTCTTCCGCATGGCCGAAGATGCGGATGCGCTGCGCGCCGTTTACTCGGAAATCGACAAGCTGGAGAAAACCGAGATCGAAGCCGCCCGGTATATGGATTACCGGGAGCTTTTCCAGCCGATAGTACTTGTCGCTATGGGGCTGCTGGTCCTCGAGGTTTTGCTTTCAAATACCGTTTTGCGGAGGATTCCATAATTATGGGCCGGTTTCATGACCTGGAAATGCTTCTGCTGCTATGGGGGCTGCCGGTGCTGATCGGTCTTTTCGCCTATGCGGCCTATAGGCGCAAACAGGCGCTCAGGCGGTTTGCCGAGTCCCATCTTCTGCCGGTGATCCACGTATCGACGCAGCCTGCCCGACGCCGTTGGAAGGCGCTTTTGATTTTAGCCGCCTTTGCTTTCGGGGCGGTGGCCGCTGCGCGGCCGGCCTGGAACCCGACGCCCAGAACCATTGAAAGAAAGGGCCGGGATGTGGTGTTTCTGCTCGATGTGTCCAGAAGCATGCTGGCCGAGGATTTGTCTCCGAATCGCCTGGAGCGGGCCAAGCTGGCGATAAACGACTGCGTGGACCGGCTTAGGGGCGATCGGGTGGGGCTTGTGGCGTTTGCCGGGACGGCCGTGATTAAGTGCCCCCTAACGCTGGACTACGGGTTTTTCCGGATGATGCTCGAAAATATCACGACGACCAGCGTCTCACGGGGCGGCACCATGATCGGGGATGCGGTTCGTACGGCCATGGACCAGGTGTTTGATCATGTGGAAAAGCAGTACAAGGATATCATTCTAATAACGGACGGCGAAGACCATGAAAGTTTTCCGGTAGAAGCGGCAGCAGAGGCCGGCGAAGCCGGCATCCGGCTGATCGCCATCGGCATCGGGAACGAGGACGAGGGCCGGCGAATCCCGGTGACCGACGAGTCCGGCAACCGGAGCTTTCTGAAATACAACGGCCGGGAGGTCTGGACGCGCCTGGACGCAAAGACGCTTCGGCAAATGGTCAACGCCACGCCGGGCGGACGCTATTTAAATGTTGCCACCGGCGCCATTGATCTGGGGGATGTGTATACGAAGCTGGTGGCCGGCGCCGAGAAAAAAGCCCTTCAATCCGAAACCGTGAAGCGCTACGAAGAGAAGTTCCAGATTTTTCTGGCCGTTATGCTCGGGTTGCTGGTGTTGGAGATGTTTATCAGTGAGAGAAAAAAGGCACTAAGGCATTAAGGCACTGAGGCACTGAGGAATTAAGGCACTAAGGCACTGAGGAAACAAGGTGCAAGGTATAAGGGGAAAAGGGAAAGGAACGCCATCCTCCCCCTTATGTCATTCCGAGGAGCGCCAGCGACGAGGAATCTTGATTGTTAAAGATTTCTCGCTGCTGCTCGAAATGACAATGCGGAGGTTTTTAGAGTTGCTTTCTGCAAAAATACCGCCGCGGCGGAATAAATCGCTTTTTACGAAGCCATCCAGCTTAGGAAAAAGAAAAAACAAATTCTATATCGACTAATGATTTCATTGAAAACCATCGGCAAAATTATTCTCGTATGTTTAACTGTTTTAGCGGTTTTTATCACGCCGGCCTCTGCCAGATCCGCGGCTGACTGGGTGGCGGAAGGAAACCGGGCCTATGATGCCCAAAAAATGGATGCGGCCGTTTCCGCCTATGATAAGGCCCTCGAGGCGGCACCCGGTGATGGCCGGGTGCTGTTTAATAAAGGGTGCGCCCTGTACATGAAAAAAGACTATGAAGGGGCGCGTGATCTTTTTGAGCAGGCGGCGCTGAAAGCAGGCGATGTGTCCCTCGAGGCCAGGAGCCATTTCAATATGGGCAACGCCGAACTAAAGACGGCCGAGAATCCGGATGAAGCAGACGTTAAGGAGCGGCTCGAGAGGGTTGAAAGAAGTATCGCCCATTATGAGAAGGCATTGGCCCTTGACCCGAAAATGGATGCCGCCGCCCACAACCTCGAAATGGCCCGGCGGACGTTAAAAGAGATGCGGGACCGGATTCAGAAACAGAAGGAGGCCGCCAAACGGCAGGAACAGCAACGACAGAGGATGCAAAAGGACCTCGAGGATTTGATCAAGCGGCAGCAGAACCTTTCCGAAAAGAGCCGGGAAATGGAAAACCAAAGCGCGGATTCCCGGCATAACAGTGAGGAATTGGCACGGAATCAGTCTGAAATTAAAAATAAAACCAAAGAGTTGAGCCAAAAAATGGGCCAGTCGGCCGGCAAGGGCAAGGATGAACCCATGGAGAAGGCCCGCACGCATTTAAATGAGGCGGCGGGCAACCAGGAAAAAGCCAGGGATAGGTTAAACCGCTCTGATTATGCCGATGCCCGCAAAGAGCAGGAAAAAGCCTCGGAGGCCATGGAAAAGGCATTATCCGAGTTGCGGAAACAGGGTGAAGGCAGGGGAAAAAGCCGATCGGCCAAGAGTCAGGACAAAAGCGGCGGGCAAAAGCCGGAAAATAAGGCGGAGCCGCGATCTGCGCGAAAACCCGAAGCCGCCGACCAGAAAAAATCCGAACGTATGGGGACTCAGAATCCGGAGAAGATACTTGAAGAGGAATACAAGAACCGGCGCAGGCGACAGATTTTCGAAGGCGGCGGGCACCGGCCGGTGGAGAAGGATTGGTAGGCACATGCAGGGCATTTTACGCTTCATATGCGCCTTATTGTTTATCATCCTGGCATGTTCGCTGCCGGCGGTCGGTGCAAAACCGTTCTCCGTATCGGCGGGTGTGGAAAGCCAGGAGGTCTTTGCCGGTGAGCCCTTTGTCTTTCAGATCCAGGTCCAGGGCGCGGAGCACCCGGATCGACCGGATTTGTCCCATGTCTCTGATTTCCATGTCGAGTTTTTGGGCGGCCAGCAGAACAACAGCTCATCAATTACAATCGTTAACGGAAAAATGACCAAAAATGTCCGCCGCGGCTATGTGTTCTCCTTTCGGCTCACCCCAAAGCGGAGCGGGAATTTAACAATACCGCCGATTGCGGTGACTGCCGGCGGGAAGCGCGCAAACACGCGGGCGGTGTCGATCCGCTCGGTCAAACCAACAGAGGTCGAAGATTTTGAATTCGACCTCCGGCTCTCCGAAGATACGGTTTACGTGGGCCAACCCGTAAAATTAACCGGCATTTGGTATGTAGGCCGCAAGGTAAAGAAATTCGCCGTGAATCTGCCGGTCCTCGATGATTCCCGGTTTGACGCGGCGGACTGGGATATGCCGGTAAACCCGAAGAAAAAGGATCGCTACCTCAGGGTTCCGTTGAACGGTGAAAAGACCATTGCTATAAAGGAGCGAAGGCAGCTTGACGGTGAGCCCTGTACCGCCGTCCGGTTTGAAAAGATCCTGATCCCGCGTTGGCCGGGCACGTTTTCTTTGCCCGAATCCACGGTATCCTTGCTGGCGGTTACCGGGTATCGGAAACCAAGCGCCCCTTCGGCATTTGACGATTTTTTTGACGGCGGGTTCTTTGGCAATTTCCGGCAGGCGGTGACCCAGAAGTTCGTCATCCCGTCGAATAAGCCGGAGATCACTGTCAAAGCGCTGCCTGAGTCCGGCCGCCCGGCGGATTTTACCGGGCTCGTCGGCAAATACCGGATAAGCGCCGAAGCCAGTCCAACCCGAGTGAAAGTGGGGGATCCGATTACCCTGACCCTCCGGGTCACGGGGTCGGCATATCTGGACCCCGTCACGCTGCCGGCGCTTGAAAAGCAGCCCGCCCTGGCCGAAAACTTCAAGATCCCCTCGGAAATGGCGTCGGGCGCAGTAAAAAACGGGGCCAAGGTGTTTACCCAGACCGTTCGGGCGAAGCACGCGGATATCACAGAGATTCCCCCGATTGAGCTCCCCTATTTTGACGCCGGCACCGGGGCTTACCGAAGGGCAAAGACCGACCCGATTCCGCTTGAAGTCGAGGCGACGCGGGTGGTGACGGCAAAGGATGCCGAAGGCCAATCCGCAATATCCGGCACGGTTAAATCCGAACTCGAAACGTGGGCACAGGGGATCGCCTACAACTATACGGATCTCTCCGTGTTAGCCGACGCGTCCGCCGGTTTGGAGAAGTGGCATCGCTCGCCTTTCTGGCTTGCCTGGCTGGCCGGGCTGCCGTTTATATACGTCGTCGCACTTCTGGTAATTGTCTATCGGCGGCGACACCTGGCGGACCCGGAGGCCAATCGCCGCCGCAAGGCGTATGCCTGTTTGGTAAGGGAGCTCAAAAAATTGGATACATCCGGGGCGGATGCGGCTGAAACGGCCGGTGCCGGGGTTCTCGAGGCGTTGCGCCGGTATTTGGCCAAAAAACTTGGCCTCCCGCCGGGGGCGTTAACGCTGAATGAAATCGAAGCGGCGCTGCAAAAGCGCCAGGTGGACGAACCGGTCATTGAAAGGGTGAAGGGGATTTTTAACACGTGCGAGGCCCTCGCATACGGGGGCATTGACGGTGCCGGCGATGCCCCGGCCGCGCTAGTCGAGCGGGCTATGCAGCTGGCCAGAACCCTGGATCGGAGCCTGCCATGAGACGCCGACGGACACTCTTGAAACGGATTTTTTTAGGCTTACTTGCCGCGCTGCTAACGGTTGCCTGGATTTCGCCCAAAGCGGAAGCCGCGCTTTCGGAGGCGGAAATACATGACCTGTTCAGCCAGGGCAAGACCCTTTTCAGACAGGCCAACTCAAAAGTCTCAACCGATCCGCAGGCGGCAAAAAAACTCTATAAACGGGCCGCCCTTCGGTTTGAGCGCCTGATCGCCGAAGGCGGCATCGAAAACGGAAAGCTCTATTACAATATCGGCAACGCCTATTTCCGAATGGGCGACCTGGGAGCGGCCATTTTAAACTACCGCCGCGCGGCGCGCTATATCCCCAATGACCCCAACCTGAAACAAAACTTAGGCTATGCCCGCAGCCGTCGGACGGATAAAATCGAAGAAACCCAGCAGGCAAAGGTGTTTAAAACCCTGCTGTTCTGGCACTATGATTTCTCCCCAAACATCCGGGCTTTGATTTTCGCCATTTTCTACGGCTTTTTCTGGGCGGCTGCCTTGATCCATCTTTTTATCCGAAGGGTTCCGCGCTGGATATTTGCCGGGGCGGCGATTATCGCCGTCATGTTTTTCAGCTCGCTTTGTTGGGAAACCGTCGCCCGTATCCGTTCGCCCGGCGGGGTGATCCTCTCCGATGAGGTCATTGCCCGGAAGGGCGACGGTGCCACCTACCAGCCGAGCTTCAAGACTCCCCTGCACGAAGGCACCGAATTTATAATGGTTGAGAAACGGGGCGGGTGGTACCAGATTGAACTCTCCAATGGCCGACGCTGCTGGATACCTGAAAATTCTGCAGAATTGATATAATCCGAAACTCTTTCGCTGATCTCCTGTTGTTATTTTTATAAAGCCATGTTATTTTATAAATGGGCGTAAACATTATTTTATTTAATCAATGGCGTTGGGTTTGGGCATCAATAAGGAAAAGGAGGGGTGTATGCGAAGGCAATTCCGCAATATTTTTTGTGCTACGGATTTTTCAGCGTATGCCGATGTGGTTCTGGCCTATGGGGTTGGCATGGCCAAACGGTTTGATGCGAACCTAAATATCTGTCATGTGGTTGATTTGCCCACTGTGTCGGCTTATGGCGAGGCCGTATTCGATCCGATTGAATACCAGCAGCGGTTTATGGAAACCGCCCGGGCAGAAATTGATCGTCTGCTGGGTGATGCCCAGGTGAAGTATCAGCCTCTGGTTACCATTGGCAATACCACTGATGAGATCTCCCGCCTGGCCAGGGAGTACATCGCCGACCTGGTAATTACCGCCACGCATGGCCGATCCGGATTGAAACGGTTTTTTCTGGGTTCCGTCACCGAGCGGCTGATGCGCACGCTTCCCTGTCCGATGCTCGTATTAAGAGGCTCCGAAGGGTTTACAGAGGATGCCGCTCCCCAAAGATTTCCTTTTAAAAAGATCCTGGTGGGCTGCGATTTCTCAGAGGATGCGGCTTTGGCCTTGGATTACAGCCTGAACATGGCCCAGGAGTTTGAAAGCGAGCTGCATCTGGTCCATGTGGTCGAGCCCTCCGGGTATAAGGATCTTTTCAAACTGCCCCATGATGCCGGCGAAAAATTCAAGGAGGACCTCTATAACATGATAAAGGAGAAGCTAAACTCCCTGGTCCCCGAGGATGCCCTCAACTGGATCAAGCTTCAAACCGTCCTGCTGGTTGGCAAGCCCTATGCGGAGTTGATCCGGTATGCCGAAATCAACGATATCGATATGGTCTCCCTGGGCATCCGCGGGCACGGCATGGTGGAGGAACTTCTGGTCGGCTCCACTACGGATCGGGTGATCCGGCAGTCGCCGTGTCCTGTGCTTTCGGTTTGTCCGAAGTAGGGTTTTTATGGCTCACGGTTCAAGGTTCAAGGTGTAAGGTGTAAGGTTTAGGGTCCTAAGGTACAGGGCTAACAGTTAAATCCCAAATTACAATATTGATGGCTTCGTAAAAAGTCCAATATCTGTGTTGCGCTGCATCCCTCGGAATTTCACGTACAGCTAAGTACGCTGCATTCCTCGGGATTTTGCGCGCCCTCTAATCTTAAATGGGGCTTGAACTTTTTTCTTTGCCATCCCAAAATCGACTTC
>JAGXLR010000052.1 GCA_018334555.1 Desulfobacterales bacterium
AGAACCGGCCGACGCGGGTCAAAGGGCCGGGCGCTTTGGCATGAAATGCGCTCATTAGCTTCATCATCGGCAAACTCACCTCATGGATGGGGGCCGTTTAAAAGAGAAGATGCCGCCCGCAGCAATGCCAGCGCTTCATTTGCTGTGCGTGCATCGATTTTATGCAACCCGTAACCGGCATGCACGATAATGTAGTCGCCGACGCTGACATCCGAAAGCAGCTGGATGTTAACTTTCCGCCGCACACCATCCACATCGACGATGCCGCAGCCGTCTTCAATGCGAACTACTTTTGACGGAATGGCAAGACACATAAAGTCGGATCCTTTGGTTTCCAGTCAATTTTCATCGCCTCGAGCTCCCCAAGCAGCATCCCGATCATTTTATCGACCCTGCCAGCAATAAATGGGGTCAAATGGGCGCCCACATCCAAGCTAAACGGCTCGATGCCGAATATCACGGTCGGTGGAAGCCCGAAAAGCACCCGGCATATGCCCAGCATATCCTGAAGCTTAAGCTGATGAACGCTGTGCCGGCGCTTATCCCCATTTAACAGGATCGATTCGCCTTCAAGGCGGTAGATATCACCGGGCCGCCCATTGGTTACCATGGTATCCACGATCATGAGCCCATCCGATTCAAGGACCAACGGCATTAAATTTAGACCGAGGATATGGCCGTCCAGGATGACCACCCGTTTGGCAAAATCGTATTCCCGCTGGAGCCGCTGAACGACATAGATGCCGAATCCGTCATCTGAGCGCAGGATATTGCCGACGCCGAGTATCATGACAGTCATAATTAGGCCTGGTATTCAACTCTATTGAAAAAACGAAACGCCTTTTCTTACCCATGCTATGCTGCACAAGTAATTATATTGCACAAGACGTGCCAATCCTAACTTTTTCCCGTATGGATGCCTATTTCTTTTTTTTCTTTTCAAACAGCTCGAACGCAGCGGACGGCGATTCCACCACCCGCTGGATTTTATCCGCCATATCCTTCTGCTCTCCGGAATCCTTTTGAATCTGGGCGTCTTCGAGTTTTTCGACCAGTTCATCGATCTCGCACGGTTTGGTCAAGTAATCGTATGCCCCGATTTTAATCGCCTCCAGGGCGGTATCAATTGAACCATGGCCCGTGAGTATAAGGGTTTCCGTAAACAGCCCCAGCTTCTTGATTTCCCTTAGGGTGGTTATCCCATCCATGCCTGGCATCTTCAAATCCAGTACCACCACATCAAAATCATCCGCTTCCAGCGCCTTAATGGCCGCGTCACCGCTGTTCACCGCGGAGACGCGATACTCCCGCTCCTCGAGCAGCTTGGCCATGTTTTTGGTGAAAACGATCTCATCGTCGACGAGTAAAATTTTTCGTTTAATCATTGGTGAGCCTCCTTTATCATATGGCTTTTTTCATGGGCGTCTGGTTTTCACCAGGGCTGCCCTCACCCTTTGTCACGGCCTCGGGCATTTCAAAAGGCAGAAAAAGGGTGAATTCCGTTCCCTCCCCCACCCTGCTGGAAACGCTGATATCCCCGCCCAATTGCTTGACAATGCTGTAACAAATGGAAAGCCCGAGGCCGGTGCCCTTGCCCACTGCCTTTGTGGTAAAAAACGGATCAAATATTTTTTCGAGATTCTCTTCGGAAATGCCGGCGCCGGTATCGGCAATTCTTATATAGACCCCTTGCCTTGAATGATCCGCACTTGAGGTAATACGTATCGACCCGTATGATTTTTCTTCATGGGCATCAATGGCGTTGGTAATGAGGTTCAAAAATACCTGCTGCAGCTGGGAGGGGTCCGATTCAATTGGCGGCATGCCATTTTCAAGCTCGGGTATAAATTTGATCCCGCTGGTGCGGGCCTCACGCTCCATAAGCTCAATCACCTCGCCGATAAACCGGTTTAAGTCCACAGATTCGATAATCGAGCGCGTCCTGCGGGAGAAGCGCAGCAGATTCTGGGTTATGCGCTTGCACCGCTGTGCCTGTATATCAATCTGGTCCATGGAATCCAGCAGCTGCGCCCTAAACGCATCGCTGTCCATTGGTTTTTGCTTATTATAATAATCCAGCAGGATCTGCCGTTCCGTCTGAATAATGGCGATTGGGTTGTTGATTTCATGCGCCACGCCGGCGGAGAGCTCGCCGATAGAGGCCATCTTCCCGGTCTGCATCAACTGCTTGTTCAAATATTCAGCCTGGATATCCCGTTTCTTGATCATTCGGATCATCAGCCGGGCGATCAGCACAGTCACCACAAGAATGGTTAATGCGCTGATCAGCAGAAACAGCATAGATGCATTATTCGCATGATTGACATCGGCAAACGCCTCTGCGTAATCCTGCTTGACCACCAGCAGCCAGCGGGGCTTCTCCAGCCAGGCCGTACCCACGATTTCATCGGAAAAACCCGACTTCTGGCCACCGCCTTTGTAAATATGGACCCCAACGCCATTCTGTGCCGATTCCACCTGAAAAGCGGCATGATCCATAATATCGGGGGCCCCGCGCGGCTCGGTTTGGTAGACCCCGTTTTTGTTCACCAGATAGACCTCTCCGGTTTGCCCGATTTTGACATTCTCGACCAGAGAGCGGAAATAGTCTGTATCTATTGTAGCGCGCAGGATCCAGTGGCTGCCGTTTTCCGAACGGGCCACCGCCATGATGAAATGCGGCTTTTTTCGGAATCCCATGAACATGTCGCTGATATAAAGGTCCTTATCCATAACTTCCGCAAACCATTTGGCCTGCGAATAGTTTTTATCCAGCAAATCGTAGGGGCCCGCATAGGCCAGATGATCCCCCTCCGCATCAATAACCCCCAAATCCCTGATTTCCGGCGACTTCGAATTAAACATGGCATAGACATATTTTAAGTTTTCGGGATCGCTCAGATAGCCTTTTGTATGGGTATAGGCGATCAGCCGCAGCTTGTCGCTCCGCTCTTTTAAAAACAGCTCAATGGTCCGTCGATGCGAATCTATCCGGTCTTCAAACGCTTTTATCATGCGCTCCCTGGCGAAATCCGCAAAATGGGCATTGATCCCCCAGCCCACCAATAGAAGAGGGATTAGTGAACAGATAACCGTAAGCAGGGTAAAATTTCGAAAAAGCCGCCGGTATGATCGAATATGGGAAGCTTGATCCGTTGTCTCCGGGGCCTCATTTTTTTTATCCGCCTTATGCATCATTTAGACGTCACCCGTTTAAAACTTTCAAATAAACGAATAGAGGATCTAATCAACAAAACGCTTTTAAAAATTAACTATCAAGAAATATGCCAAAAATGACTGCCAAGTCATAGCCTATCGGGTTTGTAGCCGTCGTTTTGCCGGATACAGAAAACCCTAAACCCAATTCGTCATATCCAGTAAATGCACATCCCTGAAATAAGCCCCATGGCCAGACACAAACAATAGCTCCAAGGGCCTTTTTTCACTGAATGGAAATGGGCTTGGGTGGCAACATGCCCTTTTTCACATATGTAACGGATAGATTTGTTACCTTTTCCATCCATAATTTTGTTTCTAGAAACCTTGGCCCCACAGCAGCAGCCATCTGCCTCTGTAATCCGGCAGGAAAGCCTTTTTCCCTTCAACAGGCTAACTGTATTGAACACCCAGTTCCATGTTAGAAGCAGGATAAATAGGGCCATAAAAAACCAAGCGATATGTGACTTGGATACCCCCCAATCATCCAATGTATGCCCGATATTATTGGGGGTTAGCGGGCCCTCGTAGGTCCCGAAAAGTCCCAGATAATATAGAATAAGGCCGCCTCCCGTCACTATCATAGTAAGGCCAAAACCTCTCAACCGGTACCTTGCATAGTTCCACGGATCAGTCGGGTTGGCTGAATTCTGCCCTTTCATCGTCAAACTCCTTTTTAGCCGCATTTTATTCAAAGGCCGACTCGTAAAACAGTCGGCCTTCTCTTGTTGCGTGGCCCATTAATTCTAAAGCCCCAGTTCACTCATAATGGTGGGCCCGAGACGATAGAAGCCATAAGCCGCCAAGCACAAACAGTAGGCTGGCACCACCCATCGCCACAGCTTTTCAGGAAACACCCGCACGGCAAAAGGCGCTATGATCCCCGAGCCTATGGCCGCAATCATCATGGAGGGCAGAAGTATAAAGTCAATCTGGGTGCCGGTACTTAAGGTGACAAACCAGATAATCACCGCAAATGTACTGACGGTCCCCTCCGCAATTGCGGTTACAGCCAGTTGTGACTTTACCGGAACACCTGAAATGAGGCCGCCTACTGTGACCACAGGGCCGAAACCGCCGCCTCCAATGCCCTTGTTAAACCCTGCCAGAAAGCCAAACAGGGTCATTAGTTTGGGGCGGTACTTCCATTCTTTTTTGCTTGCGCCCTGATATAAAGAGATGGCGCCCATGAGCAAAAGGGTCATCATAACATAGAGCTTAATCCAAACCTTGTGCACGGCAAATATGGAATAAACCGCAGTGATTGAGATCAGTATCGCCACGCAGCCCAGTCCCGCAATCAGTAGCCAGAGTTTTATTGTCTCGGACATGGGTTTAAAGCGCCATTCCACGTTTTTGAATTCCTGGTGCAGGAAGGTGCCGACCAGCCCGCAAACAGCCTGTTCGATCATAATTGTGGGTACAACCTGAACCGGCGTGAACCCAGCAAGTAGCAGCAAAGCCCCTACCGCCGTCCCGAAGCCCATACCCGCTGCGGCATCCATGAATTCAAAAATAAGTCCGACCAGCACCACAAACCAGACGATGTGCCACTCACTGGTTCCCACCAGGTTATGTGTCTGGTTGTAACCCGAATCGGCCACACGCACCGTGGCATCAAACGGATTGCCCGCCAGCCAGCAGCCGATAAAAAAAACGGCTATTAGTGGAATCACACTGTATATGATCGCCTTTAGCTCACTGGGACCTATTCTCATGCGCTCCAGAATTGTTGCTCTTTCTTCCTCGAACTCCCTGGAAACCTCAAAACCGGTTCGAGAGGTTCTTGTTTCATCCGTCATAAGGCACCTCCTATGAATCAAAGTGGATTAATAATCTGTTCATCCCCGAGTATTCAAATCGGAAATTTCGGCTTTTACCCTTCAGCTATCAAGATATGTGCCAGCTTGGCTCTGGCTGATAAACGCCGCCCAAAAAGTGGCCAATTTACTGTAAATATAAAGATTATTATTTATATAGGAGGCGAAGAGAATGTTCGAAGACCGGCTTGGCGGGCTCGACTTCAGGCAAACCGTCAATTGCCTGTTGACATATGCGGATACGGATGAAACTTTTTGTGGCCATAAAGCCGGAAGTGCGCTGTATTATCATGAAATTCCGGTTGACTGGAACGCCAGAAGCCGGCAGGCGCCTGCTCCCGACAGAAGGATTGGGAAAAGGCGGCCTTCAGGTATACGTCCCGAGAGTCTGCCAGTACTGTTTATATACCTGAATGGCTTTGTAAAGCTGGGGATGGCTCGCTGGCGAAGCGGCGGTTATTTTTTCGGTTTTTGCCGGTGTCAGTGTGGGGATATCGCAGAGCTCCTTCATAACCCGGAGTCCGCATTCCTTTATCCCCTGGAAGCTGTAGCCGCCCTCCATGATAAACGCAATCCGGCCCCCGCAGACCGCCTCGGCGATATGTTTTAGGATATGGGCCATCAACGCATAGCCTTCGGGCGTGACGTTCATTTCCGTCAGGGGGTCATGTATGTAAAAATCAAAACCGCACGCGACAAGGATCAGTTCCGGTTTAAACTGCCGGGCGACGGGTCCGGCCAGAAAGTATAGCACCCTGGCCACATCCCGATCCCCCTGGTTTTTCGCTAACGGCACATTGATCGTAAAACCGGCCCCCTTATCCCGGCCGATATCCGCCATCCTGCCGGTGCCCGTAAATGTGGGAAACTGATGCATAGAAAAGTAGAGCACCCTATCGGTGGCGTAAAAAATATTCTGGATTCCGTTGCCATGATGGGCGTCGATATCAATGATCATAATCTTTGAAAGGCCGTATTTATGCTGGAGGTACCTGGCGCCAAGGGCGATATTGTTGAACAGGCAAAACCCCATGGCCCGGTCCGGCTCGGCATGGTGGCCGGGGGGACGCACAAAGGCAAACCCCCGGCAGCTGTTTGTGCCGGCCATGATTTCATCGAGCATGGAAAAAACCGCGCCGACGGCTAGGCAGGCGGTTTGAAAGGAATCCGCAGTCGTCTGGGTATCCCGGTCAAGCTTACTTAATACCCTTCCCTCGGTTTTCGCCACCTTATCAATATAGTCGGATTGGTGTACCCAGGCGATCTGTTCAACAGCGGCTTTACGGCAGGGCACCGAAGCGCAGTTGCCGGCAACAGACTTATCCCTTAACAGTTCCGCTACCGCCACTGCCCGCTTGGCGCTCTCCATGTGGAATATTCCGGCCAGATGATTCCCGAAGGCCGGATCAAAGGCTACCAGCACGGTGTGGGGCTGAATAAGGGGATGCCAGAGAGCGGATGCGGGGACGCTGTTATTTGGATTTTTCTGTAGCGCCTCGATTTCAGGGATCCTTTTTTTGAACCGTTGAATCGATTGAGAGGCCCCTTCCGAGAACGCTGGATGCGCCGAGCGCACGGCCATGACCATAAACCGCAGCACCGCTTCCCGGTCCGGGTGCCTGTCCGGAGACCGCCGGGCCAGATATTTGGCCTGTTTGTGAATCAGCCGACTAATTTCCCGGACCAGAGGCACTGGCAGATGCCGACAGTTTTCCGCCATGGCCAGGATATAGATCAGCGGGTAGCCCTTTGGCACCCCCAACACATACTTTAACGGCGGCCGATAGGAAAAGCCGGTAGCCTCATAAAACCGCCGGGCGCCGACTTCCGATTCCAGAAAAATCTCCCGTGCCGAAAAGCGCCCGCTTTTCCAGAGCAGCCAGACGCCTGCCACCAAAAAACTGCCAATCCCCTTTACCCGGGGGAAAAAATCATCATGCCACGAGGGGTGAACGGCATTTACGGTGGCAATATATTTGATTTCAAGCCCCCTGTAAAAAATTTCCCGACGAATATCGAGATAAACGAGCCCCACAATTTTCCGATCGATCATGGCGGCAAACAAATAATCGGATTTCCCCGCTATTAAACAATCCAGCAGAAACCGGAGGTGAAAAAATTCCAGATTTAGTGCCGCCGCCTGAAGCAGAAACTCCATGGTAAACGGAAAGCGGATAAAAAAGGCATGGGCCTGGTGGTCCATTGCGGCTCGGTACAGGACTTCAGGGGCATCATCCGGCGCCCCCTCCTCGGGCCGACGGGGATGGCGAATCGCCTCAAACCTTTCAACAAGCGATTGAAAATGCTCCCGGACGCACGTCTCCCTTCCCGGCCGGATTTCATTGAGTCTTTCTTTAACACGGGCAATGGCCCAATCGATTTCATGATTAACCGCTGTCGCCAGTCCGGCTAACCGCACCTGTTCGGCGGCCTTTCGGTAATCTTCTATCCTTCCGGATTCCGTAATCTCCTGCTTTTCTCGCAGTTCGCCGTATTTGACCAGCAATTGCTGTTCTACCGGTACGATCCCACTCATAAAATAGGCGACCCTGTTGACAGGCACTTTTTCATCGTCAAAAAGAAAAAACGGGTTGGGCGGCAGGTTTTCGTCCGGCGCGGGTTCATAGACCGATATCCGGTCTTGGCTCAACAGATCATCCAGGGCGTATCCGGTTTCGGGGTCCGTCCGGGCGATTGCCTGTATGGCATGGCGCAGATCTTCGCGTTTGATCATAGAACGTAAATCAAAAAACGGATAAGATTGAATAGGTGTTCGCCGCCCATCAGCCGGCAGTTTCCGTAGCCCCCAGCCGCATGGGCAGACTGATCGTGATTGCCAGCCGGCCCCTGTCGGCTTGACCTGAACGGATGCCGCCTTTAATGCGTCCCACCGTATATACGCATAATGCCAGCCAGGCACCGGGTTCAAAGGTCTGTATCGACTTCAACGGATCGGCTATGTCATCTATCACCTCAGCATTAAAATTGATGCTCGGATAGCTCACGGTGATTTCAACCCGGTTTTCTCTGGTTGCGGTATGAATATCAACGTCCGTGGCTCCGCTGACATCACCGACAATCGATAGAAACAGGTTTTGGAACACCTGGTTGAGCCTTGAGGGATTGCTTCTTACGGTCAACAGTCTATCCGCATACCGCCGTTGAACCCGAATCTGTTTAGCGGTAAAGGCATCTTCAAAAATATGGATCAATTCATCCAGAACCGAGTGAATATCAATCTCCCGGATCAACCAGCTTTCTCCCGGCGGGCGGGTGAAATCCAGAAAAGTGTCGATGGCGGCATGTCCGGATTTGGCAGCCTCCCTGATCTGTACCAGGTTTTCCCGGACGGTTTCAAGCGGCTGCTTGGCATCGAAGCCTTCGGCACAGGCGGCGGCCGCATCAATATTGGCCAAAAGGTCCTTTATGTGGTGAAGATAGTCCCTTGACAGCCTTGCGGACACCGCCAGACGGCTGATTTTAATCATCTGTTGATCCAGCAGATAAATACTGCTGCGTTTGGCCTCAAGCCGCCGAATAAGGGCATTTGCAGTTACAAGAGAAACGATGATAATTAAAAGAATACCGACGCCATAAATAATAGCGGCCGTTACCGGACCCATTGAACCCTGTCGACTGAAACAGAAAAATCCACTTACTGCACTTGTCACCGCCACTGCTGGAATCAGCATCATGGCGAAAATCCGGTTCCATAGGGCCCGGTAGTAGGGGAAATCGGTTCCGGTCAGGAACCCGCTTTTTTTTTGTTTGCCCGCCATCGCATATCTCTCACATGCCCGAGTTTTCAATAGATCTTTCTATATTAGTTTAGCATAACTCGATTCGGGAATCTAAAAATAATCGCTTTCCTCTTCCCGGCAGGCCACGTAATCGAGTATATCCTTGAGATGGATGACGCCGAGAAATCGGTTGTCTGCACTCGCATCAATTACCGGCAGGGACCTGAGATTGTTTGCTATCATCCGTTCGGCCACCCCGGTTAGGGGCTCTTCAGGCTCGGCCCAGTTGGCCGGCGCCTTTTCCATTAGCTCGCCAACCGGCATTCGGGGCAGCCACTCCGGGTGCGCGACCAATTCCTCCCAGGTGCATATTGTTTCCAAGCCTTCCAGGCAGGCGACTTGAATCAGATCATTTTTCGTAATTATTCCTGATAGGTGACCGGAGGGGTCGACTACATGGAGATTCTCCTTAATAAGCCCGCTGTCGGCCTCAAATATCTCAAGCGCACGGGTTAGAGAATCATCCGGCCTCAGGGGCAGAAATACCGAATCCGTTGCTTCCTTGACCAGCTGACGCGGCCAGAGTATCGGCTGTCGCCTCATTTGTTCGGCCGTAAGCGCCTCGTGAATTTTTTCTGTAAGAAGGTCGATATCGCAGGGTTTTAAAAGATAGTCGAACGCCCCCTCGCGAATGGCGTTTACCCCGGAATCCACATCCCCATGCCCGGTCAGCATGAGCACCTCAACATCCGGCCGCATCGATTTAATCCTGGACAGCACCTCGTTGCCGTTCATACCGGGCATTTTGACATCCAGGAGCACCAAGGCCACGGATTTCTCCTTATCCTCGTGAAGACGCGCCATAGCCGTATATCCATCAAAAGCCACGGACACATTAAATCCCCTGGTCTCCAGTAAACGGCAAAGATTGCGGACAAACACCGCTTCGTCATCGACGACCATGACATGAATATCTCGTTTCATAGCCCCCGTCCTTTCAAATTACAACCCCATGGCCCTAAACAATTGCGGACCAATCTTCCAGAAACAAATGCCCACGCAGACCAGGCAGTAGATGGGGATCACCCAATTCCAGAGCTTCTGGGGGAAGACGCGCGTGGCATACGGCGCAAGGATGCCGGAGCCGATGGCCGCAATCATCATAGATGGGAAAAGTATAAAATCGATTTTCATGCCCTGAGCCAGCAGTGCAAACCAGACTATCGCAGCAAATGTCGACACCGTCCCCTCGCTAATAGCGGTTACCGCAAGCTGTGCTTTCACCGGTATACCGGAGATAAGGCCGCCTACAGTAACCACCGGTCCATAGCCACCCCCCCCGATACCCTTGTTGAACCCTGCCAGAAACGCAAAAACGGCCATCCGCTTAAATCGATAGGGGCGCCTGGTGCCACGGGTTTTGGCCTGATAGATCGCCACCAGCCCCATCAAAAGCATAAGCAGGGTGACATAGAGCTTGATCCAGATTTTCGCCATGTGCAGGTAGGCGTACACTGCCGTAATCGAAAAAAGCACGGCTGCGCAACCCAATCCGGCAATCATTAACCACAGTTTAATGGTCTCGGACATGGGACGAAACTTCCATTCCACGTTTTGAAATTCCTGGTGCAAAAACGTGCCAATCAAACCGCAAGCAGCCTGCTGGATCATGATGGTCGGGACCACCTGCAAAGGGGTAAACCCCAAAATCATCAGGATCGGACTCATCACCGTACCGAACCCCATGCCCGCGGATGCATCCATGAACTCGAAAATTAAACCCAGAAGCACCACATACCAGATAATATGCCAGGAATTGGTCCCCACCAGGCCATGCACCTGGTTGTAAGTCGAACTTGCGCTGCGCCAGGTGGCGTCAAACGGGTTGCCGGCCAGCCAGATGGCGGCCAGGAATACGATAAACATGGCTATCAAACCGCCGATAAAGCCGATCCACTGTCGCTCCTCCGGTATGGCGCGCTCAAGAATCGTCTTTTTTTCAGCTTCCAACTGTTGAGAAACTTCAAAACCGGTAATTCGTTCTGTTTGGGTCCTCATTATATGCTCCTTTATACATACTTTAGGATGAACCGACTTCGAATGGTGGCATATGCCGTAAAACTGGAAAAAAGGCTCAGCAATTGAGAAATCAAAAAATGTGCCACCGCCTTAAAAATGGCGCACCAGCTTCCGAAATTAAGCTAACCTTTTACAATCGTTAAAAATATTATTTTACCCGGCATAATAATAAGGGGGTTGAAACGGGGGACTGGGTGGGAAAAAAGAAAAAAGTCATCTGCCGGTTGACATCAATTAGAGCGGGTGAAACTTCCGGTGGACAATAGCGGCAGAAAAAAGTGCAGTCAAAAATAATGGGGGTTAGAATATCCGGCTGCGGGCATTGGCTTATGGATTGAATTTTTTTACTAATTCTTTTTATATGCGCGATACGCCCGAGGGGTCGGCCCATGCGGCACATCTTTTGCTCTGTATCTGCATAAAACCCATTATCCTATTGGCGCGCGCAAGCATCTATAGAATAGGGAAAAAGCCTTACCCAAAAAAAGGAGAGAAAGAACATGTTACTTCAGCTGGTACTGCTTATCGTTGGATTTGTGTTGCTCTATTACGGGGCGGAATGGCTGGTGAAGGGCTCGGCCAACCTGGCCCGCAGCCTGGGCATCAGTTCGGTGGTCATCGGGCTGACGGTCGTGGCCTTCGGTACATCCGCACCGGAGCTGGTGGTCAGCGTCATCTCTTCGATCCAAGACAAAAGCATGATTGCCGTGGGAAATATTGTGGGCAGCAATATTTGCAACATCGCTCTTGTCCTCGGGGCTGCCGCCACCCTTATGCCGATCGTGGCCAACAAATGCGTGGTCAGACGGGATATCCCGCTGATGCTGGGAATCTCTGTATTCCTCCTCATACTTTCTATCGACTCCTATATCAGCCGGATCGAAGGAATCACCCTGTTCGGCGGCGTCATTCTGTATACGATTTTTAATTACTACATATCCATCAAAGAGTCGAGGGCCGCGGCTGCTGCAGCGGGCTTCGCCACCTCGGCTGTCGGTGCGGATGCGTCATCTCTTGCAGCTGACGCAATCCCGGAAGCAGCAGCTGAGGTCGAAGAGATCGAAAAAATGGAGTCCCGTTTCAAAATGATCGTCTATATCGTCGTCGGCATCGCGGGCGTTATTATAGGCGCGGATACAATGATCGACGCGGCCTGCGTGATCATGAAGCGATTCGGCGTCAGTGAAAAATTTATCGGGCTGACCGTCGTGGCCTTTGGCACCTCTCTGCCGGAGCTCGCCACCTCGGTCGTCGCGGCCGCGCGAAAACAAATGGATATCAGCATCGGCAACCTGGTGGGCAGCAATGTATTCAATATTCTGAGCGTTATCGGAGCGGCGGGGATCGTCCGGCCGATTCATATACCGGGCGGATTTTTCGAAAGCGGCCTCATCTATGACTATGTGGCGATGATGTTTATCAGCTTTCTGCCTTGGCTGTTTATGCGCAAAGGACTGACCGTTAAACGCTGGAACGGCGTGCTTTTGCTGTGCTGCTATGCCGGCTATCTGGGCTATCTAATTATCCAGGGATAAGAGGCTTTGAAACACCGGGATAACTAGTGCCCATCTATAAATGGCTAATTTATGGTAGGACACTAAATGCCCGGCCGTACAAGCTGCAAACAAGGTATTCAAAAATTGGCGCCAACCCTTGTAAGGGCTGAGCATGAAGACGATTACTTCAAAGACGGTGCTACGACCCTATCATAGCGGAGCACCCCATGATTTGACGATTGCACCGGATGACCGGCTTGCCCATGCAGTGGAAAAAATGCTTTCGAACAATCGTACGAGGATAGTCGTAGCAGATGGTATCAAAGGCCCTGTCGGCATGATCTATCTGGAAGATGCCCTTAAAAAACTGGGCATTGAAATCTATGTCTAGAATTTAGGAAATGGAAACTCATGGTTTGAATTCATTGGCCATAATACCCGTCTCTTTCATCAGCCGGTGCAGGTACTGCCGCTGAATACCGGCGGCCTCCGCCGCCCGGCTGATATTACCGTTGTTTTTATCAAGGAGCACGCGGATATACTGGGCATGGAACAATTCCATCATTTTTTCCCGGGCCTCTTTAAACGGAAGGCTGAGGATGTGCTGGTTGACCCCATTAGTCCCTGCTTGAGGCTGGGCCTCACCAAACAAGTCCTTCTTTTCCAACACACTGGTCCGGCAGAAAATAATGGACCGCTCGATCATGTTTTCGAGTTCCCTGACATTACCGGGGAAATGATAGGATTGCAACGCCTGCAGGCCTTCAAGTGAAATATCGGCGATCTCTTTTTGATTGAACAGCGCATATTTCTGAAGAAAATGCCGGGCGAGCACGGGGATATCGGCTGTCCGATCCCGCAGGGGCGGCAATTCGATGCGCACCACGTTCAACCGGTAAAACAAATCCTCGCGGAATCGTTTCTCCTGAATTTCGTTTTCAAGGCAGTGATTGGTGGCGGCAATATATCGAATATCGGCATTTTTCGACCTTGAACTGCCAACCGGTTTATATTCGCCCGCCTGGAGGAGACGCAGAAGCTTCGTCTGCATGGAAACGCTTAGGTCACCGATTTCGTCTAAAAAAAGCGTCCCCCCATCGGCGATCTCCACCAACCCCTTCTTGTCCTTCCAGGCCCCGGTAAATGCGCCCTTTACATGGCCGAACAGTTCACTCTCAATGACCGTCTCAGAAAGCGCCGTACAGTTAACCGTCACAAAATCCGTATTTTTTCGCTGGCTGTAGCGGTAAATGGCCTGAGCTGCGAGCTCTTTTCCGGTTCCACTTTCGCCGGTAATCAATACCGTCGCCATGGTGGGCGCCACCTGGCGAATTTTTTCCATAACCGCCTGGATTGCAGGGGTCGAACCGATTATCGAAGCGCCCCCCTCTCTGCCGGCCAGCGCTTCTCTCAGCGCCAAATTCTCCGCCACCACTTTCCGCCATGCCATCACCTTCTCGACAGTCATTAGAATCCGCTCCCGGCGGAACGGCTTGGTGATATAGTCATAGGCGCCCTCTTTTATAGCTTCAACTGCCGTATCAATAGTGGCATACGCGGTAATAATAACCACGGAAATCTCGGGATCGATTTTTTTTATCTCCCGCAGCAAGTCAATGCCATCCATGGACGGCATCTTAAGATCCGTGATCACGAGTTCGAAAGAGCCTCTTTTAAACCGCTGTAACGCCTTAAGCGGATCGCTCTCCGTGGCCACGCCGTAATCGGTCTGGTGGGTGATATAACGCTTCAAAAGCGTCAGCATGTCTTTCTCGTCATCAACGATTAGAATCTGATCCGCCATTTTCCATCTTCCTATGCTTGTCATCAAAGGACAGCTTAATAATAAATACGGTTCCCCGGCGATCCGCAGGGATATCCGGGTCACCTGCCGGATAGCTGACGCAGTCGATATAGCCGCCGTACTTGGCAATAATCCCGTAGCTGACTGATAGCCCCAAGCCCGTCCCCTCTCCCTCCGGCTTGGTGGTATAGAAGGGCTCAAAGATATGATCCAGATGCCTCGCCGGAATGCCGGTGCCCGTATCCTTGATTAATAGGACGGCCCTTTTACCGACCCTGTCGATGCGGGTCCGGATGGTCAGCACACCTCCGGTTTTCATGGCTGCGCAGGCATTATTGATCAGGTTTAAAAATACCTGCTGAAGTTCCCGGGCCCCCCCCTTGACCGGCGGCATGTGTTCGGCTAGGTCGGCCTTGAGTTCAATGTTTCCCATCTCCAGTGTATGCCGGACGATCTCGAAAATCTCTTGCAGGCAAAGATTCAAATCCGAAGATTTGTCCGAATCCTCGCCCAGCCTCGCGAAGCTCAGCAAATTCTCAATAATCTGTTTGCAGTGATATCCCTGGCGCTCAATGGTCTTTAAATCCTCGTATGCCTGCGAACCCGCCGCCATTTCCTGGCCTAACAGGTCGCAAAACCCCAGTATTACCCCCAGCGGATTGTTGATTTCATGGGCGACGCCTGCCGCCAGGGTCCCCAATGCCGCCAGTTTTTCAGTATTGATCAGCTGTCGTTCGATATTTTTCGTTTCCGTAACGTCGCGCGCGATGCATAGAACCGTGCTGACATGGTCCGCCTTGTCCTTGATCGGCATAAAATTGGCGCTAAGCCATATTTCATGATGATCGCCCACTGGGATGCGGAACTCATCGCGCACGCTTTTTTTGTGTTTAAAAACCAGAGCCAGCATTTCCCGCTGCTTTTGCGCCGATTCCCGCGGAATAATGCGCTCAAGCCCTTCTCCGATATAATCCTCGGCGTGACCGCCAAAAAAATTGGCCGTAAAGCTGTTCATGGACTGGAACCGCCCTCGGGCGTCAACGGTAAAAATAAAATCCTCTGCGCTTTCTACCAGGGACCGGTATTTTTCCTCGGATTTCTTCAATTCCTCCGTCCGTTCCTTCACCCTATCCTCCAATACGCGGTTCCACTTCATTTCCAGAAAGAAAATGGTCCCGGCGGCAAAGACCAGCAGCCCGATAATGGTGCCCTGCAAAAGAACCCGCCAAATATGGGTTTGGCTAATATAGGCCTCAATTTCAGCCGTTGGCGCAACCACCGCCACAGACCACAGGCCTTCAGGATTATTTGAAATACGAATCGGGCAATAGGCGATCAGCTTTTCGATTTCCCCCTGCCTCTCCCGGTGCCATCCGCTGACGTATGATCCCGTGCCTTCCTTGCCCTCAAGCATTTTATTCCTCTGGATGGCGTTGATTTTTTCAAACGAAATAACGGGCCTTCTTTTCTCGCGAGCCGTATAGGCGCTTTTTCCGATAAATGCCGATTCCGGATGATACAAAAACCGGCCGGCTCCATTAATAATCCAGGCATAACCCGTCTGCCCGGACCGAATATGGGGAAGAAACGGAGAAAACAGCTGCCTCAACCGAATATGAAAAACCAAGTGGCCGGGTGGGACGGAGGGAATTCGGCGGCCAATCAACATCTGGAAACCTTCTTTTGCGCTGTATGCCGGCTTTGATATCCATAGTTCACCGTTTTTCCGTATTTTCTCGCGTATCCGCCGGTGTCCGGCAGACCCTGAGTTCTCATAAAACAAAGGGGCGCTTCGCCCCGGCAGGCAATAAAAGTTTGGCCCGGCTGCCGGATTGAGCAGATCGATCCGATAAACCCCGTTTTCCCGAATCCGTTTGAAGCTTTTCTGGATATCTGTGTTCAAATTTTTTGCATTGAAATTTTGACCCGCCACTACCTCGCCCAAAATCCTTATTTCATCTTTTATCTGTTCAAGCCGCCTTTCGATTTCATGCTGGATATTCCTGGCGATCACCAGCTGCTGCTGATTGAACTGCTGCCTGGCATTACTGCGCATTTCATCGAGCAGCCACATATCCAACCGTGCGCCCAACGTCAGAAATATGATGGTGGCCAGAACCACCGCTGCAATAATGCGCCTGTCAGTTTGAGAACGCGTATGCAAATTCATTATACTGTTTATTTCCATGGCGGCGGATAAAAAGGTGCCGCTTCAGGGCGGAAATCCACATTGAATAGTTTTCCGCCCTGAAGGGTTGGGGTAAGAAACCCCCGATCGCCGCAAATCAGGGGTTTTGGCAGGCAATTATGGCGATACTCCATTGAGAAACTTCTCCATTTCAAAAAACAAATCCTGTTCCCTGATGACACCGATAACGCCGCCTTTTTCTATAACCACCAAACGACGCACCTGGTACCTCACCATCCGGTAGGTCGCCTCCATCAGCGAGGCGCTTCCGTCGATAGCGTAGGGTGCCGGTGACATGATGTCCTGTATCTTTTTTTCGGCAATACGCTGAGTTTCAGTTGAAAACATGCCGTTCCAGAAAAGGGGGGAGTACTGGATGCTATCGGCCAAACTGGGCTTGGGCGTAAAAAGGTAGGCTGGCAGAATCATTTTTAAAAGATCGAGTATCGCCACCACCCCTTTGACCCGGTTCTGATCATCCAACACGAGAACGGACCGATGCCCGGTTTCCATGATCCGCGACGTGCTCAGTTTGGAAACAAAGGATTGTTTCAAAGCATCAATGGCATCCTTGACCGTCGCGTGGCCGTGCAGGGTTGTATATTCATGAATGGGCACCATCACATCCAATACACTTTTTTCTGTGTATTCTTTGGGCGATTTCCCCTTATGATAGGCATCCCTTATCTTGCCGGTAAGCACATCGATGTCACAGGGTTTGGCCAGATAATCAAAGGCCCCCTCGTCATAGGCCTCGCGCGCTGATGGCAGGTCCCCGTGGCCGGTCAGCATGATGACCGGCAGGTCCGGCTTCTGCTCCTTGATCGCGCGAAGCGTCTCATGGCCGTCAATACCTTCCATCCGTATATCCAGTATCACCACATCCGGGTTTTCCGCCAATCGGCCCAATGCTTCCTCCCCGCTTTCGGCCATGAGGGTATCAAACCCCCGGCGCGATAATATTTTGTCCGTTGTTCGCCGGAATTGTGCTTCATCGTCAACCATCAGTACCTTTATCTTTTCGCTCATGATTTCGTCTCCTTGTTAAAATGCTTTTCCTTAACCGCCTTTCGAGTCAGCTGAAAATCGGAAGCAATGACCAGAAAACAGCAATCAGAATTCCGATTGAAAGCCCTACGATAAGCAGGCAGTGCCACCGTTTAACCCCGCAAGTCCGGTTCAGGCCCGTCCCGATCAGCCACCATTTCCAGGGTTCCGTCAAAAAAAGGGCCAGGGGTATCCAGGCGGCTAAAAAAACCGCACCAGAAGCATAGGCGTAAACAGTAAACACCTGCGCAAAAGAAATCTGCCGGCCGGTTACAATAATAGCCAACGCATATCCTAGACCGGCTGAAATAAACGTCATGCCTATGGCGTTTACAAACAGGACAGCGCTAATGGCCGCCGGGTTTGAAAACCCGTGAACCAGCAGCGCCGCTGCCGCGAAAAAGAGGCTGGATACGACGAGAAATCCGGCCGCCTGTTTCATTGCCGCCGTTTCTGAAAGATCCACAAAAAACGCCCTGGGCTCGCCCAGCACCCTGGAAAGAATCTGGAAATAGCCGGAAACGGAAAGTCTTGGTATTACCTGTTCCATAGCTGCCTCCGTCAAAATACGCCTAGCTTATATAGAACTCCGGCGATAAGCATGATAAGCGTGAGCACAAAGAAAACTTTGCGCTCCGCGCGCCGGGTAAAATAAATTCGGCCCCTGTGGTATTGGAACGGTTTGTTCGGTTCCTCTAAAGATCGAAACATTTGGAAACTCCTTTAGTCGGTTGACTCTTTTTGCCTAAAATCCGGCCAGATTGCCGAACCCCCGCAGCCCCCAATAAACCGCCGTCATCAGTAGCAGCATAATGTTGGAAAAAAACCAAACCGGTATCCCCACCCGCAGATAATCCTTGGGCTCCAGGTAGCCGCTGGCATAGACGATGGCATTCGGCGGCGTGCCGATAATCAGGCAGTATGCCATGGATGAAGCGACAGCCGTCGACATGGCCATGAACGGCAGATACGTGGTGCCCGGATGCACAAGCCCGGCCATATTGAGGGCTATCGGTCCGACGGCGGCCGCTGCCGGCCCATCCGCCATCAGGTTCGTCAAAACGGCAGTCAGCCCGTTGGATACCGCCATAAGCGGCAACCCCGAGTTTATGCCCAGCGGCCCGATAAAATCGATCACCGAGCGGGCCAGCCAGTAGGCGGCGCCGGTTTGATCCAGCACCCGGCCGAAAATAATGGCGCCGGCATAAAGCCAAACCACGCCCCAGTCGACCTTTTCCTGGTAATCCCGCCAGTTGACGACACCGGCCATTATATAGGCCACGGCTCCGGCCACGGCGATCGTTCCGATACCCAGCCGGATCGGATAAATCCCTATCTGATAGAATGCTTTTTCCGTAAACCAGCCGAACACCATAATCAGGAATATAATGATGGCGATAATCTGATAACGGTTCCATCCGCCCATCCGGTCGATTTCAGAGCGCAAATGCTTCATGGCCGGTGCCAGCGAATGGATCTGCGGCTTGAACCGCCAGTTTACCAAGAACCAGGCGATGGGAATCATAAGGATGACAAAGGGAAAACAATAGGTGACCCATTGGAAATAGCCGATGTCAAAGCCGAACATGTCGTTTAGATACGTCATCATAATAACGTTTCGGGCGCCGCCGGATGGCGCCCCGGGTCCGCCGATATTACAGGCCATGGCGACGGCTATCATCAGTAGTTTCGCCAGCTCTGGATCTTCCTTGGTATCCGGTGTCAGGCTGTTTTCATAGAGCAGGATGCCGATGGGCAAAAACATGGCCGCCAGGGCATGGTCGGATATGAAGGCGGCCAGGGGGCTCATAATGATAAAAAATATCAGGGTAATCCATTTGACATTGGGCCTGGCGAGTTTTCTGAACATGAGCAGGCACATCCGTTTGTCCACCCCGGTTTTGACAAATGCAGCCGCAAACATAAGGCTGCCCATGATGAACCAGCAGGCATCGTCCCAGTAAAGCATGGCCACATTTTTTTTTCTCTCC
>JAGXLR010000210.1 GCA_018334555.1 Desulfobacterales bacterium
CATTGTCATTTCGAGCGGTAGCGAGAAATCTTTAACAATCAAGATTCCTCGTCACTTTCGTTTCTCGGAATGACAGCAGCGGAAGCTTCTAAGATAATATTAAATATTGTCGAGTTCCTTGGAAGTCCAATATCTGTGTTGCGCTGCATCCCTCGGAATTTCACGTACAGCTAAGTACGCTGCATTCCTCGGGATTTTGCGCGCCCCCGGATCTTAACTGGGGCTTGAACTTTTTACTTTGCCGTCTAAAACCGACTTTTTACGAGACTGTCAATTTTCGGCGCAGTCTTGGGAAAAGCCTTCCGGTCAGTGGATGCCGGGGGGCTTTTTTTAAGCGCATTAATTTTTGGATCGGCCTTTGGTTACAAGCACACGGGGCTGGGCTTGAAATCTGTTGGGAAGAGGGGTGGATGAAATGAAACGGAGGCTGCTTGGGGATCGCCTGAATGGTGCCGGCGGCAGGATGAAGTGATGTACAAAGATGACCGAACCTACCATAAATCTTTTATCATGGACATTGACGGGGTGGTCCACACGGGTTCACGGCTGATCCCCGGGGTAAAGACGTTTGTCAGCCGGCTCAAGCAGCAGGGGTACAAGTTCTTGTTTCTGACCAACAATTCCTATCATACCCCCCTGGAGCTGCGGCTGCGGCTTTTGAACCTGGGCATCGATGTCTCTGAAGACCGGTTTTATACCTCTGCCATGGCAACGGCCAGCTTTCTCAAGGTGCAGCGGCCCGGCGGCTGCACGGCTTACGTGATCGGGGGCAAGGGTGTGATCGAGGCGCTCGAGAAAGCCGGGGTGAAGATCACATCAGAGAATCCGGACTATGTGATTATCGCGGAGACCGAGGCCTATGACTACGCCCGGATCATTGAAGCCACCCTGCTGATCCAGGAGGGCGCCAAATTCATTGCCACCAACCCGGACCTGAGCGGGCCGAGCCTCAGGGGGTCGGTGCCAGCGTGCGGCGCCCTGGTTGCCCCAATCGAGAAGGTGACCGGCGTGACGCCCTATTTTTTGGGCAAACCCAACCCGGTCATGATGTTTCTGGCGCGAAAGCAGCTGGGCGTTCATTCAGCCAACTGTTTTATGATCGGGGACCGGATGGATACGGATATTGTGGGCGGTCTGGAATCGGGGATGACCACCTGCCTGGTTCTCTCCGGCGTCACTGACCGGGAGAGCATGAACCGGTTTCCCTACCAGCCCGATTATGTTTTCGAAAACCTCGGGGAGATTGACCCGGACGCCCTTTTATCCAGAAGAAACCGGGTGGAGAGTGACGCCGAATGATAAATAAATCGGGGGACACCATACCTATTTTTTCCACTGAAAGTAAATCGGGGGACACCATACCTATTTTTTCCACTGAAAGGAAAAAATAGGTATGGTGTCCCCCGATTTGCAGATTTCACAGGTTTCATTCTTGATGGCTTCGTAAAAAATCCAATATCTGTGTTGCGTTTCCGTCCCTCGGAATTTCACGTACAGCTAAGCACTCTGCATTCCTCGGGATTTTGCGCGCCTTGATCTTGAACTTTTTACTTTGCCATCTCTAAACTGACTTTTTACGAGACTGTCATTCTTCTGGAGACAAGGCCAGCCGGAATCCGCTATAGTGGTTGGAGCAGCCAGGGACGTCGTAAATATGGCGATAGGCCGAACGGCAGTGCCTGGCAGTGGAATTCCAGCTGCCGCCGCGCAGCACATGGTAGGCACCGGAAGCGGGCCCTTGCGGGTCAATAACCGTACTTGATGGATAATCGTCGTACCAATCCTGGCACCATTCCCACACATTGCCCGGCATGTCGTACAAGCCCCAGGCATTGGGCTGTTTTTGGGCCACCGGATGCGTTTTGTAATTTGAATTGCCGCAATACCACCCTATGGCGTCCAGGTTTGCATCAAGACCGCATCTGGTTCTGCTGATTTCCCCATCTGCCAAGCCGGTTGCGCTGCCCGCCCGGTAGGCATACTCCCACTCGGCTTCCGTGGGCAGCCGGTAGGTTTCTCCATTCATGGAATTAAGCATACCGATAAATTGCTGGACATCGTTCCATGACACCCTTTCCACCGGGCAGTCATCACCGCATCTGTTGAAATATGACGGGTTGTTGTCTATCACCGCCCGCCACTGACGCTGGGTGACTTCTGTCGTCTGTATATAATAGCCGCGGGACAAAATTACCTGATGTGGGGTTTCATCACAGCCCCTCCCCCGTTCATCCGGCGGACTGCCCATGGTAAAACTGCCGGGTTCAATGTAGACAAACTCCATTTCCAGGGCATTGATAATCTGTTTGTAAATCATATTATAGAGTTATGCCTAATCTAGCTTGAGGTTCACACTTCAGGGGGCATGGTTTGCAAAAAAAGTTCAAAAAATCGATACCGCCTCGGCCTCTTCCTTTTTCAACAAAACCTTTTGCGAATATCCGGCGTCTTTATCTGCCGCCTGCAGGAAAGGCTATTTCATCGCAGCGCCAGCATTCCTGGCTGCGAAAGTCCTGAGAAGGGTTGACGTCATTGTCACAGAGCCAGGAAAATCCCTGGACGTCCTTAATCCATATGATGGGACGGACTGCGGGATGACAGCAAAGATCGGTATAGTCGTCCACCCTCGCCTCTTTGTTGCCTTGCATGCTCGCCTCCTCCTCATCTCTGGTATTTATTCGTTTCCCTAGCCATATGAAGAGGAATGCGGCTATGGCGATTCCGACCGTAATTAAAAATCTATCAACCAATGGCTTTCCTCCTATCAGATTCCTACCTAAACTGAGCGTTTCAATTTTTTGTAGATTTAATTTTTATTTTGTTTTTAGGATATTGAATCATTTTCCTTGTATCTGCGGTAAACTTGAAAATCGCTCAATTTAGGTCCTAATAATATTTCGGATATTTATATTATATCCTAATGCATTATTCATACCAAATAGAGGGCAGGCCTGATGGAAGAAACCCGTTTATATTTTAACTAACTGAAAATATATTTTTTTATCGTAGAAGGGCGATAATTTCTTATGTTTTGTTTTTTTGATTGCCCTGGCTATATTAAAATATTGTTAAGTATATATTAAATAGTTATTAAAACTATTGTTAAATCGGGGGACACCATACCTATTTTTGAAATCGGGGATACCACCCGATTTCAAAAATAGGTATGGTGTCCCCCGATTTAATTTATTGGCGCCACTTGGGCGGTCTTTTTTCCAGGAAGGCCATGGCGCCTTCCATCAGGTCCTCGCCGGCGGCGATTTCTTTAAATGCCTTAAGGCTGGTCTCATAGCCGCCAAGCTTTCTGTTGATGGCTTCTTTGGTCAACCTCGTGGCCAGGGGGGCGGCGTTTTTCATTTTTTCGGCGAGCCCAAGGGAGGCCTCCATAAGCTTTTCGTTGGGGACAACCCGATTGACCAGCCTTATTCTTAACGCCTCATCGGCGGAAATGCGGTCACAGGTAAACAGCAACTCCTTTGCCTTTGCCCGGCCCACTTCATCAGCCAGCCGAATATTGGCGTAAGGGCATATGGAGCCCCGTAGCGGGCCGATGAACCCGAATTCAGCCGTCTCCGAAGCGATAATGATGTCACACATCAGGGCGCATTCCAGGCCGTGCCCCAGGGCATAGCCATGTACCGCAGCGATCGTCGGTTTGTTCAGATTGATGAGCCTTATCATGGTGGATTTGCCAGAGGATTCATCCAGCTGCTGCTCTATCATCTTTAAAGAGTGGGGGTCGGAGAGATCCGCGCCGGAAGAAAAATTGCCGCCGGCCCCGGTGATCACCACCGAGCGGATCGAATCGTCGTCTTCCACCCCTTCAAGGACGCCGCGAAGCTCGTCCATCAACTCCAGCGAAAGGGCATTCTTTTTCTCCGGCCGGTTAAACGTTATTACGGCGGTACTGTTGTTTTTTTCATACAAAATATTTTTGCCCGTCATTATTCTGCCTCCTCCCTTTTGCCAATGCCGCAATTGCCTGATCGCGGGTTTTTTTGCCGCCTGTCGTCGCCATCCTTGCCGTGCCTTAAATGGTAAAAGCATATGGCCGATGGTGAATTCAAGTCAAGAAATAAAGGCGGCGCCGCAAAACGGCCAGGCGTAGGGCCATCAATCCCACGCTGGCCCTATATTTTGGTTCGACAGTTGATTAAAACAGCGAATCAGTCTAATATAATTTTTTTGGAAGTAACCCCCCCCGGGCCGCGGCCCGGGACCGAGTTTAAAAGTAACTTTTATTGCATGTTTGAAGGCACTGAGACGATTCATCCAGTTTTGTCATTTCGAGCGGCAGCGAGAAATCTTGAACAATCAAGATTCCTTGTCGCTTTCGCCCCTCGGCATGACAGAGAGCTAAGCTTCTGGAATATTAATATATATTTTCAAGTTACTTAGAAGCAGGGGGTATTAAAAGAAACGAACGCAGCGAAGAGTGACGCCCAATGCAAAGCCTACGCTCCCGCTTATTTTATCGAATCGTGCGGTATCAAATGGCCAGACTCGCCCGCAGGGCGCTGACGTTGGAAAATCTGCGGATTGAACGGGAAAAAGCGGCGCGCCGATTTTTTTCCGTGCCCGGCCGGGTGGAGGTAACGGGGGTTCAAGTCGCCGGGTTGACAGCTGAATGGCTTATCCCGGCAAATGTCGATGGCCCTGCCTCGGTTATGTACATCCACGGCGGCGCCTACAACAGTTGTTCCTCCACCACTCACAGGGCACTGGCCGCCCGAATGGCGGTTGCTTCGAAGCGCCCGACGCTGATCTTTAACTATCGCTTGGCCCCGGAGCATCCGTTTCCGGCGGCGCTCGAAGACGCGAGTCGCGTATTCATGGCTTCTCTC
>JAGXLR010000053.1 GCA_018334555.1 Desulfobacterales bacterium
AAGGACCGCGTTTTCCACGGCTTCTGCCGCCACGCGCTCCCCGAGCGTGTCCAGCAGCAGCTGGATGGATAAAATGGCGGCGATCGGGTTGATAATCTGCTTTCCGGCATACCGGGGCGCGGAGCCGCCGATCGGCTCAAACATGGAGACCCCCTCCGGGTTAATGTTGCCGCCTGCGGCGATCCCCATACCCCCCTGAATCATCGCGCCAAGGTCGGTGATGATATCGCCGAACATGTTGTCGGTAACGATCACATCAAACCATTCCGGATTTTTTACCATCCACATACAAGTTGCGTCCACATGGGCATAGTCGGTTTCTATGTCCGGATAATCCCGGGCCACCTCGTAGAAGGTTCGCTCCCAGAGGTCAAACGCATAGGTGAGCACATTGGTCTTTCCACATAATGTCAGTTTTTTGGCTTTATTGCGGTCCCGGCAATAGTCAAAAGCATACCGGATACAGCGCTCAACCCCTTTGCGGGTATTGATCGACTCCTGAACGGCGACCTCGTCGGGCGTCCCCTCTTTCAAAAGGCCCCCGGCGCCGGAATAAAGCCCCTCACTGTTTTCCCGAACAACCACAAAATCGATATCTTCGGCGGTTTTGTTTTTTAGGGGCGTATATACGCCCTCATATAGTTTGATCGGACGCAGATTGATATACTGATCCAGCAAAAATCGAAGCTTTAATAAAACGCCTTTTTCAAGAATACCCGGTTTGACCTCCGGGTGGCCGATGGCTCCCAGAATAATACCGTCTGCCTGCAAGAGTTCGGTGGTTACCGATTCAGGCAGAATCTCGCCGGTCTTGAGGTAATGCGCCCCCCCGATCGGATAGTTCTGGTATTTGATCGAAAAACCGTATTCAGCTGCCGCCGCATCCAGAATCTTCAACCCCTCGGCGACCACTTCCGGACCCGTTCCGTCGCCTGGAATCACCGCAATATGATAAGCCTTCGTCATTCGTATCCGCTCCTTGCCCATCCACTATTTAAGCCCCGACGCCCTCGCCTCAGGGCAAATATCCGATTATTGAATGTCCCGCCTTTACCTTGTCCCCTTTGGCCACATTCAGCGATGTATCCGCCGGGAGATAGACATCCAGGCGGGAGCCGAAACATACCATGCCAAAACGCGCCCCCCGGAGGACTTTGTCTCCGGGCTGTATATGACAGATGATGCGCCGGGCGATCAGGCCGGCGATCTGTACAAAACCGATTTTCTGACCTTTTTCGGACTCAAGAATAATGGCCTGCTGTTCATTGTGCGTGGAGGCCGCTTCCCTGCTGGCGGAAAGAAATTTGCCGGGTTTATACACGGAGTTCTCCACTTGACCGGAACAGGGGACCCGGTTGACATGCACATTAAAAATGGTCATGAAGATCCCGATTTTCAAGCAGGTCCCGTCAATAAACGGATTCTCTTCAACCACTTCGGCCTGGACCACCCGGCCGTCCGCAGGGGATACCGCGGCATTTTCCATCTCCGGAATGTAGCGCTCCGGATCCCGAAAGAAATAGATAATAAAAAAAGTGGCAATCAACCCCAGAATGGCAAGCGCGGATATTTCCAAGAGGGCAAATATAAGCGTAGCGAAGGCGGCCGCATAGATAAGCGGATACCCTGGCTCTGCAATGGGTAATGCGCTCGTCTGGGGAGGATCCACTCGAGTGAACCGAGAATCCATAGACACCCAATCATACTATCAATTATAGTAGAATCAGATTATATTATTCATTATTATTATTTTTGTCAATAGTTTTAGAATTCCGATCGGCGTTACTTTTTTCGGGCGGAAGCGGATAAGCGCCGTGTCGCATCGGAAGCCCGAATATACCAGGGGTTTAGCGCCGAAGGCGGCCTTCCCTGCTGGCGGGCCAAAAGGCGGTGACCCAACATTGCGATCGTTGCCGCCCGTATATAATCCTGTCCGTCGGACGCGAATAATGCCAGATCGCCGGCAATATCCGAAATCCGGTCTCTATATAACAGGGCCCCGCTGCCGACAAACAGGCGGGGGGCCGAAATGTCTCCAACAGCCGCCTCGGGGGTTGAGACGCTGGCGGGCCATAGCTGGCTCAACTCCCCTGCGACAAATGAGTAGCCGGCCGAATAGACCTCCCCTTTTCTGGCATCAATCATCGGGCATATCGTATGTGAAACGCAGGGGAACTGGTAAGCGAGCGCATCCAGGGCGGATATAGCGGCAATCGGTTTGGATACCGCAAATGCCAATCCCTTGATGGTGCTAAGTCCGATACGCAATCCGGTAAAACTGCCGGGCCCGACACAAACGGCAAACCCGTCAAGCTGCTTAAAACACAGACGGCAGTGTTCCAGGACGGCATCGATCGCGGGCATCAAATGGGTGGAGTGGGTCTGCCCGTGATTGACTGTCAACTCGGCCAGCAGCGTCCGGTTTTCAATAACCGCCACGCTTAATACCCTCGTGGCCGTATCAACCGACAGGACTCTCATATGCCTTGGCCATTATCGTTTTTTAGCCGCTGTCTTTTTTTCCGAAGGATTCACCAGGTCCTCTCCGATAGCTATGGCAATCACCTCGTCAATCGAACTGACCGGTATAAACCGTATTTTTCGCCGGACGCTTTTCGGGATTTCAGTAAGTTCGTTCTTGTTTTTATCCGGAACGACAATGGTCTTGATGCCGGAGCGCAGGGCGCCGATGGATTTCTCCTTGAGTCCGCCGATCGGCAGTACCCGGCCGCGAAGCGTGATCTCTCCGGTCATCGCCACATAAGTGTTCACCGGCCGATGGGTCAGGGCCGATATTAATGCGGTGGCCATAGCGATGCCGGCGGACGGACCGTCCTTGGGGATGGCGCCGGCCGGCACATGGATATGAATATCCAGGTTCTCGAAAAAATTTTTTTTCAAACCGAAATCCTGCCGGCGCGACCGCGCATAACTGAAAGCCGCCCGGGCGGATTCCTGCATGACTTCGCCCAACTGACCGGTTATAATAAGCTCTCCTTTGCCTTCCAGCAGCGAGGCCTCAACATAGAGCACTTCACCTCCGGCCTGGGTCCAGGCGAGACCGGTGGCCAGACCGACCTGGCTTTCCTCCTGGTCCATCTCAGGAAGGTATTTCGGCACCCCCAGATAGTTCTGGAGATTGTTGCGCGTAATTTGGAATGGCGGCTTTTGGCCTTCCGCGATCCGGCGGGCCGCTTTGCGGCAGATACTGCCGAGCTCCCGTTCGAGATTGCGCAGCCCCGCCTCGGAGGTATACTCGGTTATTATTTGGTTCAAGGCCCTGTCGCTGATCTTTAAATCCGGCTCCGAGAGCCCGCATTCATCTTTCTGGCGCGAAAGAAGATGGGTCTTTGCGATAATCTGCTTTTCTTCGGTCGTATAACCGGATAAATGGACGACTTCCATTCGGTCAAGCAGCGCCGAAGGTATGGTATCCGTAAGATTGGCGGTCAGGATAAACAGCACGTTTGAAAGGTCAAAGGGCACGTTCAGGTAGTGGTCACTGAATTGCACATTTTGTTCCGGGTCAAGTGCCTCCAATAGGGCGGCGGAGGGGTCCCCCCGAAAGTCGCTGCCGATCTTGTCGATTTCATCCATCATGAATACCGGATTTTTCGTACCGCAGTGCTTTAATCCCTGGAGAATGCGGCCCGGCATGGATCCGATGTAGGTCCGCCGGTGCCCCCGGATTTCCGCCTCATCATGGATGCCGCCAAGGGAGAACCGGAAGAACTTGCGGTTCATGGCGTTTGCGATGGCCTGCCCGAGGGACGTCTTGCCAACGCCGGGCGGCCCGACGAAACATAGAATCTGGCCCTTTTTTTTCGGGTTTAGCTTGCGGACGCTCAAATATTCCAGGATCCGGTCCTTGACGTTTTTCAATCCATAGTGATTCGTATCCAGCATCTGCTTGACCCGGGAAATATCGAGTATATCCTTGGTGGTCTTACTCCATGGGAGTTCGACCAGCCAGTCCAGATAGGTCCTGACGATGGTGGCCTCCGAGGAATCCGGGTGCATCTGCTCCAGACGCTTTAACTGCTTTTCCGCTTCCTTGGCCGGTTCTTTAGGCAGCTTGGCCTGTTTAAGCCGCTTCCTGTATTCCGAGACCTCCTCGGTTTTTTCATCATCGCCCAGCTCCCGGTTGATCGCCCGAACCTGTTCCCGGAGGAAATAGTCCCGCTGGCTCTTTGAGATCTCGTCCCTTACATCCGACTGAATTTTGGCCTGAACCGCAGAAAGCTCGACTTCGCGGGTTAAAAAATCATTAACCTTTTTAAGACGCTCAATCGGATCGGAGACCTCGAGCAGGCTTTGGGCCTCCTCGATTTTTAGCTTGAGGTTCGATGATACCAGATCCGCCAGTTTACCCGGATGTTCAATATCTTCCAGGAGCGTACCGATTTCACTGGTATACTCCCCCCTCAAATTAAGTATTTTTTCACAATTTTCCCGGATGTTACGCATCATCGCCTGATGCTCTACTTCAATGGACTCGTAGGAAATATCGGGAATTAAATTAATTTTTACTTTATAATAGTACTTTTTTGCCGTAAACCGGGCGATTTTGCCCTTTTCTACCCCTTGGATTAAAACCTTGAAATGGCCCTCCGGCAGTTTCAGCACACGGAGTATGCGACACACCGTGCCTACCCGAAAAATATCCTCCGCCTTGGGGTCCTCGAGAGATGGATCCTTTTGGGTGGCGAGAAATAGCATGCGCTCCATTTCCATGGCGGCTTCGACCGCCTGAATGGATTTTTCCCGGCCGATATATAGCGGCAGTACCATATCAGGAAAGATAACCACGTCGCGAACTGGCAGCAGAGGCAACTTATCCGGAATGTCCTCAACCTGATCATCTTCCTGAAGCAAAGTGACGAGATCGTCTTTGTCCGTTTCAGCCATCGTTCTCCTGTTAAATTCTTCTGTGAATCAATTTTTGTTTTATTTGACGCCCTGACGTCCCAAAACGCCATTTTGCAAGCCTCTTCTCCATGCCGTCGCTTTTTCAAAATGACGGCGGCGGCTCGGATCGCGTCGTCGGGCACAAAGATAAATTTAACCTAATCATTAACTGAAAAAACTCAACGGATTTCCCCCTTCCGCAGTTGATTCGGTCAAACGGGGGGCCGCTCAATTTAGGCAATAGTTTTTGCAATTTTGAACACCATGATATGGATGTCAATAATAAAAAAACATTTTAACCCCATGACGGGCTATGATATGACCACCAGGAATGATGGCTTCGTAAAAAAACCCGCTGTTGTGCCGCGGCGACATCTTGACAGAAAGCAGCGCAAAAAATTGATTAAAAGCCGTATACCTAATACCCAAAACCTAATACCCGAAATTCCTTAGAGAATGGCAGATCCGACAATCCCCGTAATGGCATTCATATTCGGCGCATGCATTGGCAGTTTTCTAAATGTCTGCATCTCACGAATACCCGCCTCCGAATCCATCATCCGGCCGCCTTCGAGATGTCCGGCATGCCTTTACCCCATTCGTTTCTATGACAACATTCCGGTCCTCAGTTACCTATGGCTTCATGGCAAATGCCGCCACTGTGGGCAATCGATTCCGCTCCGCTATCCGCTGGTGGAGATCCTGACCGGTGTAATGGCGGCGTTGGTTATCGTCTATTTCGGCCTAACATTGAATGCATTGATTTATTTTGCATTGATTTGCGCCTTAATCATAATCATCTATATCGATCTCGATCATCAGATAATTCCGGATATTATCTCTCTTCCCGGCATATTGATCGGCTTTCTGGCTTCTTTCCCGCTTGATCCATTGACCTACCTGGATTCAATTTATGGTATTTTGTTGGGCGGCGGCCTGCTTTTTATGATTGCATGCGGTTATTACCTGATAACGCGCAAAGAGGGCATGGGCGGCGGCGACATCAAGCTTTTAGCCATGATCGGCGCTTTTTTAGGCTGGCAGGGGGTTTTTTTTACCATTTTTGTCGCCTCGGTGACCGGCACCCTGGTCGGGTGCCTTCTTATGCTTTTTGCCCGTAAAGATTTAAAATTCGCCCTGCCCTTCGGCCCCTTTCTCTCCATTGGGGCAATCGCCTACCTGTTTTTGGGGCCGCAGCTGATCGCCTGGTATTTTTACGGTATTTATCCGTTTTAACCGCCAGTTTTGACAGTCGGGATCCATCTACTGCCGAAAAGCCTTAAAAAAATTAAATTTTAAATACTTATATCCCATCCAGGCGACTTTATGAGGCTGCTGAAGCAAGGGGATAATACCCGATAAATTGATTAGCACAAGTTTGCGCCCTTGGAATTTTGCTTGACACTTGAATTTCAAGCAAGTAAGGTCTGTTTATATTACGGATCAATGTTGATGCCGCATTCCAGGCATCTCAGGAGCAACTGATACTTTCTCAGGCGAGGGGGTAAATTCCGCTGCTAAGAGGCGGAGTTATTATCCGGGGCCAAACGATTAATCATTCCTTATATCGCGAGGATGCCTATATCGCTATCGGGTTAAACCCAAAATGGCACTGAACCATAAAATTCAACATAATTTTATGGATTTAAAGGGAGGGGTCACGCTTAATTCATTTTAACCATCAAAGAAAGGAGCAATGCGGTGAACAAAAAAGATTTAGTCAATGAGGTCTCAAAGGTCGTCAGCACAAAGAAAGAGGCTCAGGCAGCCGTGGATTGTATTTTATCCAGTATCAGCAATGCCATGAAAAAAGGTGATTCAGTGACTTTGGTGGGTTTTGGAACCTTTAAACCCGTCAAGAGAGAGGCCAGAAAAGGCCGCAATCCTCAAACCGGGGCCCCCATCGATATTAAAGCCAGGAAAGTCCCGAAATTCACCCCCGGCAAGGCCTTAAAAGACGCCGTCAATTAATCCCCCGCGAATGGATCATTACACGAGCTTTTTTCGTTATGCCTCAAGGATTGGTGAAAAAACCGGCTTGAGGCATAATTGATTTCCAGGCCGCAGGCGCCGCATGTGTATCCTTGACAGTATACCGGCCACTATCCGGGTCTGCTTGGTATTTGTCGCCATCCTGTTTGCTATCCGCAAAAGATTGTCTCTGGGAAGCGCCTTCCTGTTGGGTGCGTTTTTTTTGAGCCTTCTGTTTATGATGCCGCTGCCCAATCTGCTGGCGGCCATTGGAAAGGCGGTGGTTTTTCCAAAAACGCTTTCCCTGGCAACCATCGTCTCCCTTATTTTGATTCTGAGCCACAGCATGGAGCAGACAGGGCAAATGCAGCGGATGCTGAATGCCTTTAAGGGCCTCATTGGCAACCCCCGGCTCAACCTGATCGTATTTCCCGCCCTGATCGGATTGCTGCCCATGCCCGGCGGCGCCGTATTTTCTGCACCAATGGTCAAACAACTCGGTGAGAACTCGCGTCTCTCAGGCAGCCAGCTAAGCTTCATCAACTACTGGTTCCGGCATATCTGGGAATACTGGTGGCCCCTTTATCCGGGGATTCTTCTGGCCACGGTGCTAACGGACGTCAACCTGGCGCTGCTCGTTTCAGTGATGGCCCCGCTGACCGTAGTTTCTGTCTCTTTCGGCCTGATGATGCTTAAACAGACCCGGATTGACATGGATGTCAGATACCCGCCGCGTCAGTCGGTAAAGCCGTTTTTTGTTGAACTGCTGCCGATTCTGATTGTTATTATTCCGGGGTTGATGTTGGGCCTGTGGATATCCAGGGCGGCTGCGCCGATCTCCATAGGCAAGGAACTCGGACTGATCATCGCCCTGTGCCTGGCCATCGCGTGGGTCGGGTATAAAAATCACCTGCAGCTATCCCGCCTCTTAAAGCTTTCGGCAAACCGGGATATGCTAAAAATGGTGTATATGGTATTTACCATACTGATTTTCAAAGAAATGCTCGAAGGCAGCGGAGCCGTGGACTTGATCAGCGACGAGCTGATTATGCTAAACATCCCGCTCTTTATCATAACCATTGTGCTGCCTTTTCTGGTTGGCCTAATAACCGGCATTACAGTGGCATTTGTCGGCAGCACCTTCCCGATTCTGGCCCCGCTGATCCATTCCCTGGACCCCGCGGCATCCATTATGCCCTATGTCATGCTGGCCATGGCCTGCGGATTTGCCGGTGTCCTTCTCTCCCCTCTGCATCTTTGCCTTATCCTGTCGAATGAATATTTTAAAGCCGATATAAAGGCGGTCTATCGGCTTCTCTGGCTTCCATGCGTCGGTTTAATGACGATCAGCTGCATTTATTTTGCAGGTTTGCAGGCGTTTATCAGCCCTTGAGCCCAAAAGTCGAACGTCAACCGAGCGAATCGATATAATTGCGATAGGTGGCCGCATCGGCTTCCGAGAAAAGGGCGAAAACAACCCTTTCGAGAGTATCCGTCCGCTTTAACACCCCAAGCGTCGTATCCACCGCAATTTTGCAGGCCTCATGGATCGGATATCCGTAGACCCCGCAGCTGATAGCCGGAAAGGCGATTGACGAAAGTTCGTAATCTTCAGCCAGCTTGAAGGCGTTTTTGTAGCAGGCGCTCAGCAGGTCGGCATCCGAAGGCTTTCCTTTGTATACCGGGCCTACGGTATGAATCACGTGTCTGGCGGGCAGGTTGTAGCCTTTTGTGATTCGGGCTTCGCCTGTCGGGCATCCGCCCAGGGTCCTGCATTCTTCCAACAACTCGGGGCCGGCGGCCCGGTGAATGGCCCCGTCAACCCCGCCGCCGCCTAAAAGCGATGTATTGGCGGCGTTGACAATCGCATCCACGTCGAGCTTGGTAATATCGCCCTGATAAACCTCTATTCGATCTAATGCCGATGGTGTCATAGGACCTCCTAAAAGGGGGTTGGATGTTAAAGAAATGGCTAATTTGCATTATCCTATTTATGAGTGGATACTAGATAGGATGATCGAAAATGTTTGTCAATCCAGACGAGATTGTAGTTATGGCATTTCTTGAGGCTATCCGACCTTTCTGCCTCCCGATATTTCTTGACCTCACAACAGCCTTCTGATAGGAAAAATGTTTTTGTAATCATCCCTCAATCAGTATTTCCAAACGAAAGGAGCGGTCGGATGGAGCGAACATTATCAATTATAAAGCCGGATGGCGTCCAGCGCGGACTGATCGGCGAAGTCATCAAGCGGTTTGAGGCCGACGATATGCGTATTGCCGCCATGAAAATGCTTCATATGGACAAGGAACAGGCAAAAGGGTTTTACGCCGTCCACAAGGACCGCCCCTTTTTTGACAGCCTCACCGATTTTATGTCCTCCGGACCCATTGTGGTCATGGTGCTCGAGGGCGATCAGGTAATTGAAAAAAACCGCCGCCTGATGGGGGCCACCAATTACAAGGAGGCTGCTGAAGGGACCATCCGACGGGATTTTGCCACAGACATCGAAAAAAACATCGTGCATGGCTCCGACTCGCATGAAACCGCTGCCTTTGAAATCGGCTATTTCTTTAACAGCTTTGAGATATGCGGGCAATAACCGGTCTGATCGCCGCGGGCGCCGTGCGGCTGCTACGGCTCAATCCTTGCTCTTTAGCACGGCCAGGAATGCGGATTGCGGAATCATCACCTCCCCCGCCATTTTCATCCGTTTTTTGCCCTTCTTCTGTTTCTCCAGCAGTTTTCGCTTCCGGGTCACATCCCCGCCATAGCACTTGGCCGTGACATCCTTGCGATAGGCATTGATCGTTTTCCGGGCGATAATTTTTGATCCGATTGCCCCCTGCAGGGCGATCTTAAACATATGCCGGGGGATTTCATCCCGCAGTTTCTCACAGGCGAATCGGGCCCGTTCCTCCGCCTTGTCCCTATGGACCAGTTGGGACAAGGCATCCACGCGTTCACCGTTGATCAGGATATCGAGCTTGACCAGGTCGGATTCCCGGTAATCGATGATCTCATAGTCAAACGAGCCGTATCCCTGGGTTACGGTTTTCAGCTTGTCATAAAAATCATAGACGACTTCGGAGAGCGGCAGCTCAAAAATCATTTCCATCCGGTTGCTGGTAAAGTACTGGTAATCCGTATTGATGCCCCGGCGTTCCAGGCAAAGATTCATAATTATGCCCATGTAGCTGTCCGGAATAATGATTGAGGCCCGAATATAGGGCTCCCGGGTTTTCACGATTTTGCCGGGATCCGGATAATCGACCGGGTTGTCAATGGTTAGGGTCGTCCCGTCAAGCAATTCGATTTCATATTCCACGGATGGCGCGGTAATGATGAGAGACAGGCCATACTCCCGTTCCAGCCGCTGCTGCACCACCTCCAGATGAAGCAGGCCCAGGAAGCCGCACCTGAACCCAAAGCCCAACGCCACTGAACTGTCTTTTTGATAGACGAGGGAGGCATCATTTAGTTTCAGCTTCTCCAAGGCCGAGGCAAGCTCGGGGTAATCATCTGTGGATACGGGATAAACAGAGGAGAAGACGACGGATTTGGCCTCCTTAAAACCGCTTAACGGCTTATCGCAGGGACGTTTTTTCAAGGTAATGGTATCTCCGCACCGGGTATCGCTAACGGTTTTGATCCCGGCGATGAGATAACCCACCCGGCCGGCGCTGATTTCCTTCTGGGCAACGCGCTTTAACTGGAAAATGCCCACCTCTTCTACCGTGTACGCGGCCTTGTTTGACATAAACAGGATCTCATCGCCGGGTTTGATCCGGCCGTCCAAAACACGGAAATGGACGATGGTCCCCCGGTAGGGGTCATAATTGGAGTCAAATATCAAGGCCCTCAAAGGGGCTTTTGGATCCCCTGATGGCGGGGGGAGATGGGTTATAATCGCTTCAAAAACCGCCTCGATACCCATCCATTCTTTGGCTGAACAAAGGATCGCATCATCCGGGTCCAATCCAAGATCTTCAGCAATCTGCTCCTTGACGTTTTCGACCTCCGCCGACGGCAGGTCAATCTTGTTAATCACCGGGATGATCTCCAGATCATTTTCGACGGCCAGATACATATTGGCAATGGTCTGGGCCTCCACGCCCTGGCTGGCATCGATCAGCAGCAGCGCCCCCTCACAGGAGGCCAGCGCCCGGGAGACTTCATAGCTGAAATCGACATGGCCCGGTGTATCAATCAAATTCAAATAATACAGCCGGCCGTCGGCTGCCGTATAAGGCAGGCAAATGGTCTGGCTTTTTATGGTAATCCCCCGTTCGCGCTCGAGGTCCATGGAGTCCAGAACCTGATCCATGAAATCCCGATCCGATACGATCTCCGCTTTTTGTATCAAGCGATCGGACAATGTGGATTTGCCATGATCAATATGGGCAATTATGCTGAAATTTCGAATATTATCCATCTAAAAGTCCATATTATCCCTGCTCAGAGAAAAGTCAATTGACATTGTTTTATTCCCTATGGTAAAAAAAAATTAAATTATTCTGAAAACACGCTTGCTTACCAAATTATCCGGCAACATGTCAATGCGTCTTTCACAACCTTTACGAGCAACGGTCAAAATTTATGTCCGCCAAAATTTTAATCGTCGATGATGATCCGGCTGTCAGGGATTCTATCTATGAATTCCTATCAATAATGGATTATCAGGCATTTTCGGCCTCCAGTGCCGAGGAGGCCATGGCTTTTCTCCGCGATAAGCATATGGACGTCATTATTACCGACATTATCATGAGCGGTATGGATGGTTTGGAGCTGAGCAGCTATATCAAAAATCACTACGACAGCGATGTCATCGTAATTACCGGCTACACAGGCGATTACACCTATGAAGAGGCGGTCAACAAGGGGGCGGACGATTTCATTTTCAAGCCGATCAAATTCGAAGAGCTGCAGTTGCGTCTAAAGCGCGTATTGCGGGAGCGCCATCTGACTCAGGAGCGAACAATGATTCTCGAGCAGTTAAAGGAACTGGCGATTACCGACGATCTGACCAAGCTCTTCAATACCAGGCACTTCTACAACCAGATCGAGCAGGAAATCAATCGCTATCGGCGATACAAGCGGCCGTTTTCCATCCTGTTGCTCGATGTCGATCACTTCAAGCATTTCAACGACACTTACGGCCATCTGGAAGGGGACCGCATTCTGCGACGCGTCGCCCGCATGATCACTTCTTGCATGCGCACCATGGATACGGCCTATCGATACGGCGGCGAAGAGTTCACCGTGCTGCTCCCGGAAACGACTTGTGAGGATGCAATAACCGTTGCTGAACGGATCAAGGATAATATCAACAGCGAGACCCTTGATTATATCGATGATACACAGGTGACCGTCAGTATCGGTGCAACCGAGTATTCGGAGACGGATTCGATTTCCGACCTGGTTAAACGGGCGGATCATGCCATGTATATTGCCAAAAAAAGGGGGCGCAACCGGATCGCCCATTTGCTTCCCGAGCGGTCCGCCGTCTGACGCCCTTACTACTGTTTTTCCCAAGGCTGCTCAATCTTCACGGTTAAATACAAGTCGCCGTTTTCTCCTTTCGGCGATTGCCGTCCCAGTCCCCTCAGTCGCAGGACGTTACCGTCTTTTATGCCCGGCGGAATACTGACCCGGTAAAACCGGTTATGAGCCCCCAACGGCAGGTTAAGCATCTTTTTTGTGCCGGCTGCCGCCTCATAGGGCGTGATCCGGATAGTTTCGTGCAAATTAATCTCCCGGTTACCCATGAACGGCTGCATCACCTGCAGCCTCGGGCTTTTTTTCTTCTGCATGGAGACCCGTTTCAATATATCGCCAAAACGGGTCTCCGGAAACACGCCAAAGGCCTTTAAGGCCAGTACGCCAAAGATAAATCCGCCTATATGGGCCCACCAGGCAATCCCGCTCATCGCGCCGCCGCCTATGGCGGCATTAAATACCTGCATGAAAAACCAGAGCCCCAAGAAGAAAAGCGCAGGGATTTCAATAAACAGGGGAAAGATGAGGATGGGGATTAAAGTTAGAATCCTGGCGTATGGATAAAGGATAAAATAGGCCCCCATAACGCCGGCGATCGCCCCACTCGCCCCGATGGTGGGGACTGTTGAATCCATATTCAGAAGAAGGTGGCATAATCCGGATACGATCCCGGATAGCAGGTAAAAAATCAAATAATAGACAGAGCCCAGCCGATCTTCCACATTGTCGCCGAATATGTAAAGCGACCACATATTGCCCAGGATGTGGAGGAAGCCGCCGTGCAAAAACATGAAGGAAACCAGCGAGAAAACAATCTGGCCGGCGGTAAAATGGGCGGCAATCTGGGGTATGGTAAACTTGGCGGGCACCAACCCATAGGTGAGGACAAACCGGGTCATCCCATTGCCGTGGGACAGCTGGACCAGATAAACCACGATATTGATCCCGATCAGCGTATTATTGACGATGGGATAGTGTCTGGATGGAATCGTATCGCGAATGGGGATCATTGATCAGCGCTTCAACCCTTCATTTAGTTTCGCAGCGCGCCTGGGGAAAAAGATACGTTATTGCGCATCAAGGGGGGAGATGGCCATGCTCAAGTCGACAAATCGGGCGGAATGGGTCAATGCCCCCACGGAAATGATATCCACCCCCATATCTGCCAGCTTTTTCAGTTCGCCTCGCGCGACTTGACCGGAAACCTCCACCAGTGCCTTCCCGTTGATCTCCGCCAGGGCCGTCCGGATTTCACTATCATTCATATTATCCAGCATAATCACGTCTGCGCCGGCTGCAAGCGCCTCCTTGACCTGTTCAAGGGTTGAGACCTCGACCTCGATCTTTAATAGATGGGATGCGGTTTGGCGGGTTTTTTCAACAGCGGTCCGGATATCCCCGAATGCGGCAATATGATTGTCCTTAACAAGAATGCCGTCATATAGTCCAAGGCGGTGGTTATTTGCTCCGCCCATGCGAACGGCGTATTTTTCCAGTGCCCGCCATCCGGCATTGGTCTTGCGGGTATCCACAAGCCGTACGGGGCTATTGGAGAGTTCATTCACATAGGCGCGCACATGGGTGGCAATTCCGCAGAGGCGCTGCAGAAAGTTAAGGGCAATCCGTTCACCGGTTAATAGGGCATGAAAATTTCCCCGGACCCTTGCGATTACGGTGCCGCCATCAATCTCCGCACCCTCGGAGGATTCCGGCAAAAAAGTGGCTCCCGGGTCCATCTTCAGAAAAACCCGCCGTGCCGCCTCCAGGCCGGCAACCACGACCGGCTCCCTGGCAATAATCGCCCCCTCCCCTTTCAGCGCCGGGTGGCGGGGGATAGCGTCTGTGGTCATATCGCCGGGGCCGATATCCTCAATAACAGCCAATTCGATCAGCTGCTCCAAGTGGTATGAAGAAAGACTCGCGTCCGGGGTTTCCATGGGCTATTGATACTCGGAAATGGATTTAATCTTATCCAGGTTGTTTACCAGCTTTTCCTGTTTTTCGACATATTCATCATACTGGCTCCGTGCCTTCTCGATCACATCGGCCGGTGCCTTGCTGAGGAAGTCATCATTCTCCAGCTTCTTCAACAGCGCCTGGATCTCCTTGTCAAGCTTGGCGATTTCTTTTTCCAGCCGCTGGGTCTCCCGGGCGAAATCGATAACCCCCTTCAGGTAAACCGATATAACGAGATCATCCACAATGGCTGTAGCCGTAGCCTTTGGTTTTTCGCCGGCCGGTTCTATGCTGAGGGAATCGAGCCGGGCCAAATTGGAAACTAACGCCTTGTTGTTTTTAATAAGCGATTGATGGCGGGCGCTGTCGGTTTGAACCAGAGCGTCCAGATTCGAAGCGGGCGGAATATTCATTTCCCCGCGGATATTTCGAATGCCGTTAATCACCTCCATGAGGAGGGCCATGTCCGCCTCCGCCGCCGGATCATTTGGCAACTGATCAAACCCAGCGGCATCTGAAGGATAAACGGCCTTCATGATCGATCCCTCGGTGCCGGGGAGCAGGTGCCAAATCTCTTCGGTAACAAAAGGGATAAACGGGTGGAGCAGGATCAACGTGTCATGCAGTACCCGCCAGGAAACCTTCAGGGCTGCCTGCTGCCGACCCTCTCCCCATTTACCGTATAAAGCGGGTTTGGCGGCTTCCAGGTACCAATCGCAGAATTCATGCCAGACAAACTGGTAGATTTCATTAGCCGCGATATTAAAGTGATACCCGTCAATCGCCTCGGCCACCCTATTGGCGACTGTCTTCAGGCGCGAGAGCATCCAGCGATCGGCAAGGCCTGAGGTGGATAAATCGATGCCGCCGGGCGCTTGCGTCACATGCATCAGCGTCAATCGGGCGGCATTCCAAAGCTTATTGATGAAATTGCGGTATCCTTCGATCCGTTTTTCGGAAAGCTTGATATCCCTCCCCTGGGCGGCAAAAGCGGACAGCGTGAACCGCAGGGCATCCGTGCCATATTTCTCGATAATGACCATGGGGTCAATGACATTGCCCGAGGACTTGCTCATCTTCTTGCCGTTTTCATCCCGGACCAGGGCATGCACGTAGACATCCCTGAACGGCACTTCATCCATGAAGTGACAGCCCATCATCATCATACGGGCGACCCAGAAGAACAGGATGTCAAAGCCGGTCACCAGCACCGATGTGGGATAAAATGTTTCCAAAAGCCGGGTTTGATCCGGCCATCCCATCGTGGAGAACGGCCAGAGCGCCGAACTGAACCAGGTGTCGAGTACATCCGGGTCCTGCTCAAGCTGCCCGCTTCCGCAGGCCGGACATGTCTTTGGATCTTCAAAGGACACAATCAGTTTACCGCAATCGGCGCATGTCCAGGCCGGAATCGGGTGTCCCCACCAGATCTGCCTGGAAATACACCAATCCCGAATGTCTTCCATCCATTTGAAATAATCGTTCCTCCATTTTTCCGGAACAATCTTTGTCTCGCTGTTTTCTACGGCCTTAACCGCCTGTTCGGCGAGTGGACGGGTTTTGACAAACCACTGTTTGGAAAGGTTCGGCTCCACAAGCGTCTGGCATCGGTAACAGTGGCCGACGCTGTGCCTGTAATCCTCAATTTTTTGAAGAAGCCCGTTGTCTTTCAGATCCTGCACGACCACCCGCCGGCACTCGAACCGATCCAGCCCCCGGTATTTTTCGCCGGCGGCTTCGGTCATACATCCGTCTTCACCAATCACCCTGACGCTTGGCAGTTCATGGATCTTTCCGATTTCAAAGTCATTGGGGTCATGGGCGGGAGTGATTTTCAATGCCCCGGTGCCGAAGGATATGTCCACATATGAATCGGTAATAACCGGAATCTCCCTCTCGGTCAGCGGTAAAACGACGGATCGGCCGTGAAGATGTCGGAATCGGTCATCTTCCGGATGCACGGCCACGGCGGTATCGCCCAGCATGGTCTCGGGGCGGGTTGTGGCGACGATCGGTCCGTCGCCCGCCTCCGTGAGTGGATAATGGACATAATAGATATGGCCGTTTTCCTCTTCGTGCTCGACCTCTAGTTCGGCAAGGGCGGTCTGGCATCTTGGACACCAGTTGATAATATAGTTGCCGCGATAGATTAGACCGGCCTCGTATAGCTCCACAAATACCTTTCGAACGGCCCTTGAAAGCCCCTCATCCATCGTGAAGCGTTCCCTGTCCCAGTCACAGGAGGCGCCTAAAGATTTGAGCTGGTTGATAATCGCATCGCCGTATTTTCGGCGCCAATCCCAGACGGCCTCAACAAACTTCCTGCGGCCGATTTGATGCCGGCTAGTATCCTGTAAGGCGAGGTTTTTTTCAACCACGTTCTGTGTGGCAATGCCGGCATGATCCGTGCCGGGCATCCAGAGCACATTATCCCCGCGAAGGCGTCGGTACCGGCAAAGTATATCCTGCAGCGTGATGTTCAGGGAGTGCCCCATATGCAGAACGCCGGTCACATTCGGCGGGGGGATAACAATGGAAAACGGTTTTTGCCCGCTTTGCTCGGATGCGGCAAACAATTTGTTCTGTTCCCAGTATGCGTACCACTTGGCTTCCACTTCTTCAGGTGCGTAGCCTTTTTTCATCGTTTTTTTGCTTTCATTTACCATAAGATCGGTGTGAGAGATCAAAAAAATGGGGATTGATTATTAGCTAATAACCCCCATTTAGAATCAATTTTGACGGGACGGTCAACGTCAGCGCTGACAGACTGCCCGTTTTATTCGCCAGACGCTATTTCTCCCTGGCTTCAAGCAAATCTTTTTTCAGCTGCTCCATGTTTTCTTTCAGACGGGCTTCTATTATCTCCGAAAATACTTTTTCCATTCGTTCGGCAAATTTTTCCTCTATCACCCGTTCTATTTTAGCTTCCAGCGCCTCTGAGGATGCGGATTCATCAAGCGGCTGATCCGGCTCGCTTTCCATGGAAGCGGGCGCCATTTCCGTCTGTTCCTCGGGCACCGCCTCTTTAACCGGCTCATCAACGCCGAAATAGTCATCGAGTTCGTGGGAAATCTGCTCCTCAACTTCCTCAGATTCTTTCTCAGCCGAAGCAATAGGCTCTTCTGAGCCAAAAGCGCCATCTTCGCCGCCCTCGGGCTCAGATAACGCCGCCGCGTCGCCTATGTCTGATTGTTCGGCTTCTGATAAGTCAAGCACCTCTTCATTGTCATCTTCGCCCGTCGTACGGGTCACCGCGCCCATGGCTTCGTCAAGGACCTCTTCGGTCAACTCTATGATTTCCTCATCCTCCTGCGTCGTGCCGACAGCAATATCGGATAATTCGATCACTTCCTCTGTATCTTCCAATTCCGGATCAGGCCGCCCCTCTTCAGGACGATTTTCGGAGTTCTCGACCATATGCGCCGCTCCTTTGGCATCAAAATTAATAAATTCAATATTTTTTTATCAAAACCGGCACCTCATGTCAAGAAAAACGAATTTTCGGCTATTGACGTTTATCTTTTAGAGGCCTACTTTAATAGGAAAGCCTGGATCGGGTGGTCCAAAGCGACTATTTGCGCGACTGTCATGCGAAGATTCTTTATTGAAAACCATCTTCATGCCGAAGCCGAAACAACGGTTACCGGCAACGAAGCCCATCATATAAAAACGGTGCTTCGCCTGCGGGTCGGGGATTCTATAGAACTCATAGACGGCTCCGGATATGCCTATGCATCGGAGATAAAAACGATTGCCGAGGACCGGGTACAAGTTTACGTGCATGAAAAATACCCTACGGGCGCAGAATCCAATCTCCGGCTGACCCTGGCGATTGGATTTTTAAAAGAAAAGAAAATGGACTTTTTGGTCAGACACCTTACTGAGCTCGGGATCACCCGACTTTTGCCGGTTCTCACCGCCCGGTCCATTGCAAATCCGCCGGCCAAAAAAATCTCCGCCCGGATTAGCCGATGGCAGACGATAGCCAAAGAGGCGGTTAAGCAGAGCCGGCGCGGGCGTATCCCGGAAATCTCGGCGCCCGCTGTCTTTAATGACGCCCTGCAATTTGGCGAATATTCGGATAAAAAACTCCTCTTTTGGGAAAATGCCGAATCCGCCCTGACAAATAAAGAAAGCCTCTGGCCGGGCATTGAAGACGTATTCCTGATGATCGGGCCGGAAGGCGGATTTACCGGAGAAGAGGCCTTAAAAGCCGGCGAGCATGGCTTTACCCCCATTTCAATGGGGCCCCGGATTTTAAGAGCGGAAACCGCCGCTATTGCTGCATGCACCCTGATCCAGTGCCTGCTTGGTGATATCTGTAAAAAAAGCCCTTGACAGCCAATCGGATTATTCTTTATACAACTATTAAATTTTTCGCCGAGGTAGCTCAGTCGGTAGAGCAGGTGACTGAAAATCCCCGTGTCGGTGGTTCGATTCCGCCCCTCGGCACCTTTCGCAGAAATTAAGCCGTAATCCTAGTGGGTTGCGGCTTTTTCTGTTTGGTGGGTGCGTCCAGAAGGTTAACTCTCTGTCATTCCGAGGAGAGAAAGCGACGAGGAATCTTGATTGCTAAAGATTTCTCGCTGCCGCTCGAAATGACAATGCGGATGTTTTTTAGACCTAAATTGAGCGTTTCAATTTAGGATAGAGTTGACAATCTCGTAAAAAGTCGGTTTTAGGATGGCAAAGTAAAAAGTTCAAGCCCCGTTTAAGATTAGGGGGCGCGCAAAATCCCGAGGAATGCAGCGTACTTAGCTGTACGTGAAATTCCGAGGGACGGAAGCGCAACACAGATATTGG
>JAGXLR010000054.1 GCA_018334555.1 Desulfobacterales bacterium
TTGCCCGGATCCTTAAGATCGCCTGACATGCTCACCCCTTGGGTAAACCCGGTGACCGCGGGGAAAAAAATGGCGAATATGATCCAGAACGGCTGGCTGTCCGCCGGCGCCGTAAAATTGGCCGCCAGCGTGGCGGTATCCCATCGAAGGGCACCGCCCACAAAAAAAGACACAATGGCGGCCGCCAATATGGCCATGACAATGAACTGAAACCGGGCCGCCCAGTCCGCCCCCAGCCAGGCAAAGACAAAAAGCAGAAGCACCGCTGCCGCGGCAATAACCTGGGATAGCCCCGGCATGGAAAAGGGGGCCAGAGCTGCCAGGACCTCGCCAAAGCCGATGCTGTAGAACGCAATTGAAACCGATTGGGCCAGAAATAAAACAATGCCGATGGCCCCGCCGAATTCCAGGCCCAGTGTCCGGGAGATCAGATAATAGTCCCCGCCGCCCTTGACCCTCATGTTGGTGGCAACAGCGGCAAGCGAAACCGAAGTCAACACGGAAATGGCATTGGCCATGGCGATGATTACCAGGGCCAGTCCCAAGCCCGCATTTCCCACCACATAGCCCAGGCGCAGAAAGAGAATGATGCCCAGGATGGTTAAAATGCTCGGCGTGAAAACCCCGGCAAAGGTACCCAGAGTGCCGTTTGTTATCGTTTTAGAGGAGGCGTTCGGAGGGTTCATCAAATTTTCCTGTGCAACAATAGGGTTGAATATATACCCAAACCAAATTAGTTTTTATTTTATATCAGATACTATCCCAATTTTAAACTTGACATATAAAAAGATTTCCTATTTATATTTAAATATATTCAAAACTATGAGTAATTTTACTCAAATATTTGAGCAAAATGAAGAAAAATATTCAACTTCCCAAATTTAAAAGAAATAAAGTTAGCATTCTTATCGAAAGGCTGGATGAAGCGCGCCCTCTTATCCAAGTCGTCACCGGTCCCCGACAAGTGGGTAAAACTACGGCACTGCTTCAAATCATTGAAAAATGGGACGGTCCGACATTATATGCCTCTGCTGACAACCCGGCTCCGCCGGGCCCGGACTGGATCGAACAGGCCTGGCGATCGGCCGAGTTAAAGGCTGAAAAACAGGGCCAAGTGCTCTTGGTTTTAGATGAAGTTCAAAAAGTTCGGGGCTGGGATGAAACCATCAAGTATTTCTGGGACAAGGCAAGGTATTCGAGCAAGCCCATCCGCCTCATCTTGTGCGGCTCATCTTCGCTGCAGATCCAGAACGGATTGACCGAGAGTCTGGCCGGTCGCTTTGAACTCTTGCGCATGGCCCATTGGTCTTTTTCGGAGATGAGAAACTGCTTTGGATGGGATCTGAATACTTATCTGTTCTATGGCGGCTATCCTGGCGCCGCGCCCCTGATCCATGATTGGCAGCGCTGGGCGGATTATATTCAACAGTCTTTGGTAGAAGCTGCAATCGGCAAGGATATTCTGCTGTTAAACCGCGTCGAAAAACCGGCCCTGCTGCGACAACTATACGCATTGAGCTGTGATTATGCCGGCCAGATTGTTTCTTACCAGAAGCTTACGGGACAGCTGCAGGATGCCGGCAACACAACGACGCTCGCCCATTACCAACGGCTTCTTGAAGGGGCTTTCCTTATTTGGGGAATCCCAAAATGGCATGGATCGAAACTCCGAACCCGCGCCTCCAGCCCCAAATGGCAACCCCGCAATACCGCCCTGGTTACCTCGCAGTACGGATTGTCACTTGATTATTGGCGTCAGGATGCCAAACGATGGGGCCGTTTGGTTGAAATCGGAATCGGTACGCATATTATCAATCAGGCTGAAGAGGCAGGTATCAATGTTTATTACTGGCGCGAAAGAAATAAGGAGGTGGATTTCATTCTCTCCAGCAAAGGTAGGATCGCCGCCGTTGAAGTAAAAAGCGGCATTTTTGAAAAGCCGCACTCCGGACTTCAGATCTTCGGTAAACGATGGCCGGCGGCAAAGACCTGGCTGGTAGGCCCGGGCGGTATTGAATTGGAAGATTTTCTGCGAAGCGACCTTGAGTTTCTGTTTTAAACGCGCTATCCCTGTTTACGGTGGAACGATTCTCGTGCTCGTACGCGTACTCGAAATCTAAAAACAAATGAACTATCTTCTGCCATATTTCCTGCTGCTCATAGGTTTCGCACTTCTCATCAAAGGCGCGGATCTGCTGGTTGACGGGGCATCCGCCATCTCCCGACGGTTCGGCATATCCGATCGGGTCATCGGCCTGACCCTATTGGCCTTTGGAACCTCCACGCCCGAACTTTTCGTTAATATCACGGCCAGCATTGAGGGAAGCGTCGGCATTGCCGTCGGCAACGTCCTCGGCAGCAATATCTCCAATATTCTCCTGATTCTGGGGGCTTCCGCCCTGATCCGGCCATTGCGGGTCACGCGGGGGACAGTTTGGCGGGAAATCCCGTTCAGCCTGCTGGCGGCCCTGGCCTTATGGGCGGCCGCCAATGACCATCTGCTCGATGGATGGGCGTATTCGGATATATCCCGATCCGACGGCCTGATTTTTCTTATGTTTTTTGCCATTTTCATATATTACGCCGCAAGCATCGCCCATGTCGGCAGCAATTACCAAGGGATACACCCAAGAGTGAATCAGGGGATGGGAAAAAGCGTGACCCTGATCATTGCCGGGCTGATCGGACTGGCCCTCGGCGGCAAATGGATTGTTGACGGGGCTATCCATATGGCATCGGCATTCGGGATGAGCGAAGCGATTGTCGGGTTGACCGTTGTCGCCGTCGGCACCTCGCTGCCGGAGCTTGCCGCATCGGCAACTGCCGCTTACAAAGGCAATGTGGAGATGGCGGTGGGCAACGTGGTTGGCTCCAATATATTTAACATCTTTTTTGTCCTGGGAGTAAGCTCAACCATCAACCCCCTCCCCTTCCATACAGTCGGCAATCTGGATATCGGCACCCTCGTTCTGGCAAGCCTGATCCTTTTTGCCGCCATGTTCACCGGGAATCGTCGGTCTTTAGACCGATGGGAAGGCGCGTTATTGCTTATCATGTATGCCACCTATATCGGCATTCTGATATGGCGGGGGTAGAAAAAGCGGGGATCAGATACCGCTAAACGCCTGTTCCAAATCATCCAGGATATCATCAATATTCTCAATCCCGATGGAAAGACGGATCATGTCCGGAGAAAGGCCGCCGGCAACCTGTTGTTCTTCGGTTAGCTGCGAATGGGTGGTGCTTGCCGGGTGAAGGGCCAGGCTTTTGGCGTCCCCGACATTGGCCAGATGCGAAAAAAGCCTCAGGCTGTCGATAAAGCGTTTGCCGGCTTCCCTTCCCCCTTTGATGCCGAATACCACCATCGCGCCGAAGCCTTTCGTTAAATACCGGCTGGCTGTCGGATATGCCGGATCATCCGGCAAGCCCGGATACCTTACCCATGTAGCAGCTGAGTGGGACCGTAAAAATTGGGCCACCCGCATGGCGTTCTCACAGTGGCGCTCCATCCTGAGCGGCAGGGTTTCCAGCCCCTGCAGAAAAAGCCACGCATTGTCCGGTGATATACAGGCCCCCAGGTTGCGCAAGGGTATCTGCCGCATCCGGATGGTAAACGCCCTATGATTGTCCTCCCCCAGGTCATGGGCGAACCGGAGGTTGAAATTGCTGGGATCGGGCGTGTTATAGAGGTCAAACTTCGGGTCGGTCCAGTCAAATTTGCCGGCATCCACCACGATGCCGCCGATACCCGTACCATGCCCCCCGATCCATTTGGTCATGGAATGCACCACGATATCCGCCCCATACTCAATGGACCGCAAGAGATACGGGGTAGTGAAGGTCCCGTCCACGATTACCGGCAGCCGATATTTCTCCCCGATCTCTGCCACAGCCTTGATATCGGCCACTTCAAGCGCCGGGTTCCCGATAGCTTCAATGAAAATCGCCCTTGTTCTATCCGTCACCGCCGCCTCAAAATTTTCCGGATCGCGCGGATCGACAAAATGTACCCGGATACCAAACTGCGGGAAAATGTTGTTGAACATGGTAAAGGTGCCGCCGTACAGGTTGTTCGCGGAAACCACCTCATCGCCCGCCGAACAGATATTGATGATCGAATAATAGACGGCCGCCGTACCCGATGCCAGGGCCAGGGCGTCGGCTCCGCCCTCCAGGGCCGCCATTCGTTTTTCAAGAACCGCCTGGGTAGGATTCATCATCCGCGTATAGATATTGCCCGGCCGCCTCATGGCGAAAACATCCGCCGCATCATCCGAATCATCAAAGACATAGGAGGTCGTCCGGTAGACGGGCACCGCGCGGGAGCGGGTTTCAGCATCCGGTGCATGGCCGGCATGCAGGCAAAGGGTCTCAAACTGATAGGAAGGTGCCATATTCGCTTTCCTGGTATTTTAATTAGTGCCCATCCATTTATCCTGTTTATGGACGGACACGAATTAGGTTAAACCTAAATTGAGCGATTTTCAAGTTTGCCGCGGATACAAGGAAAATGATGCCCGGGCGATAGGCGCCTATGCGAGACATCATTTGACGCAGTAGATGCGGTGAAATTGGAAATCCCGGAGGGTTTCAAATTTTTTGATTTAAAAAATGTTCCAATATCCTAAAAATAAAAATTAAATCTTCAAAAAATTGAAACGCTCAATTTAGGTTAAAAACAGATCCGTACTTATATATCGCTCACCGGTGCTGGGCAGCACGGTCACAATGGTTTTCCCCTTGGCCGCCTCGCGTTTGGCGATACGCAGGGCCGCGGCAACCGCCGAACCCGATGATATGCCGCACAAAAGGCCCTCCTCTTTAGCTAGTCGGCGGGCGGTTTCAAAGGATTCTTCGGCCTCTACGGTAACCACCTCATCGATAAGCGATCGGTCGAGCACTTCCGGAATAAACCCGGCGCCGAGGCCCTGGAGCTTATGAGGGCCGGGTGCGCCGCCGGAAAGTACGGCGGAATCCGCGGGTTCCACGGCCACGCATTTAAGCCCCGGCTTTCGCTCCTTTATCACCTGGCAAACGCCGGTAATGGTACCGCCGGTGCCGACGCCGGACACGAACACGTCCACCCCGCCATCCGTATCATGCCAAATCTCTTCGGCCGTTGTTTCCCGGTGGATCTTCGGATTGGCCGGATTGGAGAATTGGTCCGGCATGAACGAGTTCTTGTTGGCGTCCAAGATTTCGCGGGCGGTCTGGACCGCCCCCTTAATCCCGTAGTGCCCTTCGGTAAGAACCAGCTCCGCGCCCAAATGGGCCAACAGTTTCCGGCGTTCCAGGCTCATGGTCTCAGGCATGGTCAAACACAATCGGTACCCTTTGGCGGCACAGATAAATGCCAGGGCGATCCCGGTATTCCCGCTGGTCGGTTCCACGATCAGCGTATCCGGCCCGATTTTTCCCTCCTTTTCCGCGGCTTCGATCATAGAGGCCGCAATCCGATCCTTAACGCTTCCAAGGGGATTCATAAACTCAAGCTTGACAAGAATTTCCGCCTCCAGGCCCCCGGTCATACGCTTCAGCCGAACCAGGGGGGTAGAGCCGATCGTGTACCGCACGGTTGAAAAGACTTTCATACGAGTTGGGCCTTTCGAAAAATAAGGGTGGAAATGCGCACCTTCTTTAATACATACAAAAATATCCCCCGGATGTCATGAATTCAAATAGGATGGCTTCGTAAAATTTTTATACGAAACCATCAAGTTTACACCTAAATTGAGCGATTTTCAAGTTTGCCGCAGATACAAGGAAAATGATGTCCGGGCGATAGGCGCCTATGCGAGACATCATTTGACGCAGTAGATGCGGTGAAATTGAAAATCCCGGAGGGTTTCAAATCTTGACAGTCTCGTAAAAAGTCGATTTTGGGATGGCAAAGTAAAAAGTTCAAGACCAAGGCGTCGCAAATCCCGAGGAATGCAGCGTACTTAGCCGTACGTGAAATTCCGAGGGACGGAAGCGCAACACAGATATTGGACTTTTTACGAAGCCATCAAATCTTTTGATTTAAAAAATAATCCAATATCCTAAGAATAAAATAGAAATTAAATCTTCAAAAAATTGAAACGCTCAATTTAGGTTACAAATTGACACCCCTATCGGTTCATGACATATTACCATTCAAGGGTGAAGAAATCCCAGGATATGCAGAATAACACAAATATCGGCGCATTGGGAAGCCATAGCCTTTTTATGAAAAAATTCGAACGCCGGCTGAAAAAAGACGAAGCCGATGAGAGGCCCGCTGAGACCGAGGAACCAGAAAAAATTTTCGGGCCGGAACTGTATAGGTTCATTATCGAAAACTCCCATATCGGCTTTCTGCTTATTGATGACACCTACCATGTGATTTATGTCAACCCTGAGATTGAGAGGATTACGGGCTATTCCCGCACGGAGGCGATCGGCGTCGATTTCCGGGAGTTTCTGGCTGATGAGGGCAAAAAATTGGTTTCCGAGCGCTATCTCGAACGCCAGGAGGGGGGCCAACGGCTGCCCCGAACCTATGAGGTCGTTATTCATCGGAAAGACGGCCGCCTGATGACCGTTGAAATCAATGTGGCGGTAAAAAAGGCACCCGGCGAGCCAGCCATAAGCGTCGTACAGGTTTTTGACGTTTCGGAGCGCCAGCGATTTGCCTCCGAACTTGCCGAAAGCAACAAAAAATACCGGGATCTTTTCAACAACGTCTTTGACCTGATCTATATCCATGATCTGGACGGCAATATTGTGGAAACCAACGCCCATTATATTGCCGAGATGGGCGGGTCGCGGGACAATATAATAAACCGGAATATCCGGGATTTTATCCCGGAAACGCGCCGCCCCCAGTTTGACGCCTATCTGGAACGGATTGTTGAAAACGGAAAGGATGAAGGGGTGCTGACCGTTGAATTGCCGGACGGTCAAAAGCGGTACCTGGAATACAAAAACTCCCTGATCCCAAGCAACGGCAAGCCCCACCGGATAAGGGGATCCGCGCGCGATATAACAGACAAAAGACGGGCGGAGAAGAACCTTTTAAAAATGCATGACGCCCTTGAAGAAAAGGTAAAAGAACGCACCCAGGCCCTTGAAGAGGCCAATGTCGCCATGAAAGTGCTGCTGAAAAAACGCGATGCGGACCGCTTCGACCTCGGCGAACAGATGATATATAATATCCGGGAGATAATTTCCCCCTATATTGAAAGGTTGAAGCAAACCTCGTCCAGGGATATGCAAAAAGTCCTGATTGAAATCATCGAGCAGAACCTGGAGGACATCGCCTCGCCGTTTATGCGGGATCTCTCAAAAACCCTGCATAAATTAACGCCCTCCGAAATCCAGATCATCAACCTGATCAAGCACAATAAAACCACAAAAGAGATTTCGGACCTGTTGAATATTTCATATCGCACGGTGGATACGCACCGGGCCAATATCCGAAAAAAACTGGGCATTAAAAATCAAAAGATCAACCTCAAATCCTTTCTGCTCTCCATCGGTCAAACGGAACACTAGTGGCAACTATGGCACCGGCATTACCCGTCCCGAATGACGCCCATCACACGGATCTTGAACTCCGGGGTGACCTGGCTGGAGGTCTTGACAAAAATCTTGTCAATATACCAGCCTTTTTCCTTTTTCGTATTATAAATGGAGATCCGGTATCTCAGGCCATCCGGTTGTTCGATCTCAGATAAATCGTATCGGATATTTTCGCCCTTTTCCATCCGGATGCCTGTTATCTTAAAAGGGTTTTTTTCAGACGGAGAGATAATCACCACATCCTTGATTGTCTGGCCGGCGTTGCCGGTCAAACGGGCGGTTTTTTTGGAGATGACATGCCTTTTTTTGACGTCTCCGGCGATTTGCAGACTGACCCGGGGATGATCCGGGTCATTGGTCCGAATCGAGATCGATTTGGTGATGTATTTTCCGCCGTGGCCAAAGGTTTTTAACTCAATCCTAATGGTCCCCTCGCCGCCGGGAGGGATCTGCTCCGGATAGGAAGCAGCCGTGCAGCCTCATTCTGTTTCCACCTGGATAATCTCAAGGGGCTCGGTGCCATCATTTTCCACTTTAAATGCGTATCGCACGCTTTGCCCTTCAAAGACCGGCTGGAACTCAAAACGGGTCTGCCTGACACTAAAACCGGGGCCGCCCGCTTGCTCCGCCATGGCAAAATTATGCGGCAGCCATACGAGGACTGCGACAAGTGATATGATGCCAACCGAAATGGCTGTTATTGACCTCATTTTATCCCCACCACTTAGTTTCGGCCGTAGACGCGCTGCCTTTCGTAGCGAAAAAAGCCGTCTTCTTCCTCGAGCCGAATGGTTTTGGCCTCGTGCTTGAAATGTTTTTCTCGAAGTTTCTGCAGCCGCTTCTCAAGTTCCGGCCCTTCATATTTCTGAACGAGGGCTTCACGCGCCTTCATATAGACGCGCCCGTTTTTCCATCGCCTGTTCCGTTCCGCGTCGACCGCCTCCATTTTTTGAATCTGCTCTTCCGTATAGCCAAAGTCCCGACGAATCTGATTGATTTCCCACTGGCGCTCTTCAGGGGTCATCTGTTTGATTTGCTTCTGAACGGCGTCGATGCCGAAAAACACCTTTGCCAGCATGCCCTTATTAGCCAGTATATATTCTTCCGGTGAGTCCTCATATGTCTGATTCAAAGTGCTTTTATAGATATCGAGCTTTTCCTCTATCGTCGTATCATAGGATTCATCCAAAAGGCTTATCGTTTCCCGCATATCCCGTTTTCTTTCCTCATACGCCAGGACTTCTTCCGACCATATCTTCTTGGCCATAGGGCCAAATAGCTCTCTTCGCTTTTCCCACAAGGCCCCCTTTCTTTCTAAAGAACTCATATCGGCCAACAAATGCCTGTTATCCGCCAACCACCGGTTATACTGCTCCATTTTTGCCAGGGTTTCAATGATCCTATCGGCCTGATCCGGAAACGCCCGTTTAAGGATCTTGTAAAACCGTTTTTTCCCATCCTCGGGATAAAGATCCGTTAGAAACTTTTTGACTCGCAGAAGGATGGTCTGGGTGCTTTTTTGGAAGATGGTGTCACCGTATCGTTCCTTTAATTCCTTCACCAGTCGATCTTCCAAAGACTGCGCATCGGCTTTTCCGATATTTTTGGACGCATATTTACCTGCCAGCGACCGCCTTGGGCCCCACCCTTCAGTATTGCCCACGGCCCCGCCGTCAGCAGGTTCACCGGATAAGCGGGCCGTATCCAGCGGATATTCATTGTTTGCGGTGGGCATAACAAAAAAATAGCCGAAGCCCAGGAAAGAGAGAAACAGGACGCCTGCGATAGCCAAACCCATTATTTTTAATTTTTTAGCAACCGCCATTTTTTATTCACTGCCTCCAGGGGTCTTCTTTTTTCTTCTTGTCCGAGTCTACCCCTTAGAATAACCGGATACAAGCCCCTTCTTTCCGAGCTGTAAAAAAAGGCACGCGGAGCTTTTTACAAAGCCCCGCGTGCCCCCATCGGTTGATTCCGCAAGGAATTAAATCGAATGGCTAAACCACTGCCTGACTGGCCTGATCATACTATTAAAGCAGCGGCTCAAGTACCGGCCACATCAAATCCGCCAGCTTCTCGGATCCAGAAGTTTTCGGATGAATCGCATCTGATTTGATATCACTGTCATTTATCGCCCATCGCGGATCAATGAAGGTACAATCACCCGGTGCGTACGCCGAGTTCTGACATGCCTGGGCAAGCCTCATATCCCCGTAATCAACCGCCTCCTCCAGGTTATCGAGCTGCATCACCCAAGTGTCTTTGGTGTAATAGTATCCCTGATAGATCACATGATCCACGCCGTCGGCATACATCTCGTTTAACAGGTTGACGGCATCCACATAAATATCATCTATAAAACTCTTGCAGCTGTCGGATAGACGGCCCCATTCATACCACTGCGTCCTGCAGTCATAGGGATCAAAGGCGATGGCGGGCAGCAGGATGTCGTTGCCCCCGGCGTCCATGAAAATAACATCGATGTTGGGGTTATCCGCCTTGGCCGTATCGTACTGGCTGGCAACCGAAGGCGCCAGGGCGCCGCCTGTCAGTTCAGCCCCTGACACCGCATAGCGTCTGAAGGTCTCTCCGGCATAGGAATGCAGGAACTCCTGAATTTCACCGGACAATGCGAATATGGAATCGCCGATATTCACCACTTGGTTATTGTCGGCATTCCGTATCCAGGGCACGCTGGCAACAAAGCCGCACCCGATCATCGTCAGAATCAATACCGCCGGCACAAACGCCTTCATCCATTTAGATTTTAATAAAATTTTTTTCACGTTAACGCCCCTCCCGAAAATATGGTATTAAAAGATAAGAAATTTATATAGGCTGATCTTTTCTAAATCTGATATAAAGATCAATGCTTCAATTTTGCTTAGAAAATACTTAGATAAAATAAGTATTTAATAAACGGCCGTATGGTCGCCCAGGCCTTGACACTTTCAGAAAAAACGGAAAAAATTAAAAGAATAGATCCGTTTATGTCGAATCCCGTAATCGGTTTTTTCAAATGAGGCGCCACATGGCCGGCAATGGTAAAGCGGAGGCTTTAAAAAATGCCTACGAGTCCGTTCTTAAAGATGCCATTATCACCGTTGCCCCTAATTTAAATATTATCGAGGCCAAGGCCGCCCGGCTCGTTGGGATCAGCCGGAAAACCATGTACCAAAAAATAAAAAAGCATGACATTCCTCTGGAAAATCCCAAAAGAATGTAACGGGTTACATAAGCGTCACGTTACAACCGTGCAACCATATCCATTTTTTAACACCCGAATCTGCTGAGAAAAAAAGCTTTAATGATGATAACTTTTTTGAATTATTAGCTTTAATCCATCCGTAGCTAAAAAATGGTTACTGGCATGATTTTTGATAATTTCAAAACGGGAGGCAGCTATGACGATAAACTCCGTGCTGGTTATCGGCGCCGGACTGATGGGCGGCGGGATCGCCCAGGTATGCGCCCAGGCAAAAATAGATGTGTATCTAACCGACAAATCCGAGCCGGCCGTAAAAAAAGCTTTGGAAAATATTTCCTGGTCGGTGGGCAAGTTTGCGGAAAAGGGAAAAATCCAGGAGGATGTGAAAACCGTTCTTGACCGGATCCAACCGGTGCCGGATTTGAACGCCGCAAAAGACGTTGACCTGGCCATCGAAGCCGTGTTCGAGGACCAGGCCCTAAAGCAGCAAATTTTCAAAGATCTCGATGCGTCGTGCGGGCCAAATGTGCTGCTCGCATCAAACACCTCCGCCATTGCCATCACCGAGCTGGCAGCGGCCACCAACCGCCCGGACAAAGTGCTGGGGCTCCATTTTTTCTCACCGGTGCCCATGATGATGGCGGTCGAGGTGATAAAGGGGATGAGCACATCCGATGAAACCGCGGCTGCTGGCCGGGAGTTCGCTTTAGCGATCGGCAAGGCGCCGATCATGGTCAACCGGGATGTGGCCGGCTTTGTAATCAACCGGATCAATTTCCCCTCCACCATCGAGGCCATGCGGCTGGTCGAAGAGGGGGTGGCCACGTGCGAGGACATTGACAAGGGGCTTCGCCTGGCTTCGGGCCGTCGGATGGGCATATTCGAAACCGGTGACATGGTCGGTCTGGATGTCACCTACGGGGCCATGATGGCCTGCTACCGTGAAACCGGCGACCCGCGGTTTTACCCGCCGCTTCTTCTGAGACGCAAGGTCAAGGCCGGCCATTTGGGCAAAAAAACCGGCAAGGGGTGGTATGAATACAACCCGGATGGATCCAAAAAGGAGTCATTATGACAGATCGTATAGTTATCGCAAGCGGGGTGCGTACCCCGGTCGGCCGTTACATGGGCGGACTCCGGTCCGTGGAGGCCTATGATCTCGCCAGCCTGGTGTTAAACGAGGCGATTTCACGCGCCGGCATAGAGCCGGAGCAAATCGACGAGGTGATCATGGGCCAGACCTACCAAAACGGAGAATACGTCAACATCGCCCGCATGGCGCTTTTAAATGCGGGCTGGCCCGAGGAACTTCCCGGCCTTACCATTGACCGGCGGTGCTGTACCGGGCTGGAGGTGATCCGGCTGGCCGCCTCCCTGATCCGAAGCGGTGATGCGGAAATCGTTGTGGCCGGCGGCGTGGAGAGCATGTCCAACGCGGAATTCTATCTGCCCGGAAAGATCAAGTGGGGCATCGGCGGAGAAAAAGGCATACCCCGCGGACACGGCGACCTTTCAATCTGGGGGCTGCCGTTTTATGACCGCATCCAGCGGGCGCGGGTCATGAGCCAGCCTGAACACCGCTACGGCCTGCTTCCCTCCATGATGTCCTGGGCCGAAACAGCGGCAGTGGAGGAAAACATCACGAGGGAGGCATGCGACCAGTGGGCCTATGAAAGCCAGATAAAGGCATGCTCAGCCTGGGACCGGGGCAAGTTTGACGAGGAAGTGGTTCCCGTGGAAGTACCCCAGCGAAAAGGCGATCCGGTGATTGTCAGCACAGATGAAACCCTGCGGCGGGATACGAGCATGGAAAAGCTGGCCAGGCTCACCCCGGTGCAGGGCGGCGTCTGTACCGCGGGGAACTCCTCCTCTGAAAACGACGGCGCCGCGGCCGTGGTGGTCATGTCCGAACAAAAGGCCAGGGACTTAGGCATCAAAGCGTTTATGTCCGTGAATGCCATCGCCGTTGCGGGCGCCGATCCGACCCGGACCCATCTCACCGTGGGAAGAGCGGTGAGAAAAGCACTGGGCATGTCGCAGATCCCCCTTGGCCGCATCGATCTCATCGAGATCCAGGAGGCATTCGCCGCCCAGGTGCTGGCCGACTTAAAGGATATGGGCATTCCCCCGGATAATTATGACCGGGTCAACGTCAACGGATCCGGCATATCCCTGGGCCATCCCATCGGGGCGACCGGCACACGCGTCCTGGTCACCCTCATGCATGAAATGCAGCGCAGGGATGCCAAAATCGGCCTGGAATGCATCTGCGGCGGCGGCGGACTGGGCATTGCCGGGGTATTTGAAAGAGGCAAATAACAAGGAGACGGTATCATGCATTTTGAACTATCCAAGGAACACAAGATGCTGCAAAAGGCGGTGCGCGAATTTGCAGACAAACAAATCGCCCCCTACGCCGACCAGTGGGACGCCGATAACTACCTGCCCGTGGAGGAAGCCATCAAGCCCATGGCGGAACTGGGGTTCATCGGGACCGTTATCCCCGAAGCATACGGCGGCGAGGATGCCGGCTGGATGGCCGCGGCCATTATCACCGAGGAAATCGCCCGGGCGTCGAGCTCGCTGCGCGTGCAGATCAACCTGATCGGGATCGGGTGCGCCTATCCCATCTATTTATACGGTACGGAGGAAGCCAGGCAAAAGTATATCCCCAAACTCTGTGCCGGCGAATTGCTGGGAGCGTTTGCCATCACCGAGCCGGATGCCGGATCAGACGTTATGGCCATGCAGACCGTGGCGGAAGACAAGGGGGATCACTATGTGTTAAACGGGTCCAAGAACTGGATCTCAAACGCCCACCAGTGCGATGTGGCCGTCGTATACTGTTACACGAACCCGGATGCCGGCAGCAAGGGGATGTCCGCATTCGCCGTGGAACCGAAGAATTTTCCCGGTGTGACCACTTCGGATCTCGATAAACTGGGATCGCATTCCTCGCCCACCGGCGAGCTCTTTTTTAACAACACGCCGGTGCCCAAGGAAAACCTGCTGGGTAAACCCGGAGACGGGGCCAGAATCGTGTTCAGCTCCCTTGCCAATACCCGGCTCTCGGCTGCGGCAGGCGCGGTGGGATGCGCCCAGGCATGCTATGAAATTGCCCTTAAATACTGCAACGAACGGGTCCAGTTCGGCCAACCCATCGGCAAATTCCAGATGAACCAGGAGCTGATCGCCAAAATGGCCACAGACATCGAGGCGGCCCGCCTGTTGGTTTACAAGGCGGCCTGGCAGAAGGACCAGGGAAACGTAAACAACGGATATGAAGTGGCCCAGGCAAAGTACATGGCCGGCGAGGTGGCCATGCGGTGTGCGGAATCGGCCATGCGCATCCTGGGCGCCTACGGGTATTCCACCGAATACCCTTTGGCCAGGTATTACCGGGATATCCCCACGTACATCATCGTCGAGGGATCGGCCAATATCTGCAAGTTTATTATTGCCAATGATCGGTTGGGCTACAGGAAAGCCAATCGCTAATTGGTGCCCCCATAAATGGCTAATTTGCCCAATTTCTGTGTCAGGCTCAAATTTTAATCCTCAAAATACTTCGAGTATTCCTGCGGTTAAAATTTTCGCCTTCCTTGAACTTGAACAAATTATCTCATTTATGGCGGGACACAAACGGATAAAAATTGAAAAAATCGGCTATCCCAAGGAGTTTGTTATGGAATATGAAAATTTAGTCGTCGATAAAAAGGACAACATCTGCATCATTACGATTAACCGCCCGCCTGCCAATTCCTGGAGTCTTGCCGCCATTGAGGAGTTTGAAAAAATTCTTGAACAAATTGAAGATGATAAGGATATCCGTGTGGTGGTGCTTACCGGTGCCGGGGAAAAATGCTTTTCCGCCGGAATGGACGTGGCGGACGCCGGCAAATCCCCCCATATCGGCGCAAAAGGCCGAGAGGTATGGCGCCGCGTGGATCGTTTTGAAAAACCCATTATAGCGGCTATTAACGGCCATGCACTGGGGGGCGGCCTCGAACTGGCCCTGTCAGCCCATTTCAGGATTATGATGGACTCTCCCAAGGCCAAAGTGGGACTGACCGAATTAAACCTGGGGATCATTCCCGGCTGGGGCGGCACCCAGCGGCTTTACCGGGTAGTGGGAAAAGCCAAAGCACTGGACATGATTCTTTTCAGCAACCGGCTAAACGCCCAAGAGGCATATGAAATTGGTTTGGTGAACCAAGTTTCGGCCCCGGAGAGGTTCATGGATGAAGTGTTGGAATTTGCCCAAAGATTGGCTGAAAGACCCCCCATAGCGGTACGGTCGGTTTTAAAAGCCATAACGGCGGGGATTTATGAGGGCATGGACGCTGGCCTTAAAATGGAGGCGGAAGGCAGCACGGCGGTTAAAACATCCAAAGATGCCGTCGAAGGATTCACCGCTTTCTTCGAAAACCGCAAACCGGTGTTTAAGGGCGAATAAAAAGTGATGCCATGAAGCTCTACCAGTTAACCATCTGGCTGCTGCGCGTGTTCAGCTATCTCTATTTTGTGGAAATACGGGCCCTCAATCCGGAACGCATCCCTGAATCCGGCCCGGTGATATTAGCGGCCAATCATCCGACCTCAGTGCTCGATGCCATCCTCCTGGCCACGCAGACCCACCGCCAGATTCATTTCCTGGCAAAAAGCGGTTTATTTAAAAACCGAATGATTACGGCCCTACTGCATCGGCTGGGGGCCATTCCTGTCTATCGTGCCCGTGAAGTGGAAGCCCACGATACGAAAAACGTGGATGTCTTCGAGGAGGTCTACAGGCTGTTTGAACGCGGCGGCTGCCTGGGGCTTTTCCCCGAGGGGGAAAACTCGCCGGCTGGTAAAGTCATAGAACTGCGGACAGGGGGCGCACGAATGGCCTTGGGGGCTGAGGCCCGGAATGGGTATCAGCTTGGCCTGAGAATTGTGCCTGTGGGGCTTAATTTTGAACACCGGGAACTCTTTATGTCAGCCGTGCTGCTGCGGTTTGGCACGCCCTTCCGGGTGGCGGATTACGAAGAACTGAACAGGCAAGATCCGTCTGCAGCCATGCGACAGCTGACATCAGATCTCCAGATATTGTTGCGTCATCAAGCGATTCATGTCGAAGACGATCAGATTAGGAAACTAGCCGATGATCTATCTGAGGCGCTCGGATACCGGCTTGCGCCGCTGGCGCTGGACGAGCAAGGAGGGGCGGGAGGCGGATTAAAATCCCAATCCCGGCTGAAACGTTGGCTATGGAAGCTGCTGGACTGGTACCGGCCGGATACCGGCGAGATGGCTAATTCTTTTGAAACCCGTATACAGGATCGTAGAAACCTGACTGCCATTCTGGCAAGGGCCATGGCCGATGACCCGGCGTCGGTTTCCGCCCTGCGGCGTCAGGTAGATCGCTACCAGGGCCATTTGAGTCAAACCCGGCGCAGCCAAGCCTTAAAACGATCAATGGATGAGCCTGTACGTCAGCGGCTGATGCGCCTGCGGATGACAATCTATGCGCTGCTTATGGCCCCTGTGGCACTCTTCGGCCTGTTACATAACCTGGTGCCCTATCTGTTGACCCGCTACTTGCCACGTTTCACCAGCCACGAGGCCATCCGCGCCTTTGCCTATTTCGGAGTCGGATTTCTGGCGTTTGGCTTAGCTTATGCCGCTTTCGGCTTTTGGCTCTGGCATGCTGCCGGCATGAGCTGGAAATGGGTGTTTGGCTATCTGGCCCTGCTTCCGCCGACCGGCTTTGCCACGCTCCGGTATCGACGTAACATTATTATCTATAGGGACAAAATTCTCTTGAGGAGTTTTTTTTGGAATAATGAGGAACTGGTCCAGCTCCTGCGGCGAGAGCGCCAGAGCATGATCGAACATTTTCAGAAACTGACTGCTAAAGATGAGACCTTAATTTAGGTGAGACTTAACGGAGAAAGAAGTCATTCTTATGTCCGATATTGACGACCTCAACCGGCAGCTAAAGACGATAGAAAATCAAATCGCCGAAGCCAAATCGCGCATGCCGGCCCACTCGGCGAAACCCGGAATGATGGCAGAGCTGATCGATCTGGAGGACCAGCGGGATAAAATTCTGGAGCAGATTGCGGCCCTGCAGGGAAGGGCCGATAAAAATCAATAATACCGCTTATTGCTGCTGCGGCCGGGGATGGCATTCCGTGCAATTGACCGGTCCGCCCATTTTCTTATGGCATTCCCATGCAGTTGTTATGGATGACCCCCTCAAAAACCTTCATGGCCTTCTCTTTTAACCCTTCAGCCGTTTTTTTCGGTTTTTTTCTTTTATTCTGCCTTTGAAAACCGCAAGCCGGTGTTTAAGGGCGAATAAAAGAAATAAAGCGCTCGGCATCCGCGGGCGCTTTAATGATATAAACCTCAAGGTTCTTTACCGATGACAAGTCGGCGCATGCGCTCTGGCACCCTTCGACGGCCAGAACCATATCGATATTCTCCGCATCATAGGCTACGAATTCTACATATCCCGCCAGGCGGTTTTTTAATTCTTCCACCAGCGCCACCCGGTCATAATCCGGGTTGCATCCGCCGCAGTATTTAATGCCCACCCGCCTCATCGTTTATTCCTCTTCGATCCCGCACAGTTTTTGGGCCGCCCGCTTCTTCTCCACCATATTGGCCAGACGCGATATCATGATGCGCTGGGCCTGGGGGGAGCCCGCCCCGTGCATGGATTCGGTTAGATATCCCACGGCCGCCGTGCCCAGGGTGATGTTTTCGATCAGCCGCAGAATGCGCATGCGGTTCATAGCGGAGACGTCATTTTTCGCCCTGAAATATTTTTCAATCCACTTGCCGGTTTCAGGCGCCTTCAGATCGCTTTCAGACGGCATCGTGACCATCAAACCGCCGGCAATATCCTGCGCAAGCCGGGCCATTTCATAGGGAAACCGGGTGACATTCTGCTTGTGAACGTTGGCGAGCAGGGTGTTTACCGCATAGGTGCCGCTGGGCTCCTTATGCCCCTCCGAGGCGCAGGCGATGCAACCGCAATAAAGGGTTTCATTTAGGTGATTCATCTCAATCACCTTGTCCTTGATGTGTGAGGCGCCGGCCACGTTATTATACTCGGCAGCCGTCTGGGCGGCGCCGATCAGCACATCCCCCACGCCGACCTTGCAGGCGTAGCTCTGCCGGTGATAGGCGGCAAATTGGGCGACCAGTTTTCCGGCGAATTCATACTCCCCGCACATAAAAACCCGCTGCCAGGGAACAAAAACATCGTCGAACACCACCAGGGCCTCATGGCCGCCAAAAACGATGTTGCCGCGATCCAGCAGGCCCGCTTCGAGTTTACGGGTATCACAGGACTGACGGCCCATGATATAGATGATGCCGTCCGCGTCACTGGGCAGGGCAAAGGAAACCGCATAGTCCCGGTCCCCTTCACGCATGGCAATGGTGGGCATGACAATAATCTCATGAGAGTTGACCGCCCCGGTCTGGTGGGCCTTGGCGCCCCTCACAATGATGCCGTCTTCGCGTTTTTCCACAACGTGAAGGTAGTGATCGGGGTCCGCCTGCTTGTGCGGCGGCAGGCTGCGATCCCCTTTGGGATCGGTCATGGCGCCGTCGCAGGTCTGATCATTTTCCTGAACGTATTCAAGGTATTTCAGAAACCGCTGGTAATAGCCGGTGCCCTTCTCCTGATCGATGTCATAGGTCACAATGGATAAGGCGTTCAAAGTATCCATACCGACGCAGCGCTGAAAACAGCATCCAGTTTCACGGCCCAGCAGACGGCCCATTTTGCTTTTTTTGACCAGGTCGGTCATGCTCTGGTGGATATGGGTGAAACGGTTGATTTTTTTTCCCGTAATGTGCGAGGTGGCCGTCATGATGTCCTCGTGTTCGGGGCGGTGGGCCATTTCATATGTTTTGGCCACCGCCGCCATGGAAGGCCGTATGATGGGATCGTCAACTATGCTTTCAAGCCGCTTTCCGAACATGTACACGACGAGGTTCAGTTCGCGGAGGCTCTCCTCATATTGTTCGGCGTTCATAAGTGACATTGCAGGTCTCCTTTGCTTATAAATATGCCGGCAACGCAAATTGTTTTTAGTTTTTCAAATTTTGATGGCTTCGTAAAAAGCGATTTATTGCGCTGGCGCACCATTTTTGCAGAAAATAACTCTGAAAAGCGTCCGCATTGTCATTTCGAGCGGTAGCGAGAAATCTTTAACAATCAAGATTCCTCGTCACTTTCGTTTCTCGGAATGACAGCAGCGGAAGCTTCTAAGATAATATTAAATATTGTCGAGTTCCTT
>JAGXLR010000055.1 GCA_018334555.1 Desulfobacterales bacterium
GCAGTAGATGCGGTGAAATTGGAAATCCCGGAGGGTTTCAAATTTTTTGATTTAAAAAATGATCCAATATCCTAAAAATAAAATAAAAATTAAATCTTCAAAAAATTGAAACGCTCAATTTAGGTAAGAGTAAGACGGTCGCAGGTTACTTTTCTGCAAAAATGCCGCGGCTGCGATAAAAATCGCTCTTTACGCAGCCATCAAATTTGACAATCTCGTAAAAAAATGAGGGGGACTTAATGAAACGAATCCATTGGTTAATGATTATGGTCCTTGCTGCTGTTATTTCGCTTCCCGTCTGCTCTGGCGCAGAGGTCACGACAACAAGGGATGATAAAGGGGTCTGGTTTATCGAGGGCGAGGACTCAGACGGCATCTATGATGTATTCAAGGCAATGGGCCATGCGGTCGCCTCCGACCGGCTCTGGCAGATGGAAAAATACAGGCGATCGGCCAACGGAACGCTGGCTGAAATTCTGGGGGCGGGTGAGGAGGACCAGTTTCTTAAGCAGGACATTCTGGTCCGGACAACCGGCTACAGTGATACTGAGCTGGAAGCCGGCTTTAACGCGCTGGATACGGAAGCCCGGGAGATGATCCAGGGCTATGTGGACGGGATCAACCAGCGGATTACCGAAGTCTCCAACGATCCAACCCAGCTGCCGTTCGAATTCCACGCCCTAGGAGAAAAATTAGGTTTGGGGACACCGCTGTTTCCGGATCCCTGGACGCCGGAGGATGTGCTGGCATGGGCCTCCACATTGCTGCGCCAGTTTGATCCGGGGGCCCAGTCCAAGGGGCAGCTTGTCAATGCCCAGCTGATTCAATACCTGCAAACAAATTTCGGGGCCCAAATGGGAATGCAGATGTTTGAAGATCTGCGCTGGCAAAACGATGCGGATGCCCAAACCTATATCCCGGAAACGCATACGGCAGAGGCGGAAAACCAACCCGCCGCCGAAGATCTAAAAACAGCCGGGACAGCCGCCGATTCCGCCGAAACGGCGCGGGCATCGGTCGAGCCCCGAACAATCGGCGATGCCGTCGATGGGCTATGGAGCAATCGGATAGAGACGCTGAAGCAAATAAACGCCTATGTTAAGATGGGCTCCTATGCATGGGTGTTAAGCGGGGATAAAACCGCCTCCGGACGGCCGACAATTTATTCCGGCCCCCAGATGGGATTTTCCGTCCCCGTCATCTGCCAGGAAGGCTCCGTTGAGGCTGCAGGGATAAAAATTTCCGGCATGACCATACCGGGGCTTCCCGGCGTTGTCATCGGCCGAACCCCGCACCATGCCTGGTCCATGCAGGTGGGCCATGCCCATACCGTGGACTATTACTTCGAGACCCCGGGCGATGTCAGCCTTCACCGCATGGAAACGATCAAGGTCGCCGGCGGCTCCAATGTCGAGCTCCCGGTTTACCGCTCCGAGCACGGCCCGATTGTTTCACCGCAGCCCTATAACTCAGCCGACTATAATCCGACAGAAGACGGCCCCATTGTCGCGTGGCGCTACTCGCATTGGGGCAAGGAATTTGGCACGATAAAGGCCTTCCTCAACCTGGCGCGGGCGCAGAGCATGGATCAATTTGGCGCCGCCTTGAGAAATGTGGCGGTCAGCCAGCATTTCTGCTACGCAGACCGGGACGGCAACATCGCCTACTGGATGTCCGGGATGGACCCGGTGCGACCAGAGGGCTATGAATACCGCCTGCCCCAAGGCATCAACGGCAACCCACAGGCGGAATGGAATGCCAATGAGTTGAAGCCGCTTTCCGCTGACAGGAACACGGCCCAGGGCTTCTACGGCGGCTGGAATAACAAGACGAGCCCCGAGTACCCCAACTCCTATAACAATATGAGCTACTTTTTCGGCCCCTTCCACCGGGCCCACGTCATCGAGGAATATCTTGAGACCCATGGCAACCTGACGTTTGAAGAGATCCGGGACCTGGCCCTGAATATCGCCACCACGGATTCCATCAGAAACGGCGGCAATCCATGGGCATTTGTGGAGGATCGATTCCTAAGCGCGGTCAACAATAACGCATCCCCGGCGCGGAGCGAGGCTTTAACAATTATGGACGGATTTGACGGCCATTTCGTCGCCGGCGGAGAGGCCAATTGGGTAGCCGGCAAGGACCGTTCGGATGCCTGGATGCTCGCCAATACCTGGATCCAGGAAGTGATTGACCTGACTTTCATGGATGAACTGGGCAACGCATATTCCGGCGTCTATGATCCGGAGGCGGCGGAAAAGGACAACAACGTATATGATGCGGATACAGAGAATCCGGAGAAATGGCATAATCCCACGGTCCTGTTTAACGTCATTCTCCACGGCCTGGATTCAGACAGCGCGATTTCGAACGATTATAACTGGTTCGACAATATCGGGACTTCGGAAAATGTGGAAACCGCAGAGGGCGTCATCGTAACCGCGCTTGACCGCGCCCTGACGAAACTCGGCGGTCGTTCATGGGGGATCGATGAGCGCGGGATAATTGAATTCAACCATGATCTGTTCGATCAGGCCCCTCTCGACCGCAACCCCCTTCACACCATACCGTTTGCCTCCCGATCTACGTATGCGCACTGTGTGGAGATGGGCGATTCAGGGCCAACGCGGATAGAGAGCATGTTCCCCTTGGGCGAGTCCGGCACCATTTTAGCCGATAAAACGGGCAGCCCACAGTTTGATGGCAACTTTTTTTCCATGACCGAAGTCTATGACCCTTTCGCGCACCGTGAGTTTCCAACATTTTATACCGGCGGGCACGGTCATCACAGCGGGGATACCTGCTTTATCGATATGATCCGTTTAAGATAGCCAGAAGCTGTTTCAACTTTTGATGGCTTCGTATAACGCGGCATTTTTGCAGAGAGTAACTCTAAAAAACATCCGCATTGTCATTTCGAGCGGCAGCGAGAAATCTTTAACAAACAAGATGCCTCGTCGCTTTCGCTTCTCGGCATGACATAGAGTTAACTTTCTGGAATAATAATATATATTTTCAAATTACTTAGAAGCGGCTTATGCCGCCTTTGACGCGATTATCAACTTTTAGCATGTTTAAATATTTGCCGCCGTTCGGCTATTGAAGGCCGGGCGGCGGCAAATATGTTCATTTTCCCCGATCCAAAACCTACATCATTTCTATAACCGTCGCCATCGAAACGCCGCCCCCGCCGCAAAGGCTGGCCATGCCAAGGGACTGGCCCCGTTTTTTCATGGCATACATCAAGGACACCATGATCCGGGCGCCCGTGCAGCCCACCGGATGGCCCAAGCCGATGCCGGAGCCATTGACGTTGACGATCTCGCGGTTCAAGCCCAGCTCCTTTTCGCATCCCAGATACTGGGCGGCGAAGGCCTCATTGAGTTCGATCAGTTCGAAATCGTTTAGCTTGAAACCGCTTTTTGAAAGCAGATCGTTCACCGCCGGCACCGGGGAAAGCCCCATCACGGACGGGTGGCAGGCGCCTTTGCCTACGCCCCGGATACGGGCAAGCGGCTGAATGCCCAGCTCTTTGGCCTTGTCCGCCGACATGATCACCATGGCGGCCGCACCGTCATTAATGCCGCTGGAATTGCCCGCCGTGACCTTTCCGATCTTGGGAACAAACGCCGGCGGCAGTTTCTGGAGATCCTCCATGGTCAGGCCAGGCCGGAAGTGTTCATCCTTGTCAAAAACGAGCGGCTCCTTTTTCTTTCTCGGCACGGAGACCGGAACGATTTCATCGGCGAAATCGCCCTCATTGGTGGCTCGTTCCGTGTTGTTGTGGCTTCTTAAGGCCACCTCGTCCATTTCTTCCCGTGAGATATTGTGCTTCTGGGCGATGAATTCGGCTGTGTGGCCCATGATATAGGGTTTCCCCGCAAAATAGGACAGCGGCGGCTGGGTCTCGTCAACCGGGCCGTCCTCCGGATGCGGTATCACATGGGAGCCGCAATGCAGACCCCGAATCAGGGCGTCCACCATGACATCATCCTGCAGACGGCAGCCCCATCGGGCATTGGGCAAAACATAGGGCACGCCGGACATATGCTCCAACCCGCCGGCCAGGACCAACTCCGACATACCCGCCTGGATCATCGCCATTCCGGATAACACGGATTCCATTCCCGAGATGCAAACCCGGTTGATGGTGACCGCCGGTATGGATTCCGGTATGCCGGCCAACAGGGCGGAAACGCGGGCCACATTCAGGGTATCGGTCGGCTCCAGGCAGCAGCCGAAGCGCACATCATCAATTGCTGCCGGATCAATCCCGGCCCGGTCAACTGCCTCCTTCATGGCGACACTGCCAAGGGTCGCCCCGTTCACATCCTTAAGAGAGCCGCCAAAAGCCCCAATGGCCGTCCGGCAGGCGGACGCGATCACTACATCCTTCATTTTACGCCTCCTTTAATTTTTTTTATGATTGAACTCAAACAAATACGGTTGGTCTCATAAAAAGTCGACTTCAGGATGACGCCGACTGCCCAATCCATCGCGTCATCGCCGGCACGATCGTATTCGCCCAGTCCTCTGAAAGCCGGTGCCTTATAAACTGCTGATACAATTGATGGACGAGGTTATCCGCCCGCTCCACATGCGCGAGCTGCTCAAGCACCCGCTGTTCCATGTCATCGGCTGCCTCCCCCGGATTCTTCTCCGGCGGCTTTAAGCTGGTGATATTCAGGCTTTCGCCTTTCAACTGAAACCGCCACTCAGACTCCGGCGCCTTGACAACCAGGCTGATTTCTGTGACCAGCGCCCCTTTTTTAAGCGCGATCACCCCTTCTTCCAGACCGGCGCCATCGCCCTTGATGGTAATGGTTTCATCGCGGTTATGGCGGTTGTTTTCAAGAACAATCCGGTTGCCGATTTCCAGGTTGGTGCTTTCCGCCTCCGGAAATTCGAGGGCCGAGCGGTCCGTTTCCATCATGAACCACAGCCAGGTCAGAAACTCATTTCCCAGGTATTTATAACGGTTATAGGCAACTGCGACATCAAGCATACGCACCTCCATGAAAAACCGTCGGGGCCGCCTTGTAAAGCAGGTCTTTTTCCTTATCCGTCAAACCGCAGATCATATCGGCCTCGGTAAACGGAAACAGCCGGATGATGGACAGCTTGAAGGTCTTTGCAAAAATCGACTCCAACTCCTCGTTGGCGGCCTTCTGGGTTGAAAAAAACCATAGGGACTGCGCCTCATAGCTCCAGACCACCTCATAGACATTGGGCGTTGCCGGAATTCTTGAGTAGAGGCGTCGGGCGACCTCGTCGCGGAGCTCCTGTTTTTCGTTTTTGGTCAAACGGTTTCGTTCGGTCTGTTTCAGCCGCCGGGCCACCGCCATGTCTAAATGTTTGCGGAGCACCTTTGCGGGGATCTGTTTTTTGTCAATCCGCAGGGAAAACAACAGATACGTGCCAAAAACCAGATTGACTTTATCAAAATCCGGTTGAAACGGATTGTCGAAACAGGTCCAGCCGACGCTTTTATCGGCCGGCTCATTGTCGATTTCCCGGATGGCATGGTTTTTCAGCCGGTCGCGCACCGTCTCGAGAAAGGGGTCCGGGATACGCCCCTCCACCCGATAACGCGCCAAGGACATCGTTGCGGACAAAAGGCCCATAGAATCATCTCCTGTAATGAATAGTTCCCCTCTCTTAAACCGTGAACCCTTTCCCAGGCAAGTATTTTTTCCTGTAAAAAATCGAATGGAATTGATATGAATAGAACCCGATTGCCACCTAGCCGATTGTTAGCTGCTTGAATTTAAATGAGAATCAGGACGCTTCACCATGTACTTCATCGCCGACTTGCACATCCATTCCCGGTTTTCCAGGGCAACGGCCAAGACCCTGACCCTGCCCAACCTATACATCGCCGCCCGGGACAAGGGCATTACGGTTGTCGGCACCGGTGATTTCACCCATCCGGCATGGTTTGAAGAAATCCAGGAACACCTTGTGCCGGCAGAACCCGGGCTTTTTAAGCTGAGAGAGGATCTGGAAGCCGAATGCGAAAAACAGGTTCGGGCCAGGGACGGATTTCCCGTCCGGTTCATGCTGACATGCGAGATCAGCGATATTTATAAAAAAAACGGGGTCACCCGAAAAACCCATAACCTGATTTTTCTCCCCGAGATAAAGGCCGTCGCCCGGCTCAACAGCCGGCTGGAACAAATCGGCAATATCCGCTCGGATGGACGGCCGATCCTGGGGCTGGACAGCCGGGATCTCCTTGAGATTGTCCTTGAAACCGCTGAAGAGGGGTGTCTGGTCCCCGCCCATATCTGGACGCCGTGGTTTTCCATGTTTGGTTCTAAATCCGGATTCGACACTGTTGAAGAATGCTTCGAGGATTTAACGCCCCATATATTCGCCGTTGAAACCGGATTGTCCTCAGATCCACCCATGAACTGGCGGGTTGGAAATATCGACGGGCTTACTTTGGTTTCCAATTCGGATGCGCACTCTCCGGCCAATCTCGGGCGGGAAGCCAATCTTTTGAATACGGAGCTGAGCTATCCGGCGATCAGCAATGCCCTGAAAACGGGCGACCCGGAAGCCTTCTGCGGCACCATCGAATTTTTTCCCCAGGAGGGCAAATATCACCAGGACGGCCACCGCAAATGCAATGTCAACCTTCACCCCAAAGAGGCGATTGAACTCGACGGCATCTGTCCCGTATGCGGGCATCCCCTGACGCTCGGGGTGCTCCACCGGGTCGAAGCCCTGGCCACACGGCCGGAAGGCGGAAAACCCGAAAAGACCCATCCATATTACAGTGTCATACCGCTGGCGGAAATCATCTCCGAAATCGTCGGCACCGGCCCGAAAAGCAAAAAAGTACAGGCCTATTACGAAAGCGTCCTGCAAGCCCTGGGCCCGGAGCTGGCGATTTTACATACGCTGCCGGTGGATGCCGTCGACAATGCCGGCGTCCCCCTGCTGACAGAGGCTGTGAAGCGGATGCGGTCGGGGGAGGTCCATATTTTCCCCGGATTTGACGGCCAATACGGAGAAATCAAGGTTTTTACCCCCCAGGAGCGGGACCGGCTCGTGGGCCAGCAGGCGTTGTTTCAACCCCCCGGCGCCGGCGCCGATCCATCGAAACGCGGCAAAGGCCCGAACAAAAAAAAAACCGTAAAAAAAAATGATCCGACGCCGTTGGCCGCCGACTCCCGGCCCGATGCGAAAGACGCCGGAGATGAGAGGGACACCGATATTCTGGCCGGTTTGAACGCCATACAAAAACAGGCGGTCATGCATGAGGGCGGACCGCTGATGGTTGTCGCCGGCCCGGGCACCGGGAAAACCCGCACATTGACCTGCCGTATCGCGCACCTGATCCGGACGCAAACCGCCCGTGCGGATCAGATCCTGGCCCTGACCTTTACCAACAAGGCGGCGACCGAAATGACCGAACGGCTCTCCCAGTTTTTAGGCAAAGCGGCCGAGCTGCCGATAGCAGCCACTTTCCACTCATTCTGCAATCGGTTTTTAAAAGAATCCCGGATTGCTTCGGATTTTTCCATTATTGATGACTACGACCGCCTACAGCTCATGCAGGAGGCCATTGCCGTTGTCAAACAGACGGGAACAGAGATCAAGGGGCGGGCGGAGAAAATATTCGACCCGATCATCGCCGCCAAACAGCAGATATTAAGCCCTCAAGATGATCTTTCTGAAATAGCGGGCGCCCTTGACGCGAAGCATCTGGCTGCGGTCTACGCGTGCTACCAGCAACTATTGGAGGACCAGCATCTCTGTGATTATGAAGATCTGATTTTTAAAACCGTGGGCGCCCTTGAGACCGATTCGGTTGTCCGCAATAAATATCAGCGCCGCCTCCCCTATATATTCGTGGATGAATACCAGGATTTAAACTATGGCCAATACCGCATCATAAAAGCGCTCACCCCACCGGACGGCGATATCTGCGTTATCGGCGATCCCGACCAGTCCATATACGGCTTCCGGGGCTCGGATGTTAAATTTTTCAACCGATTCATGACCGACTTCCCCGATGCCGAGAGGATCCGACTGACACAGAACTATCGCTCGGCGGAGAATATACTTGAAGCTTCTTACCAGGTCATCCGGCATCATAGCCTGAACACCGACGCCGAGCGGGTCCATTCCGGCATTGAAGGCCCCGAGACCATCCATTACCTAAATGCGCCCTCGGAAAAAGCCGAGGCGGTCACCATCGGCAAAACCATTGAACAGATGGTGGGCGGCACCGGATTTTATTTTGATGACTTCGGTGGCAATGAAAACACCCGGCATGACGCCGATTACTCATTCTCCGATTTTGCCGTGCTCTTTCGCACCCGGGCCCAGGGCGATATCATTGGCGAAACCTTCGATCAGGCCGGGCTCCCGTTTCAAACCGCTACCAAAAAAAGCCTCTTCCGCCACAAAGGCGTTCAGGAACTTATTGCCTGCCTTAAAATACTTGAAGGCGGCGGCACCTACGCCGACTTCGAGCAGGCCATCCGAGCAGTTGCGCCCGAGATTCAGCCAAATGATATGGCAACGCTCAAAGACTGGGGCTATGCCCATCAGCTACCCTTGAACGGTTTATTGGCAGAGGCTGAACGAAGCTCCATTGACGGCCTATCCCAAAGCGCCCGCACCCATATTGAACGATTTATGAACGTCCTTTCCGAATACAGCCGGGATATATCGGGGTTGACTGTGGCGCGAAAACTTCGGTATCTTGAACAGACGCGGCGCCTTAAAGCGACATGCGGGGCGGACGCGGATACGAAAGAGGCGTGCGGACGGGTCATTTCGATGGCGGATCACTTCAATGACGATACGGCGGCGTTTATTGAATCGGCTGCGCTTCAGAGCGATCCGGATACTTATGACGCCAAAAGCCAGAAAATTGCGCTTTTGACCCTGCACGCCGCCAAGGGGCTTGAATTTCCGGTCGTTTTTGTTGCCGGCTGTGAAGACGGCTATATACCGCTGCGGCATGGCTCAGACGGGGCTGCAGACGCGGCCGAAGAGCGTCGCCTGTTATACGTAGCCATGACGAGAGCCAAAACCAGGCTTTTTTTAACCCGGGCAACAAGCCGATGGATATACGGGAGGAAAGAAAAAAGAAGGCCTTCGCCCCTGTTGGCCGATATAGAGGGCCGGCTGTTGAGTGAAGCCTCCGGCAAAGCCAAACCAAAATCCGCGGCCCAGCAGCAACTGGATCTGTTCTAGCGGCGCAAAGCCGGGAGACAGCGAACGGCCCGTACAGGGATAATTCGAATTCCGGGAGATCCTCGAGCCTTTTTGGCGTTGAAAAACATTCAGACGGGGACTAAAATGCCGGTTGAATAATCCCCCCGAATCTGCCACTATGATATTAATTTAGTTCGATTAAAAAAATTCTTTAAACAACCCGGAGCCCATGAAAGCTCGAATATTTACAACCATGCGGCGCGGCCCGCGCAGCAAACAGGAAGACTGCCTGCTTGCGGGCCCGGATATTCTCCAATCCGATGAGATCGAAAAACAGGATGAACTCGAGGGAGAGTCCCTGCTTTTTACGGTATGCGATGGACTCGGGGGCCATCAATCCGGAAATGTCGCCAGCCATTTTGTCTGCAAACAGCTCAGGGCAAAATTTCAGGCGGGCGAGTTCCGATCACAAAACATTCCGCTGCTTTTAAAAAACATACAAAATGCGTCGCAGCATCAGCTGCCGATCAATTGCGGCACGACGCTGGCAGGGCTCTACGCCACCCCTCAAACGGTGTGTACCTTCAATACCGGTGACAGCCGGGTATATAAAATCGACGAGGCGAATGCCCACTATATTTCCCATGATCATTCGGTGGTGCAGGGGCTCATTGACAATTTTTTAATTCTACGCCAAACAGCAAAAAACCATCCTTACAGGAACCTCGTCGAATTCGGCATCGGCCCCTTATTTGCGGATTCGTGGGAAAACTACTCGGTTTTTGTCCATACTGAGGACTACCGGCCGCCGGCCTGTTTCCTGATCTGCAGCGACGGATTGAGTGATCTGTTGACCGCAGAGGAGATGCATCATAATTTGATGCCCACTCCGGTGATTAACGGTAAAACACTTTTATCTTTGGTCTCGGAAAAAGGCTTGATCGATAATACAAGCTTTATCATCGTTCAATTCTTTTAATACCCAATAAAAATGGCCATGCTAAAGAATTCGAAGCGTTGATACAGACAGAGTAGACGGAATGGAAAATATCATCAAAAAATGTCTCCCCACCTATGAAATTATTAACAGAATCGGTGAAGGGGTCAACGGGGTCGTCTACCATGTCCGGGACAACCTCAAGGAACGGGCCGTCAAGGTGGTTCCGATAATGGTGGAACGCTCCATTTCTTATAAAACGACCTCGGATTTGGACTCAAAGATATCCCATGATTTCCATGCAGTTCAGACCTACTACAGTAAAATCAAAGGCGACGGGGTGGTTGAGATCTATGACTTCCATCTGGTGGACAAACACGTCTCCAAACAGCAGGCCAAAGCCTACCTGATCCTTTTAATGCAGTATTGCCCGAACAACCTCCTCCACTATGTGCTCGATAATTACCCGTTGTCGCCGGAAAAATGCACAAAGTTGATGCGGGAGCTGGCCGAAGTACTGCAACGGCTTTCGCAGAAAACCGGTGAAGCTTTTATCGTAAAAGACCTCAAACCCTCCAACCTATTATTAAGCCACGAAAATAAGTTATTGATAGGCGATCTTGGGGGCCTGCAGCGCCTGAGCAGCGTATCCGCCTCAGCCAGAGCCCAGTTCACACCCAACTGGTCGGCCCCGGAAATCTTGATTCGAAACGAAAACGCCGGCCTCGCAAGCCTGATTTATTCCTACGGATTTGTCTCCTACTTTACGTGGTTCGGGGCGTTGCCCTACGAAATGGAAGATTTCAACGAACGCATCCGCCGGATCAAATCAAGCGGTCTTGAGTTGTCCCGGCCAGATATCCCGGAGCCGATTGGGCGTCTGCTCAGACAATGCGTAAGCTACACGCCGGAAAATCGTCCCGCGGACTTTAAGCAAATAATCGGCCTTCTCAACGGAAAGGGCGCTACTGAACCCCGGGCCCCGCTGTTTCCTGAGTCCGATGAGTCCGATGAGAAAACCCGAAAAAAACTCCGGCGGACAATCAGGGACCGGCAGCCTAAGCCGAAAAATAAACCCGCCAAACGCTTGGACAGGCATAAAGCAGGGGATATATGGACAGAGCCGAGGACCGGGATGGAATTCGTTTGGATCCCTTCGGGCGCCTATCGGATGGGATGCGGTAAATGGGATGAAGAGGGAAACCGGGACGAATTCCCGGCACATGAGGTCTATATTGACGGTTTCTGGATGGGCAGATATCCCATCACCCAGATGCAGTGGAAAAAGGTGATGTCCTCTTCCCTATGGAAAGTGGTCAAATCCAGCAACCCATCCTGGTTTAAATTGAGTGACCGGCACCCGGTCGAGCGGGTGACCTGGCAGGATGCCCATGAATTTATCCAGAAACTCTCATCGCTCAATAAAAACCGCTATCATTTCCGTTTGCCCACTGAGGCCGAATGGGAGTATGCGGCCAGAAGCTGCGGCAAAGCGCACAAGTTTGCCGGCGGCAAGGAGCTGGATAACCTCGCCTGGTATTATGCGAACAGCGGCCTGACCACCCAACCGGTCGGCTTAAAACAGCCCAACCAGCTGGGCGTCTATGATATGAGCGGCAATATCTACGAATGGTGCCTGGATGTCTATATGGAAGATGCCTACAAAAAACACGACCATAAAAATCCAATCATCAACAATAAAGGCGCGAGGCGCATTATTCGGGGGGGGAGCTATTCCAATTCCGCCCATGAGGTCCGGTGTACCTATCGGGGAAGCGTCTCACCGGATTTTAAGTGTAATTATATCGGCTTCCGAGTCGTTATGACCCCCATCAGCCAAAAGATGGTGCTCAAATAAACGGAGCCGGGCGTTTAGTCCCCTGCCGACGACTTCCGCGTCGCCATAAAAAAACCCACCGAACCCAGCAGCATAATTACGGCGCCTACTGAAAATGCATTCTGCAGCTGAAAGCTGTCCATTATAAGGCCGCCGCACAAAGAGCCGAAAAGCATTCCCATACTGTGGGCGATGGTAATCAATGACATGACCGATCCCATGGATTCCTTCCGGTTTCCGGATATCACCGCCAGCGCCATAAGGGCCGGCATTGAGATGCCGCCGCCGAAGCCGAATATTAAATTGGCGGCAAAAAGATCCCAAAATCCCTTCGCCCGGGACAGGAAAAGGATGGCCAGAGCCACAATCAGCCCCCCGATAAAAACAAGCCGGCGTTTATTGACCCGATCGGCCACCCAACCCATGGGGATATGAAGCAGCCCGCTGACAAAAATGCCCAGCATGACAAGCAACCCGATGGCAGAGCCGGAAAGCGAGAAGCGCATATCGGCGAACACCGGTAAAAAGCCCCATATGATCCCGATGCAGGTTGCGTATACGAGCCGAAAAAAAAACAGGCTGATAATCATCCGGTCGATCAACAGCTGACGCCACGGTATGGGACGGTATCCACTGATGACGATATACTCCCCCGACCTCGGCGGCAAGCAGAGAAGGGTCAAAAAAAACGCCGCCAAGGCCAATATGCCCATACAGCCGAAAGCCACCTGCAGACTGAAAAAGTCCTTGATCGCCCCTCCCAACAGCGGTCCGATACTAAGGCCTATAAATGCGGACATGTTAAACATCCCCATGGAGACCCCTTCTTTGCCCATGGGCGTGATATCGCCGACATAAGCCTGGACAACCGGCATAATCATCGCCGAAGCCACCCCCTGAATGATCCGGATGGTGATCAGCGTCTGCACGTGGGTGGCCATCACGAAGGCCACGGCGACCAGAAAATAGCCAAAAAGGCCGGTGACAATAAACGGTTTCCGTCCTTTTCGGTCAGACCACCGGCCGAACCAGGGCAGAAAAAACGACCGGGTTAACGAGAAGCCGCCGAAAATGAGCGCAATATAAAGACCGCTCGCCCCCAGATTATGGGCATAAACCGGGAGCAGGGGGACCACAATACCGACCCCCGTCAGGGTGGCAAAGATAGAGAAAAAAAGCGTGGAGAATATTTTCGGATCGATCCGTTCCATAGAGTTCATCCCATAACAGCTGCATATCCAATATACAACCGGATTTAAAATGAGGGGGTAAAGGGCGACTCAAAAATTGGAACGCTCAATTTAGGTGAAATTTTTACATTCCCATCCTGGTTTTGTGTTTGACACGATAACACATCTTAGGTATAGGAAACGTTTTGGATTAGACTTTCGGTATAATCAACAGTTTTCAGAAATATAGCTTCTTGTTTGATATTGTTCGTTTTTGATCGCGATCAGGCAGAAACGATAAAAAAATTTTATTTTGGGAATACGGTTTTATCCGAGGAGGTATCGATGAAAAAATGGGGCGGAATCCTATTCGTTCTTCTCTCCACGCTTTTACTGTTTGTCGTCTTGAGCCATCCGGCCTTTGCCGCGGATCCCTCCGCCGCCGAACCCACAGCTGAACATGCCTGGTGGTTCTGGCCGCTGGTGCTCTTCGTGGTTACCTTTTTAATGGGCATATTCGCCGTGTTAGGCGGCGTGGGCGGAGGCGTGCTCTATGTACCCATTATCAGCGGTTTTTTCCCTTTTCATTTGGATTTTGTCAGGGGGGCGGGCCTGCTCGTGGCGCTTACCGGCGCTCTCGCCGCCGGGCCGGGGCTTTTAAAGTCCAGCCTCGCCAGCCTTCGCCTGGCCGTTCCGGTGGCGCTGATTGCCTCAACATGCGCGATTATCGGGGCCATGATCGGCCTGGCGCTTCCCACCCATATAGTCCAAATCTTCCTCGGCGTTGTGATTCTTTGTATCTGTGTCCTCATGCTGACCGCCAAGAAATCAACTTTTCCCGATATCCAGCAATCGGACAAGCTATCCTCCGCGCTCCGGATTTACGGGGTCTATTATGAGGAGACCCTTGGCAAGGATATCGACTGGCGGATTCACAGGACGCCCATCGGTCTGCTGCTTTTCGTTGGTGTCGGCATAATGGCGGGTATGTTCGGACTCGGGGCCGGTTGGGCCAATGTGCCGGTCCTGAACCTGGTGATGGGCGCCCCCCTGAAAATCAGTGTGGCCACCAGCAAATTCCTGCTTTCCATCACCGATACATCCGCCGCCTGGATCTACCTGAACAAGGGCTGCGTTATTCCCCTGATGGTGGTTCCTTCGGTTGTGGGCATCATGCTGGGTTCATTCGTCGGCGTTCGGCTGTTAAAAATTGCCAAACCGAACATTGTCCGCTGGATCGTTATTTGCATCCTGGCCTTTGCCGGCATTAAGGCCCTTTTAAAAGGACTCGGCATCTAACTGATAAAAATTTGTACCAGGAGGTTATCAAATGGCTCAAGCTGAAGTCGATCTGGAAAAAGCCAGTAAAGAACAACTCCTTTATGCCAATGTGCTTGAAAAAGGCATGTATATTGGCCTGCTTGCCCTGTTTGTCACATTTCTGATTTATATTTCGGGAATTCTGGAGCTGAGAATCCCTATGGAGGATCTGCCGGCCTATTGGCAAATGAGTGCCAGCGACTATCTGCAGGCAGCTGATATTGAAAGCGGCTGGGGATGGGTAAAACTGCTGGGGTACGGGGATTTCCTGAATTTCGTAGGAATCGCATTTTTGGCGGCTGTCACCATTATCTGCTACATCTCGGTGATTCCCGCGCTGCTCAAGAAAAACGACTATGTCTATGCCGTACTCGCCTTTCTTGAGGCCGCCATTCTTATCCTGGCCGCAAGCGGGCTGCTGGCAGTCGGGCATTAAGCGAATTTATAAAATATATGCGGGGCTTTGCCGAAAACATAGGTCGGCAAAGCCCGATTTTTGAATTCCGTTTAGGGACTATTTAGTGCCCGTCAGTTCGACCACCGTCGCCCCCCACCCCCCGCCTGTCGCGCCGGCATCGGTAAAGCTGGCCACCCTTGAATCTTTTTTCAGCAGACTGTGTACCCGTTTTTTCAGAACCCCCTGCCCTTTGCCGTGGATAATGCGAAGGGAGTAGATCTTTTTTTCCAGACAGGCGGCGATATAGTCATCCAACAGGTCCTTGACCTCAGCCGGACGGAATGTATGCAAATCAAGCACGCCATCGATGGGTATTTCAATCGGCTCCAATATCCCTCCAGTTGGCAAAACGGGTATTTAGGTGTTAGGTATTTGGGTATTAGGTTTTGGGTATTAAGTGTTAAGTACGCTGCATTCCTCGGGATTTGCGACGCCTTGATCTTGAACTTTTTACTTTGCCATCCCTAAACTGACTTTTTACGAGACTGTCAACCTTAAACCTTGTACCTTATACCGCCAGGTTACGATCATAAACTTATGCATTGGCCCCATATCACATCATTGGCAGGGCTCACGGTTTTCGCCTACCTGCTGGGCGCTGTTCCTTTCGGACTCATTCTGGTTAAATGGCTTAAATCAGTAGATCTGAGGCAAACCGGCAGCGGCAATATCGGCGCCACCAATGCCGGCCGCACCGGCGGATGGCCGCTCGGCCTTCTCACCCTTGTCCTTGACGTTTCAAAAGGAGCGCTCCCCGTTTACCTGTCCGCCCTGGCATTTCCCGAATCAGCAGGGACGGCCCGTTTTCTTGCGGTTGCCCTAACAGCGGTGGGGGCTTTTTCAGGGCATTTGTTTCCCATATATCTGAAATTTAAAACAGGGGGCAAGGGGGTAGCGACCGCAGCCGGCTGTTTTTTCGTCATCTCGCCGGTCTCGCTTATCATCTCATCCGTCGTATTTATTATCGTTACCGCCCTGTCCAAAAGGGTTTCGGTTGGCTCCATGGCTGCGGCGGCTTCGCTGCCACTGGCCGTCCTGTGGATCGAACAAGTATGGATTACCGTTGGATGCGCCACGGTCATCGCGCTTCTGATAATTATCCGGCACAGGGACAATATCCGGAGGCTACGGGCCGGTACCGAGCCGACCATTAGGTGAGTATCAGCGAGCCCATACCGGCCAGCACCCCGACCAAAATAAAATGACTCTCCATTAAAAAATTCTGCCGAAACCCCGGCGAAAACTCCCCGTGCTCATGGATATAAAGAAAAATCCACATCAAAAGCGGGCACACGCCGATAAACAGCCCGGACAGCGCAACGAAGCCCAGAACACTGGCAGCCCAGACTAGAGCCGCCATGGAACCCGCCAGGAGTTTCAGCAGCCGCATCGTCCGATCCTCTCCAAGGAGAATCGGAATCGTTTCCTTGCCTACGATTCGGGAGCCCTGCATATCCATAATGTCAAAAAACGCCGTCTGCACGAATACCAGACAAACCGTCCATAAGAAGACACCCCACGCAGCCGCATTGATTCCGCCATGTTGGCTCAAAACCGGCAACAGGGTCGTCACAATGCCCCATGCCAGCGCCACCAGAATCGTTTTAGAACCGGGGATATCCCGGATTCTGGATTTCCGTCGGGACCCGATGCCCTGCGGCACCAGACTGATGTTATACACAACCCCCAAAACCCCCATGAAGAAAAGCAGAATAAAAAAACCGGGGCCCTGCAGATAGGCCAGGAAGAGGACGCCCGCCCCCGCGACAAAGGTCAGGGCAGACAACCATCTTTTATTGTCCTGGTAAAACATGGCCCGATCCGGATCGCTGTAGCGATCCGATGAGATATCGATCAGGTTGTTGAAGGTATGCATGCATAAAATATAGAGCGCGGCGATTAAAAAATCGGATAGACGGACCCCTACGCCCAGCAGTTCGGTTGCGGCATAGGCCAGGCTGCCGGCCCCGAGAGCCAGATAGATATTTGAAAGCAGAAGATATCGCTGGATAATATACGCCCATTTGCCAAAGCTGCGGTTTTTTCGTATCAACTGGTTTTCAAGCGCCTGGTATACCCGCTTGATAATCCAGTTCGGCGTCGAAGCGCCGGCGGTAATTCCGATGTGGCGGCAATTTTCCAGCTGAGGTATATCCAGCTCGTCTTCGGTTTCAATGTGTTGTGTGGGATTGCCCGTCAGGGCGGCGATTTCATAAAGCCGACGGGTATTGCCGCTGGATTTGCCCCCCACCACGACAATGGCATCCACCGATGAAGCCAGGGATTGGACTTCGGCCTGCCTGTTCTCCGTAGAATCACAGATCGTAGGAAAAACTTTGTAATGGGGATGATGCTGACTGACCCAGGCGCGGATCTGTTCGAAAAGAGTGGTATTCTGAGTGGTTTGGGCGACAATGATTGCCTTTTCAAAAACCGGGAGCCGCCCGATTGCCTCGATACTGTCTGCCGTATAGCCATAATCACCGGCATAGCCCAGCAGGCCTTTGACTTCCGGGTGCTCGCGGTCGCCGATAATTATCGAAGCATACCCATCCCGGGCGTGCTTGGCGATAATCGACTGAACTTTGATCACCCGGGGGCAGGTGGCGTCGATAACCTGAAATCCGGCGTCAATAAGCGCCTGTCGTTCCCGGGGCGGAACGCCGTGGGCGCGTATAATAACAATTCCCTCTCCGGATTCCGGGATCTTTTCAAGGACAGTAATCCCCTTCTCCGCCAGGATGGAAAGCACCTGTGGATTATGAATCAGCGGGCCGTATGTATATATGGGGGCCTGATTCTTGTTTGACGCATCCAGGGCCATTTCCACGGCCCGCCTCACCCCCATGCAGAACCCGGAGGTTCTCGCAATCGTAATTTTCATTTACTGGGAGGGTTTTTTAAAAAAAAGCTTATGGTCCACCAAGGCCAACGAATGGATAACGGCTTTGACGAATTTCTGTTCACCGAATATATTAATCAGTTTGTAACCGCCGTCTTCGGGTTCCACCGTATCCACGGCTTCCATAATCAGCTCCGGCTGGTCTCCCTCCATCATGTATGCACTGGCTTCACACATAATCGTATCTATCCTTCTATATTTGATTTCAGCCGGGCAAAAACCGGCTTTAAATGAATTTCGATCAACTCGTCGATTAAATGGGGCAGCGGAATCGACGCGGTTCCAATGATCTCGGCATTTTCCTGGGATAATGGAATCAAAAATTTTTTGGCCGGCGCCGATGATACGGCTTCTGCCATCCGCGGCGTCACTTCGCCCATCATGGCGTTGGCCATAATAATGCCCACCGGTCCGATGATCAGATCCACCTGCTTGACCGTCTGGGCAATGGCGTTTTCCCCGGATGCCCCCCGATTGGCCCTCGCCTTTAGCATCTGGGCGGTGGCGATGGCGTTGGTACCCAAGGCGATGATTTCCACCTGTTCTTCAAAAATATCTCCCAGCCGCTTGATAACGGTCGCCCCGATACCGCCGCCCTGACCGTCAATAATGCAGATTCTGATCATAGTCCCCGCTCTGCTTCAATTAAACCCCAACCTAGACTGAGCGTTTCAAATTTTTAAACTTTATCCGCTTCCTCGTATCTGCAGCAAACTTGAAAATCGCTCAGTTTAGGCCCAAATACAAATATTGATGGCTTCGTAAAAGTCCGATACCTGTGTCAGGCTCACATTTTAATCCCCAAAATACTTCGCGTAAAATTTTCGCATTCCTTGATCTTGACAAAAAATCCTGGTTTTCGTTCGCGCAATATTGACAGTCTCGTAAAAAGTCGATTTTGGGATGGCAAAGTAAAAAGTTCAAGATCA
>JAGXLR010000211.1 GCA_018334555.1 Desulfobacterales bacterium
AAGAGGAGAGGTTTCTAATGGGTCCATGGTCTAATAATCGGGATGCGAGAAAAGTTTTGCAAGCGCTCGTCCGGAAAAAAACCTGAGAAGTAATGATAACCTAAGTTGAGCGATAAATAATTAAATAGCATGCTTATCCATTGGACGCAAGCCCGTTGTCACTATCCAGGCAACATATTTTTTTGGCCCCTAGGGATGTATAATCCTGTCGTTTGGATCCGCTTTATGTTAAACGGGTTTTTTATTGAATCGGCATCCGTTCCTCCCCCGGGGGGGAGCCGGAGCCCCGGCCCAAGGGCCCGGGAGCCTTTACCCGGTAAGGAAATCCAATGATTACATTGCTTGATTATGGCGCCGGCAATGTCCGTAGCGTGATTAACGCCATCGAGAAATTGGGTGAAACGGTCCGCATCGTTGCCGCCCCACACGATATTCTGGCGGCTGAAAGACTCGTATTTCCCGGCGTCGGGAATTTCGGCAGTATGATGCGCGTGCTCAGGGAGAAAGACTACGTGGGGGCGCTAACGGACTACTTGGCGCAGGATCGGCCGTTTCTGGGGATTTGCCTGGGGCTTCAGGCGCTTTTTGAGAAAAGCGAGGAGGCGCCGGGTACCGGCGGGTTAGGAATCATTGCCGGAGCCGTGAGGCGGTTCGATACCGAACTCGCCGTGCCGCATATGGGGTGGAACGGCATTCGCATACACCAGGAGGCGGAGATATTTCATCATTTGAGCGGGGAAGAGAAGTTCTATTTTGTCCACTCCTACCACGTGGTGCCGGATAATCCGGCGGTTGTATTGACCGAGACCACCTACGGGGAGACATTCGTCAGCGCGGTAAGGAGTGGCAATATCGTGGCCACCCAGTTTCATCCGGAAAAAAGCGGGGCCGCCGGCCTCACGGTACTTCAAAATTTCATCCGTCCGGAGGCCGGCCAGCCGGCATCCATTCGTTGCGGGACAAAGACGCATCTGGCCAAACGAATCGTCGCCTGTCTCGATGTGCGGGCCAATGATGCGGGCGACCTCGTGGTCACAAAGGGCGATCGATATGATGTCAGGGAAAAAGGCGAGGTCCGCAATCTCGGCAAGCCGGTTGCGCTGGCCCGCCGATATTATGAGGAGGGGGCGGATGAAATCACCTTTTTAAATATTACCGGTTTCCGTGATTTTCCATTAAAGGATCTGCCCATGCTGGAGGTTCTCAGGCAGAGCTCCCGGCATGTGTTCGTTCCGTTGACTATAGGCGGGGGCATCCAAAACTATACGGACCCCTCCGGACGTCACCATACGGCGCTGGAGGTGGCGGCGGAATATTTTCGTTCGGGCGCGGACAAGATCTCCATCGGCAGCGACGCCGTTCTGATTGTCGAAGCGTATCTGGCCACCGGCAAAAAGACGGGGAAAAGCGCTATTGAACAGATTTCATCCATATACGGCAATCAGGCGGTGGTCGTCTCCATTGATCCGCGCCGGGTCTACGTTAATTCCCCTCAGGGGTATGCCCAGCATGTGGTTAAAACCTCCCTGCCGGGCCCGAAAGGCGAGCCGTATTGCTGGTTTCAGTGTACCATCAAAGGAGGACGGGAGGGGCGGCCCGTGGATGCGGTGACCCTGGCCAAAGCCTGTGAAAAATTGGGGGCCGGTGAGATCCTGCTCAATTCGATCGACCGGGACGGCACGCACGCCGGTTTTGATATCGAACTGATCAATGCGGTGGCGGAGGCTGTATCCATTCCGGTGATCGCTTCGAGCGGCGCGGGCAGCGAGGCGCATTTTCTTGATGTTTTTACCCGGACGGGGGCCCAAGCCGCGCTGGCCGCCGGTATTTTTCATCGGCGCAAGGTTCCCATATCGGCGGTCAAACAGTACCTTGCGGCTGAGGTGGCGGTTCGTCTGTAAGGCGAGCCGTTTTGGGGCGTCGTTAATATGACGGTCGTGATACGATAAATACGTCCATCCCGTTTTTCAAAGGGGGGGTGTTCAAAAAAAAAATCGGGCAGAACGGCGAGGTTCTGCCCGATTTGCTCAAGCGTTTCTTATCTTCAGGTAAGTTTATAACCGTTTGACATTTACGGCCTGGGGTCCCTTGGCGGTATCTTCTACTTCAAATGATACGCGTTCCAACTCTTTCAAGGTACGGAAGCCTTCGGCCTGGATGTTTGAATGGTGAACGAACACATCACCCTGATCATCTGTTTCGATGAATCCGTAACCTTTTTTGTCGTTGAACCATTTAACTCGACCTTCCACGTTTAGCACCTCCTTTCATGGTTTTTTGTACAACTCGTCAGGTCATACTTCGGCGGTTGTCCAAAAATCTCGCCAACGCGAAAGATCGATGTTAAACACACCCCGAAATGCCTTACCGAAATTGTGCCTAAAGTAAAAAATAACTTACCTTCCTTACTTTAAAAAAATTTTCTCCCCAATGTCAATAAAAAACTAAATATCGCCATCCTCCTCAGCCGCGCGGTCTTCAACGGCTTCGGCATGAACCCCCTGTTCGCCCTTCGGTACCAGTCGGTAAACCCGGTCCGCATACTGCTTGAATAATTCCGGATCATGATGGGAGACCATTAGCACCTGAAACGCCAAAGCGCGGCCGGCATCATGGACAATTTTAACAAGCCGCGGCACCAAATCGGGATGCAGCCAGCAGTCCTGCTCATCAAGGACGAGAAATCTCCGGTGGACGGTTTCATCAAGGCTCGTCAGGGCGAACATGCGCAGCCCCACCGAGAGTATGTTTGCCACAGATCCGCCCTGGCCTTTTAAGATGTCCTCTCGATTGCCGTTTCTTTCGATCCAGAATTCGACGCTGGCGGCGTTGCGCTTCCAGTCGACATCGGCTTTTAGCTCTATCGGCTGTTCAAGGACCTCCTGGAGGGCAATGGTCAGCTTGTTTTCAATGAGGTCCAGCACCTCCCTGAACAGCTGCTGGTTAAGCGTCTCCAGGGCGACGGCGACTTTGTCGGAAAGCGCCAGGTAGCGCCGGTTTTCTTCCAGCCGCCTGTCCACCCCATTCGCCTCTTTCCGGGTTTGCTCCTGCCATGCGGACAATCGGGTGAAGCTCTGTCGCAGCCGGTCCGGAGAGGGTATTTTTTTTGCTTCACTCATTTTTGTTGGTATCCGATGCGGTCGTATCCACCTGCTTGTATTTTTCAGCGACCGTATTGAGTTCCTTCTCAATGCTGTCCAGGCTTTCCTGGTAGGCGGCGCGTTTTCTTTCATTTTCCGCCTCCATGTCCGCAAGCATTTTTTTGAGGGATGCCACATCATCGGTGCCGAATTCCTGCCGCGCCTGGGCTTTTAATTCCTCCAGCTGGTTTCTGGCGTTTTCCAGATTGGCTTCAGCCTGGATTTTTCGTTTATTCAGGTTCTCATATCGGGCTTTGAGCTCATCAATCGTCTGTTTCTTGGTTTTCTGATCCGTCATTTCGGGTTACCTCGTATGCGAGTTGCTGGATCTCTGAGATGACGTCATCTTCGAACTGATCCAGGTTTTTGTTGAGAAACTGCATGAGTCCCTCACCGGTCTGCGTTCGACGCGCCTGGAGTTCTGCCAGGCCTGAGATAAATGCGGAGCTGCCTTCATCAGTCGGTTTCTCCGCCACTGCTTCATGGAAAACCGTTTCAAACGGCTGATGCGGGACTTCTATATATTCATAATGCCATTGGACCCTATCAATGTTTACGCGCAGGACGGCCGGCAGATGGTTGCGGGTGGCGTCGCTTCGGGACCGGCGGCTGATATTGCCGGGCATAAGCCAGCAGGTCCGCCCTTTATTGATCTCTCCCAGGCGTCGATGAATATGGCCGTTAATCACCAGGTCAATCCCGGCGAGCTCTTTGGGCCGGATCCGGCCCTGATCCTCGTAGCCCGGGAAGATAATGTCATGATGGGTCAGCCAAACGACCAGCGGCTTTATCTGACTTTCTGTATCATGAGAATAGCCGGTTGGCAGGCGTCTGCCCCAAGGGGTGCCCCCGATTACGACGGGCCGGCCATTGATTTGCGCGCGGTAACAGGTGTCTGAATCAAGAAGCGTTATCCGGCCGGCCTGTTGAACCACCCGCAGGGTGTCATCGTCGGTGAGGGTGTTCTCATGCACATCATGGTTGCCGTAAATACCCAAGATTTCTATATCAAATTGATCCATTACCTCTGCAAGGAGCCAGTTCGGGTTGCTGCGGGGCAGGTGAAACAGATCCCCCGGAATAATCGGCAGCAGGGATTCCCTGCGGGCGTAGTCAAGACTCCAGCGGAGTTTCTCCAGAATCACCCTCGGATAGTCGTCCTTTCGAAATCCCGGTATTCGGGCTTCCAGATGGGGGTCGCCGATGACCAGCAGTCCCTTATACGGGGTATGGGGATACGCGTTGTTCAAGGCTTGCCGCTTTCGGTATGGAACGCTTGAATCATAAACTGTTCCGGATCCATCCTCTGGCCGCAGGTGGGACAGATCCGCGTCTGTTCGATAAATCGGCGAAGCTCGGCTTCGATATTAGAGGCCTCATGCCCGATTTGGTTCGCTTCGGCGAGTCGCCGCGTCACGTTTTGTTGGCCCTCTTCTATCCGGGCGATCAGGCGTTCCAGATTTTTCGTGTCTGCGGATGCCGGAGGTTCGGTTAAACCTCCAAGCAGTTTGACCCGCTGTTTTTTCCGAAAGACGTCGTTTTCCGCATTGCTCAGGCGGCTGATCAGCGACGATAGCGCTTCCAGGGGGTGAATTTCCGGCGGTGCAAAAATCTGTGTG
>JAGXLR010000212.1 GCA_018334555.1 Desulfobacterales bacterium
GAGAAGAATCGCGGTTTCCGCAGGCAGAGAGAGCTCCGGGCCGATCTTTGCCTGCATGTCTGCATCGACCGGCGGAATCACCCCTTTGAAGTATTTGTGAAACATGCCGAGTACCCGGGAGAAAAGGTTGCCGAGATCGTTGGCCAGATCCGAATTAATCCGTTGGATCAACGCTTCTTCCGAAAAGTTGGCATCCAGGCCGAAGGCCATCTCCCGCATCAGAAAAAACCGGATGGCATCGGTGCCGTAAGTCTTTTGAAGGTAATGGGGGTCAACGACATTGCCCAGGCTTTTTGACATCTTGCTCTCATCCACATTCCAGTATCCATGCACATATAGATGCTTGTAGATATCAATGCCTGCGGCCTTGAGCATTGTGGGCCAGTAAATCCCGTGCGGCTTGAGTATGTCCTTGGCAACGATATGCCGGGCCTGGGGCCAGAATTTTCTGAAGTTTTCGCCATCCGGATAGCCCAGGGCCGAAATATAATTGATTAGGGCGTCAAACCAGACGTAGGTGACGTAGTCAGGGTCAAAGGGCAGTGTGATCCCCCAGGTCAATCGGGACTTCGGCCGTGAGATACAGAGGTCCTCCAGCGGCTCCCGGAGGAAGGAAAGCACCTCATTGCGGTATCTTTCCGGCTGGATCATTTTCGGGTGGTCCGTCAGGTACTGGATCAGCCAATCCTGGTACCTGCTCATCCTGAAAAAATAATTCGACTCCTTGATCAGCTCCGGTTCGGTGCCGTGATCCGGGCATTTGCCGTCGACCAGCTCCCGCTGGGTATAGAAGCGCTCACATCCGTAGCAGTAAAGCCCTTCATACTCGCTGTAATAGATGTCGCCGGAATCATAGATCTGCTGGAGAATTTTTTCGACGACGGCGATATGGTCCGGGTCGGTGGTCTGGATAAAATAATCATAGGCGATATTGTACTTGGGCCAGAGATCCTTGAATAACTGGCTTATTTGATTCGCATAGTCGGATGGATCCAGGTTCTGGACATCTGCCGCCTTGACGATTTTATCGCCGTGCTCGTCGGTGCCGGTCAGAAAAAAGGTATCCTCTTGCTGAAGCAGATGAAACCGCCGGGCCACGTCGGCTGCAATCGTGGTATAGGTATGCCCCAGGTGGGGTTTGGCGTTAACATAGTAAATCGGGGTCGTTATATAAAAAGGTGTCGTCATTCGGAAGTCGATTCCGCCTCCTCTTCTTCCTCCTCAGTGTGGTCGTTGTTTTGAACCGGTTCGTTCACCTTCCGGTACATTGCGTCTTCGAATGTGAGGCAGCACATGAGCCTGCCGCAGACCCCGGAAATTTTGGTAGGATTGAGGGATAATCCCTGGCGTTTGGCCATTTTTATGGATACCGGATCAAATTTTGTCATAAAGGCGCTGCAGCAAAGCTCCCGGCCGCATCGGCCGATGCCGCCGCACATTTTGGCCTGGTTGCGGATGCCTACCTGGCGCATTTCGATTTTGGTGCGGAACTCTTTGACCAGCATTTTAACCAGTTTCCGAAAGTCCACCCGCCCATCGGCGGTAAAATAAAAGGTGAGCTTGCTGGTATCGAAATTGCTTTCAATATTGAACAGATTCATGGCCAGATCGAGTTCTTCAATGCATTCCTTACAATAGGTATAGGCCCGGGATTCGAAGTCCTTGTTTTTCTCGATCTGACGCATGTCATCGGCTGTGGCCGGACGATAGACTTTTTTTAACGGTTCGTTTTCCGGTTTTTTTTCCTTTGATATGGGGGCGACGGCGACGGTTCCCAGGCACAGGCCGTTCTCCGTTTCCACGATGACATGATCGCCGACATTTAACACATAGGCCCCGCAGTTGAAATCATATATTTTTCCGGCGGTCTTAAACCGGATGCCGATTACTTTTTCCATTTGTCCTGTTTTCCCCGTTTGATGGCCTCAGCCGATCCCGGCAGGCCATTTTATTTGATAAGGCGATGACCAGATGATCCATGGCCAGCCTGGCATTGGCGTTTGCCTGAATGCTTCGCGCGGCGGTCTCGATCTGCCGGTTGATATCCAGCAGGCGCCGCGTCGGCATCTCTTCTGAGCGCGCGGTAATTTCTTCAATAAGGTCCTTATTGATTAATTGATCCGGTAGATACGGGTACACGGCAAGATCCCGAACCCATGATTTCATAATGTCCAATGATGTCAATAGGCGGCCGCTGTCTTTGGCCAGGAATTCGGAAAATGCCAGCCGGTAATTTATCGGTTGTTCGTGGAGCCCGGTCAAGGTTTTTATGATCCAGTTGCGGTGCGCCATCCAGTTTTTTTCGACCATGACCCGGGCGTTTGAAAGGCTACCGTCCGCCATGGCCGCCACGATATCGGCATCTCTGGCGTCAATCGCGTAATGGGCCTCCAGGTAATGCTTGATATTCTCTCTTGAAATCGGATTAAACCGGATATGCCGGCATCTGGATAAAATTGTCGGCAACAGGTCCGAGCCCTGCCTGGCGGTCAGGATAAACAGGGTCTTTTCCGGGGGGGCCTCAAGGATTTTGAGCAGGGTGTTGCCGGCTTCGGGATTCAGCGTATGGGCTTCGGCAATAACCACCAGACGCGTCTTTGCCTCGTAGGGCTTCAGCGACAGACGTCGGCAAAGCTCCCGGACTTGATCCACCTTGATATAGTTGCCGGCGGGCAATACCCAGTGCACATCCGGGTGGGTTTCAGAGAGAATTTTACGGCATGACCGGCACCGGCCGCAAGAAAAGGCAGGGCTCCCGCCGCTGCCGCCCTCGGCGGTCTGGTCTCCGGCATGATGCGCCCCATCGCCTTCCCCCGCCTGACAATTACAGGCCATTGCCAATGCCTGGGCGGCGGTTTTTTTACCCACCCCCTCGGGGCCGGTAAAAAGGTATGCGTTGGGGAGGCTGCCGGTTTCAAGCGCCGATGTCAATAATCGAACTGGCCGATGCTGGTCTAATAAGGCATCGAATCCAAACACAGATATAACCGTTAATCAATACAGGTTCTTATTGACGCGTTCCCGAAGTTCTTTTCCGCATTTGAAAAACGGTAATTTTTTGGGCCGAATCTGGACTTTTTCCCCGGTTTTCGGGTTCCTGCCGACATAGCTTTTGTAATCCTTGACAAAAAAGCTGCACAATCCCCGAATCTCGATTCGTTCGCCCTCGATCAGGGCTTCGGCCATTGAATCAAAAAATATTTGGACCACTTTTGCCGCTTCGGATTTTGAAATATTGGATTCCTTTTTCAAGGCGGAAATCAGTTCCAGTTTATTCATGTAACCTCCTATTATATTATTCTCCCCTATAGATTGCTCAAATAATTGAAGTATATATAAAAAATTTTTTAAGTCAAGTAGTTAGTGTCCATCCATAAATGGCCAATTCGTCCAATTTCTGTGTCAGGCTCAAATTTTAATCCTCAAAATACTTCACGTATGTCTGCGGTTAAAATTTTCGCCTTCCTTGAACTTGAACAAATTATCCTATTTATGGACGGACACGAGTTAGTGTCCATCCATAAATGGCTAATTCGTCCAATTTCTGTGTCAGTCCTCTTATGGGTACAGGCAATTTGCCGTTTGCGTCAAGAATGATTTTAATCACAGCCGGTTACCGATTTCGCCGAGGCCGTGAAGTCGGATGGCACAGGAAAGCCGCTGATCGGTCCCATCGTCCGAAAAGCCGACGGCAACCGACCAGCACTGGGATTGATACAGGCATTCCAGGCCTTTTTCAATATCCCCGCCGGAATCCAGGTTCCGCTCGAATTTGCCGGAGATTCTCAGCCGGTCCGTCACCGCCACGCTTGCGAGAAGATCAATGGACTGACGCGTGTCTTTGACATATCGATACTCGAGCGCCACATGGTCCCCCCGCTGGTTTCGCAGCCGGCCGGAAATCAGGTTGGAGACGAGGGCGTCCTCCTTATGGCTCCACTCCGCTTCGGCATGCAGGTTTAAAAGGTTTAACGGGGTGATGTCCATTTCGGCGTAAAGCGGGGTAAACGGTTCCGCATCGGCTTTGCCTTCTTTGTTGAAATCATAGGACTGCTCAATGAGAAACCGGAAGAATCGGTTATATCGGGTGCTTTTATGATTTTTGGCACCGTCGGCCGCTCGAGAAGCGGCATCCTCAACGCGATATTTGGCATTCAGGAACTGGGTGAGGGACAGGGTAAGCCGGTTTTCCCCTTCTATCCGGTCGATGCCGTCGAAATCCGGGTATTCGGACTGATCGGTGCCGGGCACATACTCGTATCGGATTTCCGGAATGATCGTATGCTTGACGGCATCCACCGCCGGCCTTTTGCTGTGGTAGACCCGGTACAGATCTGTGGAGAGCACGGCCCCGACATCATAGAGCTCACGGTGCTGATAGCCGTCCTCCCTGTCCGTCGCTTCGGTCTCGATGTCCGAGTCATCCTCAATCCATAGGGTTTGCCGGACTCCGAGCGAGGGCTCGAATACGAAAAATCGATCGGCCCGCAGAGGCAGGGATACTATTGGATGAATGTCCATCCGGTGGCCGGTGATTCCGTCCTCGCGATGAAAGTAGACGTATTCGTCATTGGAGCGAAAAAACAGGGGGGTGTCAAATAGCGGCTGTTTTAGCGCGTCAAACGTTATTACGGGCAGCTCCTGCAGGGTTCGGTCGGTACCGCTCCGCCGCCGTTTGATGACAT
>JAGXLR010000213.1 GCA_018334555.1 Desulfobacterales bacterium
ACCTAAATTGAGCGATTTTCAAGTTTGCCGCAGATACAAGGAAAATGATGTCCGGGCGATAGGCGCCTATGCGAGACATCATTTGACGCAGTAGATGCGGTGAAATTGGAAATCCCGGAGGGTTTCAAATTTTTTGATTTAAAAAATGATTCAATATCCTAAAAATAAAATAAAAATTAAACCTTCAAAAAATTGAAACGCTCAATTTAGGAAGAAGTATCTGAAACAGGCTTCAACCGAAATGGGTAAAAGACGCTCATGGCTCAAGAAGAAGGCACCATAACCCGAACGACAGGGGATACGGCATTTATCATCACCCGGCGGGCGACTGCCTGCGAAGGCTGTTCGGAACGTCACGTCTGCCACAGCATGGGCAACATAAAGGAAATCGAAATGGAAGCCACCAACCGGATCGGCGCAGCTGTCGGAGATACGGTCATAGTGGCGTTTAAAACCAGTCAACTTATCATACTCTCGTTTATGCTCTATATCTTTCCGATCATTGCCATGGTAATCGGGGCGGTTTTCGGCGAATCGGCGGCATCGCGCGTCAACGCCGACCCCTCCATCCTTGCGGCCGTCTTCGGATTCCTCTTTTTCGGCATAGCCATGGGGGCCATCAAGCTAAAAGACCGCCAAGCCAAAAAAACCGGACAATACCGACCTGTTATTATCGAAATCAAGAAAAAAGCCCGGCCCCAAGAGAGGGAAAAATTATCCGGCGCAACGGTAGGCGGCCAGGATTAATCCCTTCCGTGGCCGAGCGCATATTCGAACATTTCGCCCTCGTAATTTTCCACCAGCAGCCTGCTCCGGCCGGTTTTTTTTATGTATTGGGGAAGCAGGGGGATCTTTCCGCCCCCGCGCGGGAGATCGATCATATAGGAGGGTACCCCCATTCCGGAAATCCGGCCCCTTAGCGCCCGCATGATTTCAAGGCCCCTTTCCACGCTTGTCCGGAAATGCCCGGTACCCTGCACCGGATCCGTATGATGCAGATAGTATGGCCGAACCCGGTTTTTCAACAAGTCGCGCATGAGCCGTTTCATTACCCTCGGGTCATCATTGACCCCTTTTAAGAGGACTGTCTGGCTGCCAAGGGGGATGCCGGCATCGGCAAGTTTCCTGCATGCGTCCATGGACGCCGGCGTCAATTCAGCGGGATGGTTGAACTGGATATTTAGATACAGCGGATGGTACGAGGCCAAAAGCGCCGCCAGATCATTGGTAACCCGCTGCGGCAGCGTACACGGCGCCCGCGAATGCACGCGGAGCAATTCCACATGGGGAATCCGTTTTAACCGCGATAGGATATCATCGAGCCGTCCATCCGAAATCAGCAACGGATCCCCGCCGGATAGGATGACCTCTTGTACCTCCGGCTGTTCCCGGATGTATTCGATGCCCTTTTCGATGGCCGCCCGGCTTACCGCCCGGCCCTGCCCCACGCGCCGCTTACGCATACAATGACGGCAATACATGGCGCAATGGCTCGAGACCATAAACACCACCCGGTCCGGATAACGGTGAATCAAATGTTTTACCGGCGACTGGGGCGCCTCGGATAATGGATCGGCTTCCAGCGCCGGATCAACCGCCAGCTCGGCCGCATCAGGGACGGCCTGACGCCATAGCGGGTCGTCTGCGGATTGGATGATGGAGAGGTAATAAGGATTGATCCGCATGGGATATTGTCGAACCACCTGATCCACCGTTTTTACATCAATGGCGAGGTATTTCGAGAGCCCCTCGGCGGATGTGATGCTTTCAGCTAAAATTTGCTGCCAACCGGCAGATTCAGAAAAAAAAACGGCTCCGGCGCCCAATTTACCCCCTGCTGCCCATCCACCTGGGGAACCGGTTGTCGGCAACGCCGAGATGATCAAGAATTCTCGCCACCACCGTATCCACCGCCTCGTCCACGGTTTGGGGCCGGCTATAGAATGACGGGCAGGCCGGCATGATCGTCGCCCCGGCCTCGGCCGCACGGCCCATGTTGAACAGATGGATCCGGTTTAGCGGGCTCTCACGGACGACAAGGATAAGCGGACGCTTTTCCTTCAAGGATACATCCGCCGCCCGATGCATCAAATTCCCCGTCAGGCCGGAGGAGACCGCCGACAGGGTATTCATGGAACAGGGGGCGATGACCATCCCGTCATGCTGAAAAGAACCGCTGGAAAAGGGCGCCGACAGATCTTCCGGCGAATACTCATATATCGAGGCGGCCTCCGTCGACGGGCCGCTGTGGCTATGGACAAGACCGGCTACCAAATCCCCCTCATAATCAAGTTCCTCCCTGATAACAAAGCGGCCCGCCGTTGAGACGGTGAGGAAGATTTCAACCGAATGCCGGGCAAGCGCCTTTAAAAGCCGAATGCCGTATATGCTGCCTGAGGCACCACAAATCCCGATAATGATTCGTTTCGTCATATCAGCCGGCCTGAAATTATTTTATCCATGGCTATCCCTACAAACAGTACCACGGAAATAACGCTGTTGACATGGAAAAAGGCCACATGGATGGCCCGCATGTCATCCGGTTTCACCAACAAATGCTCAATGGCATAGAGAACGGCAATGGCAAACACGGCCGTCAAATAAATCCATCCCATATCAAAAAAAAGGTATAAAAAGGCCAAAAATCCAAGCGAAGCCAAGTGAAGCCCGGCAGAAAACCATAAGGCGGGCCTGACCCCCGATATTGCCGGAACTGAAAAAAGACATCGCGCCCTGTCAAATTCGATATCCATACATGCATATATCATATCGAATCCGGCGATATAGGTCATAAGCGCCAGGCACAAGGCAAAAATGCCCCATGAAAAGGTATTGGTAACCGCTATCCATGCTCCCATCGGGGCCATGGAAATGACGCCCCCCAAATACAGGTGGCACCACCGGGTAAAACGCTTGGTATAGGAATAGCCGAACAATACCGCCAATGCCGGAACGGCCAGGGCTCCACACAATCCGCCCAGCATGAATGCGGCAAAAATAAAAAGCACGGAGGAAGCGAGCACAAAACCCACCGCCGAGCGGAGAGAAATTTGACCGGCCGGCAACTCCCAGCGCTTTGTACGCGGATTTTCCTTGTCAAACGGCGCATCCACAATCCTATTAAACCCCATTGCCGCGGATCGAGCAGTAACCATGGCCATAATAATCCAAAAAACCGCCGCCATTTCAATGCGATGGCTGCCGGCGGCCAGCACCACAGCGGACAGGGCAAAGGGAAGGGCGAAAACCGAATGGCTGAATTTTATCATCCGGCCGTAGACGCCGATGCCGCGAAAAAGCGCCGAGCCGGTGGACATTATATTTTTACCCGGCATTTCTATCCGTTTAGCCCCACGCCATGGATGATCGCGCCGCAATCCGGGCACTGATTCCGCCGGATGCGGTTTTCCGAGACGGAAAACCCCCGTCGGTTGATCAGGCGGCAGCCGCAGTGGTAGCAATAGGTGCATTCACTCGTTTCGCCGGGGACATTGCCGGTATATACGTACTTGAGCCCCGCCCCGAGTCCGATTTCCCTCGCCTTTAGAAGCGTTTCAACCGGCGTCGGGGGCCGGTCCGTCAACCGGTAGCAGGGATGAAAACGGCTGACATGCCACGGGGTCTCGCTGCCCAGATCGTTTACGATGAACCCGGCCAGATCCCCCAGTTCCGACGGATCATCGTTTAAGCCGGGGATTAGCAGCGTGGTCACTTCGACAAATATGTCAAGGGTCTTCATCTGGCGCAGGGTCTCCATCACGGGCGCCAGACGCGCACTGCACTGCTCTTTATAAAAATCCTCGGTAAACGCCTTGAGGTCCACATTGGCCCCGTCGAGATAGGGGCAAATCATTTCCAATGCTTCTTCCGACATATAGCCGTTCGTGACGAAGACATTCTTAAGCCCCTTTTGATGCGCCAGTTTGGCCGTCTCCAGGGCGAGTTCGAAAAACACCGTCGGTTCGGTATACGTATAGGCGATTATTTTGCAACCCGATTGCTCGGCTTCGGAAACCAGGCCTTCCGGTGTTGCCCGGTTTCCCATAATCCGACCGCCGTTATCGGTAGGCATTTGGGCAATATCCGCATTCTGGCAAAACCGGCACCTGAAATTGCAGCCCACGGTTCCCAGGGAATAGGCCAACGTACCGGGGAAAAAATGAAACAACGGTTTTTTTTCGATCGGGTCGACATGCCGCGCAATGATCCGGTCATATACCAGCGTGTGCAATACGCCCCCCCGGTTTTCCCGAACATTGCAAATCCCCCGGCCGCCATCCTTGATAACACAATTATGACGGCAAAGACGGCATTTCACCTTTTGATCGTCTTTTTTCTCGTATAGCTGGGCTTCCATATCGCTTCCTCCGGCCAGGCAAATACGCCTGCCATTTCAAAATCGGCTTCTAAGTAACTTGAAAATATATATTAATATTCCAGAAGCTTAGCTCTCTGTCATGCCGAGGAGCGAAAGCGACGAGGAATCTTGTTTGTTAAAGATTTCTCGCTGCCGCTCGAAATGACAAAATTGGATGAATCGTCTCAGTGCCTCGTGCCTCAGTGCCTCGTGCCTCAGTGCCTTAGTGCCTTTACCTCGTAACAAAAGTTGCTTTTAAGCTCGGTCCCGGGCGCAGCCCGGGGGGGGAGTTACTTTTGAAAAATATAAAAAAAAAGCTATGAGAACA
>JAGXLR010000056.1 GCA_018334555.1 Desulfobacterales bacterium
GATGGCAAAGAAAAAAGTTCAAGATCAAGGCGACGCAAATTTCGAGGAATGCAGCGTACATAGGAGTACGTGAAATTCCGAGAAATGCAGCGCAACGCAGATATTGGACTTTTTACGAAGCCATCAAGTATTTAATTTCATTAAACGCGCTAGAGCCGACAATTTAACTTCATACAATCATTTTGTCCTTCCGAGGAGCGCCAGCGACGAGGAATCTTTTTTGTAAAAGATTTCTCGCTATCGCTCGAAATGACAGCGGCTGACGCGCTTGGCACTTGATTCTGAGATGAAAGATACTGTTACCGAGCAACATGAATACACCTTTTATTCAAACTCATCATCAAACTCATCATCGTATCCGTCGTCATAATCCCCATATTGCGGGGGCGCTTCGCCCAAGGATTTGACGAGTTCGATGTGCTTTTTCTTTGACTTGGATGGGGTCTCGGTTATTTTTTCCACCCGGATGCGGTGCCACCAGTCGTCGCCAAAATCAAACCAGTAGTGGAATACGTCCTTTTCTTCGAGGCCGACGCCGCCGATTTTGGTTTTGGCGGTGGATTTCCGTTTTACAGAGGGGTCGAACATGTCTTCAACATTCTGCGGATGGGTGATTTCTGTGGCATCCATTATACTCCGGATATTCTTGGTATCTCTTCGGGTTATAAAAAATGAATACAGATGCGGATCGTACCTGTCGAACGCTTCGAATATGGCCTCATGCAGGTCGTCAAAGGTGCAGTTTTCAGAAGCCTCGATGGTGCGGTAAAGCCTTGGAATGCCAAAAATGGATACTTTCATTCGATACAGTTTCACAATCCACTCCTTGGGGTTATTCATTCGATTAATCGCAGGACATAGCCCTGCCACACGTCCCTGGAATTCAAAACCGATTCACTGTTTAAAGAATGTAGCACAATGAGCCCCAGCCGGTCAAAAAGCGCCCGCAGCCAGGCATCCTGCCACAGGTAGAAGGTTCTGCCCGTGTCGTCGGTTTTTTCGCCCTCGCCTGTTTTCAGAAAGATGTAAAAGAAGCCGTTATTAACAAGCACCCGGTGGATTCTTTGGATGACCGGCAAAAGGCATTCATGCGGGATATGGACAAAGGCGCCAAAGGCAAGAACCGCATCAAAGAAAAGATCGGAAAAATCATAGGATTCGAAGTCGCCCTCAATGACCCCGCAGGCGGTAAATATTTTCAGGCGCCTTCTTCTTCAAGCACTTCGACGACGTCCTCCCTGTTCGGAACAACGCAGATAAATTCAAAGGGCGTCTCGCCGGCCGCCTCATACCAATGGGCCGTACCGGCGGGGATATAAATGCAGTCATCTTTGGCAACATCATAAGTCTTTTCTCCGATGCCGATCCGGGCCCGGCCGTTTAATACGAACTGTTCATGTTCAACCGTATTGGTATGGCTTGGGATACTTCCGCCCGGCTCCAGGATAAACCGGCGCATGGCAAAATTCGGCGCCATCGGCTCACCTATAAGAACCTGCTTCCATGCTTTAACGCCCATATTGACTTTTGCTGTGGGGATGTCGTCGATCTTTTTAATATACATATATGGCTCCCTATCCAGACGTTCTCTTTTTTGGGGGCTTGGCTTCATGCCCGGTAGGGCGATCCTCCGGTTAAGACGCCAGCATTTCGCGCACCTTCTGCGCCAGCACCTGCAGTCTGAAAGGCTTCTGGATAAAGCCGGTGCCCTCATGCTGCAGGATTTCATGCTCCTGCGCGCCCAACGAGTAACCACTGGATACCAGCACCGGGACTTTCGGGTGGATCGATTTCAGCCGCTTCAATGTTTCCCCGCCGCTCATTTCCGGCATGGTAAAATCCAGAATGATGAGATCGATTTCATCTGCCTTCGTCTCAAATTCGGCGATAGCCGCCTTGCCGCTGTCCGCTGTTAAAACTCGGTAACCGAGCCCCTCCAGCAGTTCCCTGCTAACACTCAGGACCATTTCCTCGTCATCAATGAGCAGCACGGATTCCGAACCGTGCGGGATGCCGCTTATTTCTCCGTTTTTCATCTCCGGCGCCATGATGTCTCCTTCCGCAGCCCGTATGGGATCCCTGTTATTCTGTACTTCCCGAGCCTGTGCTGCCAATTGTATAGATTGACTTGGATTCCCTGTCCACCCGGTTCATTTTTTCGACAATGCATTTTTGAAGACGCTGAAGATCGATGGCAGTGAACCTGATGCCGATGCCGTCCGCGTTGCTATGGACGGTTTCCCCCCTGGCTTTAATCGGCAGGTTGGATACATGGGAGCTGGGGTCAAATAAAATTTCAATATGCAGACTCGTATTCGGCGCCACAAATTCTCTGAGTTCCAAAAACATGCCATTGGACCCGAGGTCCCTCACTTTTCCCTTAAGCGAAACGCTGCTCCGTTGATCGGGTTGGGATGGATCCGCGTAGGTTATTGTCGCCTGTGTGTCCGGCCAGACCCGGCTTCGGGTGGAAGTCCGTCGTTGTTTTGATGCCATTTTAACCTCTTAAAAACCTGAAAAGGGATGAACTCCATAATTGAAGATTTCTAAACCAGTCAAACGTTGATGTCAATAAAAATAAGGGTTTTAGAACTTATCCGGAGGCTGCAGGCAGAAGCGCTGCATAGCCGGCGCCGGATCCACACGCGGGCCACGCATACCGCCCCCCTTTTTTAGCTGTTGATTCCATGTAACTTCTTTGACATAATAATAAATTCTAGTAGGAATAAACGAATAATCACTTTTTATCCACCCTTCAGTTGCTTAACTTATGGAGTCTATTCAAGACTACAGGATCATCGACAAGATCCACGAGCGCCCTGGGGCGACCTGCTATCGGGGGCAAAAGACGGCTGATAGCGAACCCTGCTTTATCGAGTTGGTTAATGCCGCCCATGCCACACCCTCAGAGATCGCCCGGTTCAAGTATGCCTATGAAAAGGTCACAAAGCTTGACAGCAGCGGCGTTTTTCAAACCCATGAGGTTTTCGAGCACAATGGCTATATCGCCATCGTTGCCGAGCCCTTTTACGGGATGCCCTTGTACAAACGATTTACGCCCGGTGATATGGATACCATCACATTCCTCAAGGTGGCAATAGATTTATCCCGGACATTGGGCGACATTCACAGTCAAGGCGTTACCCACCTTTCGATTACGCCGGAGACGATTTTTTGCGATGAATCCGGGGAGGTCTTGAAACTCCATGACTTTGGCGCATACGGAACGATCTCCCGGATCAAAGAGGAAATCTATGACCCCTGGGTTATCAGGCACGTGCTGCCCTATATGGCTCCGGAACAAACCGGTCGGATCAACCAGCCGGTAGGATACGAGGCGGATATTTACGCCCTGGGCGTGGTCCTCTATGAGCTGTTAACCGGTAAGCCGCCTTTTTTATCGGATGATCCCATCGAAATCATTCACTCCCACATCGCCCGGCAGCCCGTAGCCCCGGCAGAAAAAAAGCCGGGGGTGCCGGCCGTATTATCCGATATCGTCCTGAAACTGATCGCCAAGGCGGTTGAAGACCGCTACCAGAGCGGCTACGGGGTCATGGTGGATTTCAAGAAATGCGCCCACCAGCTTGAAAAAAACGGCAAAATCAGTGGCATCGAGCTGGCGCGGCAGGATGGGGCCGTCGGCTTTAATAAAACAGGAAAACTTTTTGGCCGGGAAGCCGAAATCAATAGGCTGATGATGGCTTTTGACCGGGTGGCGGGCGGCGGCAATGAAGTCTTTCTGGTATCCGGCCGGGCCGGTATCGGTAAATCCTCCCTTATCAATGAAATTCAAAAGCCCGTAGTGGCCAAACGGGCCTATTTTATCGTCGGCAAAGCCGAACAATACAAACGAGATATACCCTACTACCCGATCATTCAGGCATTCAAAGAATTTGCCCACCAAGTGATGTGTGAAACCGACACCCAGATCAATGCCTTGAAAAACCGAATACTTACGGCTATAGGAGTCAATGCGGGCCTGCTTCTCCACATTATACCCGAGCTCGAGCCCGTCATCGGAAAACAGCCGGCGCTCACGCTACTCGGCCCGGAGGAATCAAGGAGACGGTTTAACTTCGTGTTCAAGGAGTTCGTCAAAAAATGCGCCTCACCGGAGAATCCACTGGTGATATTTGTCGACGACCTGCAATGGGCGGATGCGGCGAGCCTGGAGTTTCTTCGAATGCTCGCTGTCGAGCCGGGAACGAGCCATCTGCTGATTATCGGGGCCTACCGCGACAATGCGATGGATGCATCGCATCCTTTGCTTTCGAGCATTGATAAGGCAGAAAAAGACGGCGCCATACTCAATACCCTTGCCCTGTCCCCGCTTTCGGCTGAGAATGTGAATCAGCTGGTAGCCGATTTAATGCGCTGTGATGTGGAGTCAACAAAAAAGCTTTCCGGAATTATTAATAAAAAAACCAATGGCAACCCTTTTTTTATCCATCAGTTCCTAAAAACGCTCTATGAAGAAAAGGCGCTGGTTCCCAACCCGGAGTCCGGCCTGCAATGGGATCTTGAAAAAGTCGCCGAGGTTCAGGTCACCGACAATGTAGTGGATCTCATGGCGACAAAAATTTCCCGGCTGCCGGATGCCACGCAGGACACTTTAAGGATCTGCGCCTGTTTTGGCAACCAATTCAACCTGTCGCCTGTTGCCGCCTGCCACAATAAATCCCTGGAAGCCGTGGTGGCCGACCTTGCCGCGGCTGAGAATGAAGGCCTGATAAGCTTTAAAAAAGACATCGGCATATTCTCCCATGACCGAATCCGGGAAGCCGTCTATCAGATGTTTTCTGAGGAAGAACGGCAGCGAACCTGCTACACGATCGGCCGGTACCTTTTGGAAAATTCCCGGCCGGAGCAGCTTGACGACAAGATTATCGATATCGTCAATCATTTGAATATCGGCGCCAAACGGATCACTTCGGCGGCGGAAAAACGGCGGATCGCCCGTTTGAACGATCAGGCCGGAAAAAAGGCGATAGCCGCCGGTGCGTTTGAGGCCGCCTACCATTATTTTCAAACCGGCATCGAGTTTCTTGCGGCGACCGGTCAGCCCGGGGAAAGCCGGACTTTCTGGGAAACCGACGATGAGCTCGCGCTTTCGCTGTTCAATAATTGCGCCGAAGCCGCCTACCTGGTCGCCGACTATGATCACATGTACCAACTGACCACACAGGTGATCGAGCATGCCCGAACGCCTCATGATCAGGTAAAGGCCCAACTCGTGCGAATCCACGCCCTGATGGCGCAAAACCGACTCGATGCAGTCATCCAATCCGGACTTGCCCTGTTAAAAACCCTGGGCATCGCGTTTCCAAAGAACCCCACGAAGGCTCACGTCATCCTGGATTTTTTAAGAACCCGAGCGCACCTTAAACGCAAAAAACCTGAGGATTTTATTAGTCTTCCGTTAATGGACAACCCGACTATCCAGGCCCAGGTCGATGTCATGGCCACTATCACGTCGACGGCCTACTGGACGGCTCCGAATCTGTTACCGCTTATTATATTCCGCTTGGTACGGATATTTTCCAGACACGGCAACACGGGCTTTTCACCCTATGTATATGCCGGATACGGGTTTATCCTGTGTACACTGGGCGAAATCGATACGGGCTATCCTTACGGGCAAATGGCGCTTTCACTGTTGGATCGATTACAAATCCCCCGATACAAGGCGCGAACGGAAATGGTGGTCAATACCTTTATACGGCATTGGAAAGAACATGCCATCAATGAAACGGAACCGCTTTTAAAAGCCTATCAGAGCGGCCTTGAAAATGGCGATCTCGAATTTGCCGGGCATACACTGATGGTTCGCGGATATACCCGTTACTTACTGGCCACCTCGCTCGAGACCCTCGATATCGATCTTCAAAAAAATATAGAAATCTTAAACCAGCTGGGTCAGGTATCCAACCTGAACGTGGCCCGAATCTATCACCAGGCGCTGCTGAATTTAAAAGGCCCTCACAATGCCCCTGGCGACTTGACAGGCGGGGTCTATGATGAAACGGCAATGCTTGCCGTTCATGAGGAGGCCAACGATCGGACCGCCCTGATGCATCTGTACTTCAACAAGCTGATGCTCCATGTGCTTTTTGAGAACCCGGCCGAAGCCTATACGCAGGCTGGAAAAGTAATGACCTATATTGACGGCGGTGCAGGATCCCTTCTCTACCCGACGGCATTCTTCTATGACTCGCTTGCCCGCCTCGGCTATCTGGATCATACCGACAGCGCCACAAAACGCCGGATACTTTCCCGCCTGGCCCGTAATCAGAAAAAAATGGCCCAATGGGCGCACCATGCGCCGGCCAACTTCCTCCACAAATACCACCTGGTGCAAGCCGAACTGGCCGCTTACAAAGGCAGGGACGGGGAGGCCATTGACTTTTATAAAAAAGCTATTAAAGGCGCCCGGGAAAACGAGTACACGCAGGAGGCCGCCATTGCCTGCGAATGCCTGGCCAAATTCTACCATTTACGCGGCTTTAACGACTTTTCCGGCTCCTATCTTAGGCAGGCCCGTAATTTATATAAATACTGGGGTGCTAATGCCAAGGTCTCCCAGCTTGAGGAAAACTATAAGGCAATCCTCGAGCAGCAAACCGAAGTGCCACCGGATGACAAATGCGCCTATGAACCGGAGGCAATATCCGCCGAGGCTGAAAAAAAGCTTGACCTCGCCGCCATGATGAAAATATCCCAGGCGATTTCCAGTGAAATTCAACTGGAAAAACTGCTCAAGACATTGATGCGGGTGGTTATTCAGAATTCAGGCGCTGAAAAAGCCTTCCTGATCCTAAACCGAAACGGTCAATACGTAGTTGATGCCAAAACGGACGCCAATTCAGAAAATATCCGCGTACTGCAGTCAATCCCCGTAGAAAAGAGCAGTGAGCTGCCCGCCGGCATTATCAGTTATACCCGGAGAACACAGGCGCCGTTGGTCCTAGACGACGCCCAAAAGGCCGAGTATTTTGCGGGCGATCCCTATTTAATCGAGAATTCAGTCCACTCGGTCCTGTGCATGCCGCTCATCCGCCAACAGCGGGTAATTGGCCTGATTTACATGGAAAACAACCTCACCCCCAAGGCCTTTACACCGGAACGTCTGGAGATGATCACGCTGCTCTCCACCCAAACGGCCAACTGTCTGGAGAATGCGATCTTTTTTGAAGGCATCCTGGCGGCGGAGAAACGCGCCCAGAAACAGCGCGAGGAATACCAGAAGCTAATCGAAGCCATGAACGACGGCCTGTTGATTACAGATCCGCAGCTTAGGATCAGCTACGTCAACAAGGCCATCTGCCGGATATCCGGCTATAGGGCGGATGAAATCATCGGGCGGTCGGCTTTGGACTTCGTGGACGAGAAAAATAGAAAAAAAGTCGAGGAAGAGGCAAACAACTGGCTGCGGCTGGAGCGGCATGTATTTGAGATCGATGGGATCGGCAAAGACGCCCAGCCCATCTCGGCGATCGTCTCCCCCAAGCCGCTCTACGATGAAGACGGCCGCCTTGAAGGATTTCTGGCGATTGTAACCGATATCACGGATCTAAAAAAAGCCGAAAAGGAGAAAGAGGCCGCCCAGGAGCAGCTGATTCAAGCCCAAAAAATGGAGGCCATTGGCACCCTTGCCGGCGGCGTCGCCCATGATTTCAACAACTACCTGATGACCATCCTTGGTTCGATTGATTTGATAACCCTTAAAGGCACGCTTCCGGAGAATCTTTCAAAACACGTCTCAGACATTAAAAATTCGGCGGAGCTATCTGCGGCGCTGACCCGCCAGTTGCTCGCATTCAGTCGCCGACAGATGCTGGAGACCACAGACGTCGATTTAAACGCCGTTATCTCGGATGTGGAGAAGATGCTGAAACGGCTGATCGGGGAAAATATCCGGCTGAGCACTCAGCTTGCCTCTGATTTAAAGCTGGTACGTGCAGACTTTGGGCAGATGGAGCAAATCATCATGAACCTTGCCATTAACGCCCGGGATGCGATGCCCAATGGCGGACGTCTTTATCTGAAAACCGCCAATGCTTTCATTGACGAAGCCTATTGCCAGCGGATCAGATACGCCATACCGGGCGAGTTTGTGCGGTTAACCGTGGAAGACAGCGGCTTCGGGATGGACCGGGAGATGGTGGATAAAATATTTGACCCGTTTTTTTCCACCAAAACGTCGGGGCAAGGCACCGGCCTTGGTTTATCCGTGGTATACGGGGTGGTCAAACAGCATAATGGCTGGGTTAACGTATACAGTGAGCCGAATCAGGGGACGACGTTCAATATATATATTCCGGTGGCAAAGGCATCGGCCGATGGAAAAGCCGCCGGCACCGGAAAAGCCGGAGAGACGGCAGCCGATCAATACCAGGGGAACCAGGAACGCATACTTCTGATAGAGGACCAGGCGGATGTCCGCGAGGTGGTCACCAGCATGCTCAAAATGAACGGCTATGTCGTCAAAGAGGCGGAAACAATCGCCCAGGCCACCCAGCTCATAGAATCCGAAAACGCCCAATTCGATCTGTTATTCAGCGACGTTATCCTGACGGACGGCAACGGCATCGACTTCGCCGAATCTATCAGCCAAAAGTATCCGGGCATAAAGATCGTTTTGACAAGCGGATACACTGAAGAACGTTCACGACCGGATACGATCGAAAAGAAGGATTTTCACTTCCTCCAAAAGCCCTACCAGTATCGGGAAATGCTCAAGACGATAAAAAAAATCCTCCAGGAGTAAAATTCAAAACAACGGGGCATTCGACAAAAGAGGGGGAGGGTTAAAAATTGGGATTAGAAGTTAATCTGCCTGCAATTCTTCCAGAATAATCCGATTCACCTTGCGGCTGTAGAGCAGGCGGAGATGACCGTGGTAGGGCAGCTTGTGGTTTCTCGCGCCTTCGCCCAATTCCGCGGATGTCTGGGGTATGACGAAATTATCGAACGCGGAGTAGATGGATACGTATTTGACCCTGCCCGGCGTTAAACCGCCCGCCGCCAGCGCTTCCATAAAATCGCTTTCATACAAGAGCTCAAGCGTATTGCGGCCATAAGGCATAAGGGCAGCGACCCGCGTGCCCAAGTGCGGACCGGCGATGGAAATCAGCATATTAATCCTGTCCTCAGCGTCCAGATTTTTGATCGCATACCGGGTTAACACGCCGCCCATACTGTGGGCGATAATGTTTACTTTTTCGGCGCCGGTCTCCCTGAGCACCTCGTCGATCCGGTCCACCACCTTCCGGGCGAGCCTTTCGCTGCCGGCCATGATCGGTCGGTAAGTCATCGTGTATAGGTTCTTGTATCCCTTGCGCTTCAAATACCCGGATAAAAGCATAAAGGCATGGCTGCCGGAGCTCCAGCCGTGCACAAAAAGAATCGGTGTTTGGCAATGAGGGCGCTGCCCCGGCGAGAGCCGGTCAAAAATATAGCGGAGCGGCTGGGTCATACCGTGAAAGAACATGGCGACGGATTCCAGAAAAACACTGAGAAGGCACCTCCCCGCCCGTATCTGCCGGCGCCAATCCCCGCTGTCCGGCTTGTTTGCCCGGAAATTGACGTAATCATAGCCGGCCACCATATAGAGGGTAAGGGTCGCAATGGCGGCAATAAGGTATAGGACCAGAATAAGATAGAGGATAATCATTTACGGTATTTCACAAAAAAAAGTTCAAAAAAATTTACATATGGATGGACGCTATTTAACCACGTAGGCCACCACATCATCGCCCGCCTCCGGCTCATCGTCTTTTTTTTCGCGACCGAATACAATGACGCCCGCCCCCGCCAGCGACTGCTCCCCCTTGTTGACGAATATCGGTTCTGCGTTTGACGGATAAATGAAGGTCCCGTTGGTGCTTTTGTCTGTAACCATGATGCTTCCATTACGGTTATCGATCCGGGCGTGGGTCCTGGAAATCCATGAATAGTTGATGACGATGTCGTTATGCTCCTCGCGACCCACGGAAATCGAATGCCGCGTTTGATCAACCACGATCGAGTCTTCATTCCGGGTCAAATACAGGCTGGTATAAAGCCCCTCCGCCAACTTACGGGTGTCAAGGACGGTTGTCAGTTTCTGGCTATCAAAAACAATTTCGAACAGTTCGATTTCTCCTGAGATATTTTTGGCCGTAACGCTTGCCAAATATTTAATCGAATGATTGGCGTTTTCAGACAGGTTGTCAATGACTTCCCGGGTGACCACTATCTGACGCGGGTTGGCGTAATCGACCACCCGGGCCGCCACATTGACCGCATCGCCAAAAATATCCTCGTTTTCCTCTACCACCGGCCCGACGTGGATGCCTATGTGAATATTGACCGTTAGCGCATCCGGCGAATCGCCCATCGGACGGCTCATGGCCTGGAGCATGGCCTTGCCGGCATCTACTGCGCTATCGGTTGACTCAAAACAACACATAACCGCATCGCCGATCGTCTTTATCACCCGGCCATCGAATTTCGCTGCCTTCTCGGACAGGTTCGCCAAAATGCTGCCTATGACGTCTTGGGCCGCACGATCGCCCAGACGCTCATAGATACTTGAGCTTCTGGTAATATCGGCAAAAAGTATGTTCATCAGACGATACGGCTTTGACATAAGTATGCTGACCGGCTAAAACCTAAATTGAGCGTTTCAATTTTTTAAAGGTTTAATTTTTATTTTATTTTCAGAAAATTGAATCATTGACAATCTCGTAAAAAGTCGATTTTAGGATGGCAAAGTAAAAAGTTCAAGATCAAGGCGCGCAAAATCCCGAGGAATGCAGCGTACTTAGCTGTACGTGAAATTCCGAGGGACGGAAGCGCAACGCAGATATTGGACTTTTTACGAAGCCATCAATCATTTTTTAATCAAAAAATTTAAAACCCTCCGGGATTTAGGTAAAATTAATCGTTTCCCCCTGTCTTATTGACCCTCGTATAAAATATACCGTAGTAGTTTAATGAGTACTTGCGCTTCTCCTGATCGGATCGCCAGATGTCGCCGGCTTCAACCCGATTTCCGTTCTCATAGGCGTCGGCGTCCAGCTTGAAATATGAATTGATGCCAAGCGCCCCGTCAAAAGGGACTTTGACCGGGCCGGGGAAATAATAGGCGATGATATCCCCCTTGTTGGCAATAATGGGCTTGTCAAAATCGATGAGCTGTTTACCGGGATTTGCCGCTTGCACTGCTATGGGCTTGTTACAGGTAACGATATAATCATTGCCGACGGGCCGCAAAAGTTTGACATGGATTTTGCATGAACCCGTAAAGTAGCCCCCAATCCCGTTGATCTGGCCCTGGCTGGGTACGGGATGGGCGACATCGATAATCATGTTGTTTTTATCGTCCGTATTCCTACGATTGACCAGAGGGTTTCCGACAAAATCCTCGAGCGCGATATCGGTCAAAAAATTTCGTTCATCGCGAATCTGCTGCTTGATAAACTCCCTTACGGAAGAAGAGATGCGCCGGATACGCTCATTATAGCTGGACTGCTCCGTAGAGCTGATGTTTAACCGCCGCCTGAGGTCCGCCACATGCGCTTCAAGCATCGCTATGGCCTCTTTCTGTTTCTCGATCTTTTGGTCCTTCTGCCGAATGATCGAGTCCTTGTCGGCGATCACCATATCCTGCGCCGAGATCGACTGTTGGCATTGGTCAAGCTGCTGCCGCACTTCAGGGCAGGTCGCACAGCCCATGCCAACCATCATTATTGTAAAAAAAATAAGAACCCGTCGCATATGGGCTACCTCCGCTTTTGCGTAAATTGAATTTGGGCTTTGGATAAAATATTGGCATCCTGCTTAACAACAATTGAATAGTCGCCAACCGCAAAGCCCTCGATGGGTGCGGCTACGGTTATCGACTTATTGCCGGAGTGGCCGTCCAAAACTACCGGCACTTCGAATGAATGGCCCTTTTCTTGGGCAAGCATTATGTTAACAATGCTGTCGGCCGGCAAATTGCGATAACGAATACAGAGCTTCAGGCTTTCCCGGGTTACCGGAGCTTGTGAAATCATACTTTCCCTCTCACAGCCTGCCTGGGTGGGGTATACTTCGATTTCGCGAAGGATCGCTTGATAAAGCTCCGAAATTTTGTGGGCTGACGGCGCTATCGCCATCGCCTTTTTCAGGATCCCGATGGCAGCCTGGTACTTCCCGTCTCCGTTTACGCTTTCGGCCAGATGGCAAATATTTTCTCTGGCGTCGGCCCGCTTCGGATTGAGATCCAAGGCCTTCAGAAAATACCCCCCCCTTTCGTCAACGGCGGATACCGCCTTTGCTTTTTTCATCAATATATCGTATTGGGCCTCGATAATATCATTTTCAAGCTCTGGAAAATGGGTGGTCACCAGGCTGAGAAAGGCCTGCGGTATTTCCCGTTCAGCTGTTCTGCGGGATTCAATATCGGCCTTAAGGCGTTCTGCGGCCTCCCGCCTGACTACCGCCATTTTCTCTCGGCCATATTTGTCCATGGCTGAGTCTAGTTTACCAAAAAGTTTGCCATAGAGCACGACTTTTTCCTGAAACGGCTGAGCGGTTTTGATCTGGTAGAGTTCCGTAAATAGCTCAGCCTTTTCATCACGGGCCTGCTTGATATTCTTATATAGGTTTTTAAATGCCGACCCGTTCGGCGATACGTCCATTGCCTGCTTTAAGATCGCCATGGCTTCATCCGAACTGCCCGCATGGTCCAGATCGTTTGCCGTCTGCTTGAGTCTTTCCCTGGCCTGAGCCCTCGACGGGTTCAGCCGGAGGGCGCCTAGATAAAATTCCCCACGTTTTCCCGCGGTTTTCTGGTTGTCGCCCTTTGCGATCAGGATTTCATACTGGGCGCTAAAAATATTGTCAAACTCCGGGAAATGGCTTGTTACGAGATTGATAAACGCATCCGGAATCATCTCCAGGCGACGCTTTTGTGCCTTGACGGCCTCGTCTATACTTTCAAAAACGGCCGCCCTCACATCCGCCATTTCCTCTTCGCCATACGCGGCGACTGCGGCTTGTAGTGATTGAAAGGCGTCCCTGTATACGGGTATTTTACCGGAAAGGGGCCCCTTTTCGGAGAGTTTCGCCAAAGGCCCCAGGACTTGCGTTTTATCGAACCGCAAGGCGGCTTTCCGATTTTCCGGGTACGCCGCCACGACCTTGCGGTAATAAAACCGGGCATTTTCTCTTTCCGGCGACGCATATTCGGCCCTTTCATAATGCATATCCGCCCGGATCATCCATTCGAGAGCCTTTATCGCCTTGTCGGTCGGGAAAACGGCACGGGCCTTCCCAATATACTGCACCGCCTGATCATAGTTTTTATTTTTATAGGCGGTCTCAGCCGCCTCTTTAAACCAGCCGGCTATCCTCCCGAGCCCTCTTTTAGCCTCCGCATCCTCCGAATCGAGGGCTAATATCCGGCGATAATAGGCCAGCGCATTATCCCCCTCGGGAACGGTCAGACGCTTATCGTTGAAGCTTATCCGGGCCATTGCGAGCAGACGCAGTTTTTTCAGCCGCAAATGCTCCGGCGCATATTTGAGTCCCGTCTCCGCCATTTCCAGAGCAGATTCAGGCGCCTCCTGCGCCAGTCGGCTTCTGGCGGATTCGCAGAGGGTTTCCACGGTGTTTAGCTTCAAATATTTAAAAAACGCATAGTCCGTTTTTTTTATCCCTTTTTCCAGGAATACGAGTTGGGCATCAAAGTTTCCGGTTGACGGAAAGTGCTTGCGTTCTAAGGCCATCTGTCGCTCGATGGCAGCATGGAGCAGCCCCAGAACGGCCGCTTTATTCGCCGGCGCCACGGACAAAAGGGCGCTGTAGACGTCACCGGCCTCAATGAATTGGCCGGCAGCCAATAGATTATCGGCTTTTTGGCGCATTTCGTTGGTGGAAGCGGGCATCCGGCGGCGCATCCTTTTCGTTTCGGAGAGGGCTTTTGAATAATTTCGATTGGTAATCGCCCGGAGCAGGGACTTTTTTTCCAACGCCCGTTCGTTAACCGCCACGGCCGCTTGCCTTGCAGATCCGCCATCAGTTTCGACCCCAGCCCCGGTTTCGGCGGAGGCACCGGTTTCTGAGGGTTGGGCGGGGCTTAACGGCTCGGCCGATTCTTTCACCGGGCCGGTAGCCTGCGAAGCCTCATTTCCAAAAAATTTCTGGCCGTCCATCCACTGAGAAATACGGGGCGGGGCGAAAAACAGCAGCGCTGCAAGCGATGCGACTATGGCCAGGGCTGCCCCCACAAACGCAGGCCTTGGCTTAAAGCCCGTCTTTCTCGGTTTGAAGACGGTCCTGTCCATGTATTCCAGCGTCTCTGAAGAGATGTTTTTGGCCGCCAGCTTATCCAGGGCCTGGACCAGTTCATGGGCGGATTGGAAACGCTTATCCGGTTTTTTGGCCATTAGGCGGTCGATGATCGTCTGGTATCGGGATAGATGAGACGGCAATTGCGGTACCGGATCCTTTATATGCTTGAGCGCCACGGCAACCGGGGTATCCGCCTGGTAGGGGACGGAACCGGTCAGCATTTCATAGAATGTCACGCCCAGGCTGTATAGATCCGTTCGCCAATCGATCTTCGAAGACCCCTGAGCCTGCTCCGGACTCATGTAATGGGGGGTGCCGATACTGGTTCCATCCTGCGTATAGCCGGTATCCGCGGTTAAGTCCTTGACGATTCCGAAATCGGTGAGAACCGCCGTGCCGTCAGCGCGAAACATGATGTTCTGGGATTTGATATCGCGGTGGATAAACCCCTTGTCATGGGCATGGGCCAGGGCGGAGCCGATCTGTCTCAAAATGTCCACACTCTGGGCGGCTGAAACCCCCTTTTTGACGGTCTGCTTGAGATCCCCCCCTTCAAGATATTCCATGATAATATAGTACTTATTCTCGAGCACGCCGACATCATAGATGGATACGATATTCGGATGCCGCAGGCCGGCCACCACCCTGGCTTCCTTGAGAAAACGCTTGTCTGCCAACTCTCCGGCTTTGGCGGGCGAGATAATCTTGATGGCGACGACCCTCTCCAGCAGCTTGTGCGTGGCCAGATAGACTTCGGCGACGCCGCCTTCCCCGGCGAGTTTGCCAATTTCGTAATTGGGAATCTCAATCATGTGGATAGTTTCGATGGCAAGTTAAAACCTAAATTGAAAATCGCGGAGGGTTTCAAATTTTTTGATTTAAAAAATGATCCAATATCCTAAAAATAAAATAAAAATTAAATCTTCAAAAAAATGAAACGCTCAATTTAGGTAAAAGTTTCAAAATCAAGATGCCGCAAATAAAATGCCGCCCATGACTCAATATTTGCCGGTCAACCGATGCCACCAGTCGCGTAGTTTATCAAAAAAACCGATCGAAATAATCTTCTGGGTAATAAACGGCACCGTATCCTCTTCCGTCAATCGATCCGGGGCATCATCGGCGGCGGAGACCAGAATCGCCGTAATGTTATCAGTTCCGCCATTGTCCAATGCCGCCCCTATCAGTCGGTCTACCTTCTCCTGCGCATTTAAATCGAGCACCAGTAATTGGGCAATCGCGTTCTCATCGAGTTCCTTATTCAGGCCATCGCTGCAAAGCAGAATCTGCTCGCCGGCATACAGATCCTCCCGGATCTCGTCAACCGCCACATCGTCCATGTCCTCGGCCCCGAGCGCCTGGATCAGAATGTCCTGATAGGGATGTTTGTCCGATTCGACGGCCGGAATCACGCCGGTATCCACAAGCTGCTGCACATAGGAATGGTCCTTGGTCAGCTGCCGCAGTTCGCTGCCGTCCCATAGGTAAGCCCGGCAATCCCCCACCCATGATATCTCACAGCTATGATCGACGACTTTTAGGGCAACTGCCGTTGTTCCCATTCCCTCAGGGCCTTTCCCTTCGGCAACCGCCTGCTTGATCGTATGATGCGAACGGGCTATTGCCCGGCTGAGTACTTCCCCTTCGCGAACCTGCTCGACGATAAAATCTGCGGCCAGGGCAGATGCCTTTTCTCCCCCCTCGTGCCCCCCCATGCCGTCTGCCACGATCCAAAGCCCCAAATCCGGAACCGCGCGGCAGGAGTCCTCGTTCTGCGAACGGACATTGCCCACATGACTACTTAACCCATAATTATGGTTCTGCATGGCAAACTCGCTGATTGGCAACTGGATATAGAAAAATCAAACCTAACTGAAGTTCAGGCCAAAGTAGATTGTTTTGTAAATGCTCTCCGAGATGCACGAGGCGATCGGTTCAGCCGCCCGTCATCTTTGTGCTCCCTCATAGGAACATATACATGAAAATAACAGACACTTCAATTAGTGTTTGCTTTATCGGGGATGCCGACATATCCGAAATACGATGGCGGGCAAGACATTGAAAGACTGGTTTTTTTACTCTGCCGCATCAGGCTTTTCTGCCGATTATTCCCTCAAAGTAGATTTTCTGGGCAATTATGCCGAACCCCTGTGACGTGGGGTGAATCTCGTTGAGCCAGTGGCGGTCTTGAAGGAGCCCCTGCGTGTTTACCACAACCACATTTTCCGGATAGTCTTTTTCAATCTTCTGAAGGGTGCTTTTTAGCCTAAGCAGCATGTTTCTGACGATTTTTCGCTGCTCATCCGGATCCTTTATTTTTTTTTGGATAAAATAGGGATACATCCAGGATTTGCCGAGAGGAATCATATCAAACAGCTCAAACCCTTTAGAGGACGGTATGGGGAAATCATAGGTGTGCATCACAATCCGCACCCGGGGCCGAATCGCCAGTATACGCTCCACCATCTCCCTGAAGGCGAGTTCCACCTGACGGATTTTAATGAAGAGCCGCGTGGTGTTTATACATTCCCGCCATTCCATTTCCGGGGTCTTTTCATGGAGCAGGAAGCCGAAATCATAACGTCCCACAACGTCATTGCCCCCGCCGGAGAGCAGCACGAGATCGAAATCGATGTGGTTTAATCGTTTCAACAGCGAGAACTTCTGCTCCCCCGAAATCATATCAAGGATTTCATCACCGCCTGAGGCCGTATTTAGAATCAACAGGTTGTCCTGCCCGGCCAGGTGGTCGATGATGTTGGCGTCCCTACCGGCGAACAGAAACTGCCGCGGATAGGTGAACCAGGAATCCCCTTCAGCGAGGATCCGAATGGGATTCAGATGAACGTATTTTTTTGAAAGTTCTTCAAATACCGATGTATCGCTTGTCTCCCATCCCAAATGGCATTCCTCCATTCCAACACGATTAAGCCATCTTTGACAATCTCGTAAAAAGTCGATTTTAGGATGGCAAAGTAAAAAGTTCAAGATCAAGGCGCGCAAAATCCCGAGGAATGCAGCGTACTTAGCTGTACGTGAAATTCCGAGGGATGCAGCGCAACACAGATATTGGACTTTTTACGAAGCCATCATCTTTGATGGCAAAATTTTTCTTCCTATGCAGCCGATTTTCTATTATGTAAAAAAAAATATATTTTGACAATCTCGTAAAAAGTCGATTTTAGGATGGCAAAGTAAAAAGTTCAAGCCCCAGTTAAGATCCGGGGACGCGCAAAATCCCGAGGAATGCAGCGTACTTAGCTGTACGTGAAATTCCGGGGGACGGAAGCGCAACACAGATATTGGACTTCTAAGTAACATCACATATTAGTTATGCGGGAACAAGCTTGAATCCTAATGATTTCGCTTGATTGGCAACCCGCTTTTGCAAACGCCGCTGATGTTCTTGTTCATGGTCAGCGAATATGGTTTCA
>JAGXLR010000057.1 GCA_018334555.1 Desulfobacterales bacterium
CAGGGAAAGCATGGTGGCCGCGTTTTTGATATCATGCAGGACAAAGGCGGACAGTGTATTCCATGCGGACTGCTCCCGGGCCTTTGCAAGTTCTTCAGCCGTCCGAACGGCAATAAGGGCGGAAGCGGCCTGTGAACTGATTGCGGAAAGAAGATCAAAGTCATCTTTGCCATAGGTGCCGCCGGTATACTCCGGCCCCAATCCGATGATCCCGACAAAATTCTCCCCAATGGCCACAGGCACCATCAACACCAGTCCCAGCGATGTAAAAAAGTCTTTCTTTTTCAGAAGGATGCGCTGTTGGTCCGGACTGGAAGCGGATGCCCGACAATCGAAATATGCGTTTTTTTGCAGATAGGACACCAGCGGATCATCCGGGGGGATCGAGGCAAACGGTTCCTCATGCTCACCCCCCTGCGCCCCAACTAGGCGAAAACCATCCTTTCTCTCATCGCCGATCCAGATGCTAATCGCATCCGTGTACATACTCTTATAAAGAATATGCCGCAATGCCTCGACCACCCCGTTTTCGGTCAACTTTCTGTGCAGTAAATCCGAGAAAGCCAGCCACTCATCGCGGTATTCGTATTTGTTGACATAAAAATGGGTGCTTATGAAATATTGGATCTTGGCGCGTATTCTGACGGAGAGGGTAAGGGCGGTGAGCAGCAGAAGACCGGCAATAATAATCAGCCATTGCAGAACAAAGGGCAGGGACCAGCCGAAGGTTTTAATCAGAAGCGAGATTAATCCGAGCCCTATCAGGTAAAGCGCAAAAGCAAAGGGGGCAACCGTGGAGTAGACAATTTTTCGGGATATGAATATTCTTCGGTTCAGCAGACGGCCGCTGGCAATGGCATATCCGATTAACAGCCAGGCGATGATCATCAAAAAAGCCAGCAACAGGAGATGATCGCTTTTCATGCGCAGGTAAGTGATGCGGAATGAGGCAGACCATCCCAGGCTGCCGGTGATCAAAAAGAAGCCGATCGCCAGATATTTATACTGCCTGCGGGCTTTTTGGTCCAATGCCCGCCAGAAGGCTTCTAAGCGCCAGGCATTGACAAGAACAGCAATCAAGACGAACAGGGCGGAGAAAAAGATGTACCCGAAATGTTGAAAAGTCAGAAAGTTATCAGAAATTTTGAGCGCGGGTTGGCTGAGCATCGACAGGCCGCCAATAGCCAAACCGCAGAGTGCGGTTAGAATCGGGGCCATTCGATAAAGGGCGGTTTTCTCGGCCGGCGGATCAATGACATATCCCAAATATGCGGCCATTACGATCCAGTTCAGGGCAAAAATATTTTCTGAAAACAAAAACGGGGCAACAAGATGGATTTGCCAGTGGGCACTGAAATAAAGGGATTCAAGCGCTAAAAGCGGCACGAAAAAACAAAGGCGTACAAGACCGAAAGAAAGGCGCTGCTCCGCATGCCTGCATCGCATATCGAGAAGGCAGGAAAAAAGCAGCGCGAAATTAAGCGCATAGATGATGGCCCCCATACGCTTTGGGCCTCCCGGGTGCCCGAAATCCTCAACCGATCTTTTTTAACAGCCTTTTTGCGTCGGCGTATTCCGGAAAATTTTTATCCGTTTCAAGACATTTTTTCAGCTCTTCTTTTGCCTTGGCCGTTTGTCCGTCAGCATAAAGCGCCAGTGCCAGGTGGTATCGCAGGGAGGGCGAGGCGGGGCGTTTTTCTGTGGCTATGCTGAACTGGGTTAGCGCCAGTTTATGGGAACCCCGCTTGTAATGGACCCAGCCGAGGGTGTCGGCAATATAAGGATCGTCCGGAGCGTTTTCTTTGGCTGAGAGCGCCAGGCGCAAAGCCTCGCCAAGGTCGGGTTCCGGACTGTTGGCGAGCAGCCATGCGAGATTATTGGCGGCTGCGGCAAAATCGGGGCTGAGTTCGAGAACTTTTAAGTAGGCTTGTTTGGCGGCGCTGCGATCCCCTTTTTCGTCCAGAAGGGTCCCCAAGGCCATGTACCCTTCGGCAAAGCCGGGTTTTTTTTGGGTCAAAATTCTGTATTCTTCAATTGCCCGATCGATTTCTCCCTCTCGCGCCAGTATGCCGGCCATCATCGTATAGATACGCGGGTTCTCCGGGGCGACTTCCCGGGCTTGGTTCAGAATCTCCAAAATTCGATCCGTAGAGGATGCCCCCTGCCTGTCCATCAATCCGGCCAGCAAAAGCATGTAATCCGCATTGTTCGGGGATTTTTGGAGCTGCCGTTTGACCGCGGCGATGGCCTGATCGGCTTGGCCCTGTTGGATTAATATTTTGCTCAGGGTCACCAGTGCGGGGCTGAAATCCGGGCTGAGATCCAGAATTTTTTCCAGAGTGCCCCGGGCATTTAGTATATCATGCCGCGCCAGTTCGGCTTTGGATTTATTGTAAAGTATCTCGATGTTCTCGGGGGCGTATGACTCCATCCCCTCGAGTATTTTGAAAGCGGGCTCAACTTCCCCAAGGGATAAAAAGGATCTGGCAAGGATGATACCGGCGCGGAAATTGTCCGGTGCCTGCTGCAGAGCCATTGCAGCATTGTTTCTGGCGGCTTCGAAATCTTTTTTTAAAAATAAATGATGGGCCAGCAGGGTTCTTCCATCGGGATCTCGGGGGGAAAACTGAATCGCCTGGTTGGCCGCATCCAGGGATAACGCCATTTCTCCCTTATTAAGATGGGCAACGCCCTTTAAATAATAGGCTTTCCCCCATCTGGGGAACTCCCTGGTCAGCCTGTCAAGAATCCTCAGGGCTTCGGTGTTTTTTTGTTCCCGGATATTTAGCTTGGCTTTGACCAAGTTTGCCATCGGGTGCTGTGCTTGATCGCTCAATACGGCCTGGATTTCTTTGGACGCCGACTCGAATTTGCCGGTCTCATAATACAGATCCCCCAGCATGGCTTTGATGTCAGAGGCATCATCCGATTCGGCGATGGCCTCTTTGTAGGCTTTTTCCGTCTTCTCAAAGGCGCGGGTCTGGCGGTAAAAACTGGCTAGAAAAACTCGGTTTTTTGTCGACTCCGGGTCCTTTCCAATGGCCGTAAGGATATTTTGTTCAGCCTCGCCTTGCCGGTCTTTTGTCATGTAAAATCGCGCCAGATCCATATAGGGCGCCGGATCGCCCGGTTTTTTTTCAATCAATGACCGAAGGATTTTCTCCGCCTCGGCATCTTTCTTCTGCCTGATGTAAAAGGTGGCGAGTTCTTTTAAGTGGCGGGGTTCGGGATTGATTTCTACAGCTTTTTTAAGCGCCTTTTCCGCCTCGTCAATCCGGTTGTCGGCACTCAGCGTATGCGCATGGATGATATGATAACGGCTGATGCCGGGGGCCAATTTCAGCGCGCGGCCGACTGCCTTCTCAGCCGCATCGATATTTTTTTCAGAAAGTTCTATCTGGGCAAGCAGGGCGTAGGCCTCTGAAACATCTTTGTCCGTTTCTAAAATTTTCTCGATTCTCTCCCTGCTTTTCTCCAGCTTCCGCCCCGCTAGATATATTTCCGCGGTTCTTATCAGGGCATCCGTATTGTCCGGGTCAAGGCTTGCGGCCCGTTCGAGTTCGCCCAGGGCTTTGCCGGGCTGATGGGTTTTCAAATAGGCGAGGCCTAACTGGTACCGTGCCTCGGCATATTTGGGGTCAATCTTTACGGCATTTCGGAGTTCAATGATTGCCGCCTCGTGTTTTTCAGCGTTTAAATATTCCAGGCCCTTTTGATAATGTTGAGTTTTTTTCTCTTCAATATCGGCGCACCCACATAAAAGTAAAAGACACAAAATTATCGAAAATTTAACACCGGGCGATGGGCACTGATTTTCCATGATTGACCCCGCAATTGATTTTGAGTAAATTTAGCATTTGTAAAAGATTTTTAATTTTATTATAGTAGGTTGTAAAAGTCAATTTGGAATGGTCCAGTAAAAAAAAATCTCATTCCTATCTAAACTGAGTAGAGGGGGCTATGTTTAATTCGGCTTATATAGCAATAATTCCCTGTTATTCCAAAAAATGCGTTGGTGGTGGGGACGGGGCTGAACCGGCGGCCAGGCGGCTCCTCATATGTTTTCTTTTGATCGCCTTGGGAGTTTTTTTGTTTTACACGACGCCGGTTGGGGCCCAACCGGAGGAAACAGGGGACGCCCAAGGCGTTTACGAATTCAGCGCCGGTGATGTATTGGATGTTTTTGTCTTTGAGGAGCCGGATCTGTCGCAAACGGTTACTGTGCGCAGTGACGGTAGGATTTCTCTGCCTTTAATCGGAGATATCGTGGCAGAAGGCAGGACGCCGGAAATGCTTGGGCAGAAAATTACCCAAAAACTCAATAAATTTATCGAAGTCGCGGATGTAACCGTTAGTCTTGCGGAAAGCAGGGAGAAATTCTATTATGTGCTGGGCCAGGTTGAGGAGTCCGGGCAATACAGCATGAGCCAACCGGTTACCGTTTTTCAGGCGCTTGCCCGGGCGGGCGGCTTTCTCGAGTGGGCCAAGAAATCCAGGATTATGATCGTAAGGGGGAAGGGAAAGTCGGAAAAAATAACCTATTTTAACTATGACGCGTTTTTGGATGGCAAGGATATGAAGCAGAATGTTTTGATCGAGCCGGGGGATACAATTGTCGTTCCCTGAGAACAATACGGTTCAGGTAAGATTTAAAAAATGAATACCCAACAGTCGCAAATTGATATTTTAAGCAAATACCTCAATCTCTTGATCAGGTGGCACAAGCTGATCATTATTTGTCTGCTGTTGGCCGTCTCCGCCGCTCTTCCATATTATCTCCGCCTTCCGGATATCTATCAATCCAGCGCATCCGTTATCTATCAGGAACAGAATATCAATCCCTCCAGGCTCTCGCCGGATGAACGCATGAGGCTGGAGGAGATGGTCAATACGGTGACGCAGCAGGTGCTGAGCAGAAAAAACCTTGAGGATATCATCAATAAATTCGATCTGTATCCGGATATGCGGAAGAATTTGCCCATTGAGGATGTTATGGAACGATTGCGCGAAAAAGACGTTGAAGTCAGCGTGGAGCGCGAAAGGGGCAATGTCTTCAGCGTTTCTTTCAAAGGCAAAGACCCGGAAAAGGTCAAACGGGTAACCAATTCGCTGGCGGCAAAGTTTATCGAGGAAAATCTTCAGATGCGCCAGGAGCGGGCGACAGAAAGGGCCAACTATATCCAGGACGAGCTCAGCATGTCCCAAAAAAAGCTTCATAAGAAGGAAGCCGAGATGCGGGACTACAAGTTGCAATATTATAACGAGATGCCCGAGCAGAGGGAAGCCAATATGAACCGGCTCAATGCCCTGCAAGAGCAGCTTCAGGCCATACAGGCGAATATTCATGATCTGGAGCAAACCCGCCTGCTGGTTTCCGAGCAGCTTGAACTTAGAAGAGATTTAGTAAGTGGGACTGCAGCCGGTGAGGTTTCAGAGGCGGATTCCGAAAGAAGCGGGCGTGTCGGTGAACTGGCCGAGGCCCGCAATAGACGCCAAGAGTTGTTGGCCCGGTATACGAGCGAGCATCCTAGTGTAAAGCGAATCGAAAGGCGGATCAGCCAGCTTGAATCCGAGCTTTCGGGTGCTCAAACGCCGGGCGGCGGCCATGCGGATGCCCCTGCCGAGATAATGGATTCCCGCATACAGGAGCTTTCGCTTCAATTAAAGGAAATCGATTTAGACCTCAAAAATCTGCGGAAAGAAAGCAAAAATATCCGCGATCAGATCAAAACCTATCAGAAATGGATAGAGGCAACGCCCGTTCGTGAGGCGGAGTGGGCCGAGTTGACAAGGGATTATGATGAACTGAAAAACTATCATGATGAGCTCGTTTCTCAAAGTTTGGCGGCCCAGGCAGCCGAGAGTCTTGAGAGACGCCAGAAGGGCAGCCGTTTTAAGATCATTGACCCGGCATTCTTGCCGAGGATGCCGATTAAGGGCTCTTTTCTTAAAATCCTGCTCCTTTCAGTATTTGTTGGGCTTGCAGGGGGTGGGGGGCTGGTTGTCGGCATTGATTTTATGGACGCCTCTTTTAAGGACCGAAAAGAAATCGAGGGGTATTTAGGGCTCCCCGTAACCTGCGTTCTGCCGTTGATCATCACAGAATCGGAAAAAAGACGCGGCCGAATAAAAGATGTTTTTTGGTATGGCTGTTTCGGCGTATGGTTGCTTGCGATGATTTCGGCGACGCTTTACTTAAACAGTCGAGGGGCGATCATTCTTTAAACGTTAATGAAAGTGGCGCCAGTTATTGGATGAGCGAATATGGGCAAGCTGACAAGGGCCTTTGAGAAATCTTCCTCCCAGAAAAGACAGGCGGAGACGTCCGCCTTACCCCGTCCCAACGAAACCTATACGCCCTCGAATGCCGGTGTTTCAATTGTTGCGGGGCAGGGTGGGCCCAATACGTTTGGCCTGCCAAACGATGAGCGCTGGGATGAACGGCTGCGGCTTTCAACAGATCCGCATTCCCAAATTTTTGAGAGCTTCCGCAGCCTTCGGGCCCGCCTTCTGTATTCGGAATCGGGTCAAAATCCCAGGACGCTTTTGATTACAAGCGTCATGCCGGGCGAAGGCAAGGGGTTTGTTTGCGCTAACCTGGGGATCGTCCTCTCCCAGGATATAGAGCATCACGCCCTCATGCTTGACTGCGATTTTCGGCGGCCGAGCCTGGCCCGACTCTTCGGCCTCGGCAATGAAACCGGCCTTGTCGATTATTTGCAGGATAGCGTCGATCTTTCGCTGCTTATCAGAAAAACCGGGCAGCCGAAGCTTTCCCTGCTCCCAAGCGGGCGGCCGCCGCGAAACCCCTCTGAACTGCTGAGTTCCAGCAGGATGATTTCATTTGTCGAGGCGGCTAAAGATCGGTATCAAGACCGCATCGTCATTTTTGACAGCGCCCCCAGCCATTTTGCTTCTGAAACGCGTGTCCTCGCCAAACATATTGACGGCGTCATCCTTGTGGTCCGGCACGGGATGGCCAAAAAAGAGGATGTGAAAAAATTTGTAGACGCCATAGGATCGGAAAAAATACTGGGCCTTGTATACAACGGCTGCCCCGAAGACAAAATCGGGGCCTTTCTGAATAGGCGCTACGGATATGGCCATTATTATTACTATTGATGGCTTCGTAAAAAGTCCGATATCTGTGTTGCGCTGCATTCCTCGGAATTTGCGCGCCTTGATCTTGAACTTTTTACTTTGCCATCCCAAAATCGACTTCTAAGGAGCTTGAAAATATATATTAATATTCCAGAAGGTTAGCTCTCTATCATTCCGAGGAGCGAAAGTGACGAGGAATCTTGATTGCTAAAGATTTCTCGCTGCCGCTCGAAATGACAATGCGGATGTTTTTTAGAGTTACTTTCTGCAAAAATACCGCCGCGGCGGAATAAACCGCTTTTTACGAAAACGTCACTATTGAGCGATAAAGAAAACGGCTGTTTTCTTATGTTCTTTTGTTATGCCGTATATATTAAACAAATATTATCCATGGAGGAATCTGCTGTTCGTTTTTGGTGAAGGACTGTTGATTTTTCTCATTATAAACGGGGTTTTTATTTCCTGGGCGGGAATAACGGAATTCCGGGATCTCTTGGCCCTTTATATCTCAAGGGCCTTGGTCGTCACGCTGGTCTTCCAGATATGTTTCTATTATTCCGATCTCTATGATCTCAATATCATCCCCACGCTTTCTGATCACGCATTAAAGGTCATCCAGACATTCGGCATCGGCTGTGTGGTGTTGGCATTAATTTATTATCTTTTTCCATCTTTAAACATTTCCACGCGGGTATTCGGGTGCGGATTGGGCGGCGTGGCACTGGCAATTTTTATCTGGCGGTTTTTTTATTTCAAGATCCTTGAGCATCGGATGTTTGTTCAGCCTATCGTGGTGGTTGGCACCGGCAGCTATGCCGGGGAGATCGTTGATGCCGTAGAGAATAAAAAGGATACCGGCTTTAAGGTTGAAGCCTTGGTGGGCCGCGGCAATTTGCCTGTTAAAACCGGACGTATCCCCGTTTTTTCGGATTTTAAAAAGTTGAGGGAGTTTTGTAATCAGCGGAAAATAGGGAAAATCGTGGTGGCTCTAGAGGAAAAGCGCGGCATGCCGCTGCATGAGCTGATTCAATTTAAATTTCTGGGTATAGAAGTTTTGGATGGAGCGAAGTTTTACGAAGGGCTTACCGGCAAGGTGCCGGTAAAAAGAATAAATCCCTCATGGCTGGTCTTCTCAGACGGATTCTATGTCGGCCGCTTGAACAAGATGTTGAAGCGGGCGATGGATGTTGGGGTTTCTTTGACGATGCTTTTGATTACCCTGCCGATTTTTATGATCACCGCTTTGATTATCAAGCTCGAATCCCCCGGCAAAATCTTTTATCGCCAGCAACGGGTGGGTGAAAATGGAGAAGTTTTTGAAATCACAAAATTCCGTTCAATGAAAGAAAATGCGGAGGAAAACGGGCCGGTCTGGGCGGCGACAGATGATTGGCGCGTGACAGGGTTCGGCCGGTTTATCAGAAAAACGCGAATCGATGAACTCCCCCAGTTGCTCAACGTGCTAAGGGGGGATATGAGTTTTGTCGGCCCAAGACCCGAGCGGCCGGTTTTCGTGGCGGATCTGTTAAAAGATATTCCCTTCTATGGCAACCGGCATCACGTCAAGCCGGGTATTACCGGATGGGCCCAAATCAATTACCCTTATGGCTCATGCGTGGAGGATGCGCTGCGCAAGCTTGAATATGACCTTTATTATATAAAAAATTTGTCAATCGGTATCGACTTGTTGACCATCTTACAGACCATTAAAGTGGTATTGCTCCAGAGGGGGGCCCGCTAGATACCTTAAACCTTAAACCTTAAACCTTATACCGTTAGGTTAGCAAAGGGATGGCCATGGATGAAATTTTGATGGGCACCCAAGACGAAGTCCTCCGGCTGGCGGAAAACACCAAGGCGTTGTTTGATCTCCTGCCGGATATGCTCTTTATTATAAAAAACGATTTCGTGATCGAACGTATGAATGCGGCGGCGATATCCCAACTGGGCGATCAGCAGGGCCGGAAATGCTACCAGGCCATCTTTGGACTGGACAGGCCTTGTGAAGACGCCATGTGTCCTTTTGATGTCGAGAGCCCGGCTCCCCCCTATGGCCAGTTGTTCGAAAAAAAGATCAGCGACGGATTTTATGTGGAGTACAGCTATGTCCCTTTTAAAGGCTATCGCCGGGATAAATTGGCCCTGTTGATTCTTCGGGATATTACCCAGAAAAAATATCATGAGATGGAGCTTGAAAAGTATAACCGGAATATCGAAAAAATCCTCAAGGAAAAGATTGCCGTTTTGAAAAAAAACGAACAGGAACGGCAGCAACTATATAAGGAGTTGAATTATCTAAAGAATGAAGCCGAACGCTATATCGGCCGCGACGAAATGATCGGTGAAAGCAAACCGGTTCAGCTCCTTCGGGATATGATCTACCAGGTGGCCCCTTCCAACGCGACCATACTGATTACCGGGGAGTCAGGGACCGGCAAGGAGCTTGTGGCGGATTTGGTTCACAAACACAGTGACCGGGTGGACAAGCGTTACTTGAAGTTTAACTGTGCGGCTGTGGCGGAAACGCTGTTGGAGAGTGATCTCTTCGGCTATGAGAAAGGGGCTTTTACCGGGGCAACCACCGCCCATCGGGGGAAATTCGAGGAGGCCGATGGCGGCACCATATTTCTTGACGAGATCGGGGACATCAGTTCAAAGATGCAGTCATCGCTGCTGCGGGTTTTGCAGGCCGGCGAAATTTTCAGGATCGGGTCCAACAAACCGATCTCGGTGGATGTGCGCGTTATTGCGGCCACTAATAAGGACCTGACAAAAGCGGTGGAGGCCGGAAAATTCCGGGAGGATCTATATTACCGGCTTAATGTGTTCAATCTGCATCAGGTGCCTCTGCGTGAGCGCAAAGATGACATCGTGGTTCTTGCCACGAATTTTCTCGTCAATTTCAGGGAGCGGTTCAACAAGGAGGTCACGCTGCTGCCCAACAGTGTGGTGGAAAAGCTGCTGGCCTATGATTGGCCCGGCAACGTGCGGGAGCTGAGAAATGTTATCCAGCGTGCCGTATTGCTCTCCAGGGACGGCGTTATCTCTCCTGCAAGCCTGGGTATCAATTTAAAACCGACTGCCGATCAAGGGGATGCGGCTTCTGGCGCCGTGGAAAAATTTTCCAACCTTCCCCTGAAAGAGAGCATCTCTCTTTTTGAAGCAGAGCTTATCACCCATTCGCTGGAGAAACGCGACGGCGACATCGCCAGGGTTTGTCAAGACCTAAGCCTTTCAAAGACGGCACTATATGAAAAAATGAAGCGCTACGAAATATCGCCCAAGCAGTATAAGAAAAAATAACAAAATTTTGGCCTGCTCTTTGCATAAAATACTTCAAGTGGCTTTTGAGGTTATAAATTTTGTAAAAAGCGGGAGTCTTCTTCTATGGCGATAACAGAAGCCGAGTCAGGCCAAGTTTGTCCGTACTTTTCAAAGGAAATGAACGCTTGCCGTCTATGCGAGGATGGGATCTATTTGCCGCCAAAAGTGCATGTACTGACTTATTGCCTGACCCCCATGCATAAGGAATGTTCTATTTATACAAGATTCTGCCCCATGGAAACGATAGGCTCCCAGTCGTCGGAAGGCCGCGGTGGCAAAAGGCGCCGTTTTAAGCGTGTTAATGAACAAAGGAAGGTCTTGTTGCGTACTTCCAGCCCACAGGGTATTGTGGTCGGGGAATTTGCTGAAATGGCGTTAACCCTTGATTATAGCCAGGGAGGCATGAGAATCGCAATAGACAAGGAAATCCCTGCAGACAGCCTGTTGCTTTTTGATTTTGACGATGATTTTTTAATCCCCCGTTTACAGGGGCTCGCCCAACTCCGCTGGCATCGAAGGCTCGATAAAAACACCCACCCCATCGAGGCCGGCCTTGTCTTCAGAGACGAATACAGTCAGAAGATTCTCGCTTTTGCGATGGAAGATCAGGTGCACGCCAACGGCTAAAATTTTTATTTTCCGGAAAACCGGATAAAGATTCCTGAAATCCGGAATTTATCTATACCCTTTATTTTTTTAGTAATTCAGGATGTCTGCACTTTTCACTCATTTTGCATTTGAGCATATAACCTCCGCAACTGATACAACAACTCCAAATTCAGGGTTAAATTTCCCTCAAACGAATCGATGTCGTTTTTTTAAACAGTATTTCGGTTTTCCGGAAATTTGTCCCTTTATTTCTGAAAGATTCGCTTCAACAATTGGCCGGGACGCCCCCTCGTTTTCCCCTTTTAAAGAAAAAAACGATTTTATTTCAGTAAGTTAACTACATAGCGCGGCAATATCGGATCGGATGCCGGGCAAGTTTTTGGCCTTGGCATATAAATTGCTATATAAACAGTATTCAAATTCATGGATGGGATTTTCTCTATGTTTACCAGATATAGGAGTCCCGTGGTCAGAAAAATTTTGAAGGGCAGAAGGTAAAAAAAATGAAAAGGCGGTTAATATTTTTATGCACGGTGTTTTTGGTTCTTGGGATAATGGGAAATGTCCGGGCCGCACCCTTTACTTTTGATATGGGGGCCGGATCTGATATCGATACCAGCGGCACGAGTGACGTCTTGGAAATGTATGCCAGTGTTAATGGTAATTTAGATGGTATTTCCTATGAATTGGAACCAGGGCATTGTCATTCCTTTCATTTTGCAACCATCGGGACAAATGAAGGCTGGATTAACGATGATGATCTTATCCCCGGTGAAGTGACTGCCTATGTAGATTTTGACAGTCCGGAAATCGTCAATTCTATTAATGGCACATCGCTTGGCTTTGCGGGTTGCTTCCATTTTTGCCAGGGTTGGAATCTGACATGGGCCGATCCGGTGGTTGTCGATTTGGGGGGAGGCAGTCAGTATACGATTGAATTAAGTGATGTCGGTTATGGCTCCTGGTTTTGGCAGGGGCCGGATGGTACAGCCGATATAACGGCGACAGTCAGCTATGGGTCGTCCATACCCGTACCTGAGCCGGCTACCATGTTTCTGTTTGGTATCGGCCTTATCATTTTTGCCTTTATCGCCCGTCGTGGCATAGCTGTCAAGCGATAGCCTTTATATATATTACGAAACATCCAAATTTAAAAATCGTTCCGCAAGCTACCGGGGACGGTTTTTTTATTTGCAGACGATGCCTGTTAAGGCATAATATCTTGATTTAAATTTATTTTTATTTATGATAGGGCCATGATATGAAAAATCAGCCGGATGGGATCATACGCAGCCGGTTTACTGAAACCCATCGGCTATATAAAGGCCTGTCGTGTCTTGATCTAAAGTGAATATTGGGTTTGAAACCTCTGTGATGCAGAATTACCTGACAATAGATGTTGAGGATTATTTTCAGGTTTCGGCATTTGCGGATATTATCTCCCCGCGCGATTGGGAATCCATGGAGCAGCGGGTGCGGGCCAACACCATGCCCATTCTGCGGCTCCTAAAGAAGTATGGGGTGCATGCGACCTTTTTCATCGTGGGGTGGATCGCGGAAAAACATCCGGAGGTCGTGCGGGATATCATGGCCGATGGGCATGATATCGGCTGCCACAGCTACTGGCACAGAAAAATCGGCGAGCTTACCCCGGCAGAATTCCGGGAAGATACGCGCAAGGCAAAGGCTGTTCTGGAAAACATCTGCAACAGAGAAATTACCTCCTACCGGGCGCCGAGTTACTCCATCACCAAAAATACGCTATGGGCTCTGGATATCTTGCAGGAAACGGGCTTTACAACGGATTCCAGCATTTTCCCCATTATGCATGACATGTATGGCCTGCCCGATTCCCCCCGATTCCCCTATAAGCTGGTTCCGCAAGAGATCAGGGAGTATCCGATCTCGACGGCTGTTTTTTTTGGGAAGAAAATACCGGTCTCCGGGGGCGGATATTTTCGGCTTTTCCCCTACTGGTTCACAAAGTTTGCCCTTAAAAGGATCAATAATAAAGAGAAGCAGCCGTTTATTTTTTACCTGCATCCCTGGGAGATTGATAGCGAACAGCCCCGGTTCAGGCGGGCGAGGTTGTTGTCAAAGTTCAGGCATTACAACAACCTTGAAAAAACCATGGGCCGTTTCGAACGGCTGCTAAACGATTTTGATTTTGTTCCCCTGCCGGGCAGCGAGGGCGGTGGCACTCAGGTCCGGCTGGAAACGGCATAACCTTTTGGAAAAATTGTTTTTCCTGGATGGGGCGGCCTTGGGCTGCCCCCGAAAGGGACGGAGTGTGTCTTGCCGCAATTTAGTTTACCCCGACGATTCGTTGTATGGCGCATGGTGTTGGGGGGAATGCTTTTTCTCATGGCGCTCTCGGTTCCAGCGGCCCATTGCGAAGATGTCGTCTTGAGTTGGGACCGGCCCAATGACGCCAGGGTCGCCGGCTACAAAATATTTTACGGGCTTGCAGAGAGCGATTTCAAGTCAACCCCCAAAGAAATCATCAATTCTGCCGCGCAGACCGCTTGTGATATTTTCGATTTAAAAGCCGGATGCACCTATGCGTTTGCGGCAAAAAGCACTGATGGCAAGGGCAATGAAAGCGTTTTCTCAGAGGTGTTATACTATGATGTTCCTTCAGCCGAAAGCTCGGATAAAGAGGTACAAACTGAGAGTTCCGGCGGTAGCGGCGGTGGAGGGGGCGGGGGCTGCTTTATCCAATGTAGCGGAAGGCTTTAGAAAAACGCCATGTGCGGCATAGCCGGCGTATTAAATTTATCATCACGAGATGGGGCCCCGGAGGCGCAGATTCTTCGGATGATAGCCATATTGGGCCATCGCGGCCCTGACGAGAGCGGGGTGTATATTGATGAAACCATTCATATGGGCCAGGCGCGGCTCAGCATCCTTGACATGGAAAGCGGCCTGCAGCCCATCTCCAATGAGGATGAAACCCTATGGATCGTCTATAATGGCGAGGTCTTCAACTATATCGAGCTCAAAGAAGAGCTAAAAAACCGCGGCCACCGGTTCACCACCCAGACGGATACGGAGGTGATTCTTCACCTATATGAGGAAAGGGGGCCCGCCTGCCTTTCACAGCTCAACGGCCAGTTTGCCATTGCGATCTGGGATCGCCGCAAAAAAGAACTTTTCCTTGCCAGGGACCGGCTGGGCATCTGCCCCCTCTACTACACCTTTCAGAACGGACGGTTTTTGTTCGCCTCGGAGATCAAGGCGCTTTTTCTGGATCAGGAGGTTAAGAGGGGGATCGACCGGGTAGCCCTTAAGCAGGTGTTTACCTGTTGGACCACCATCGGGTCGCGAACCATTTTCAAGGATGTTTACGCGCTTTGTCCCGGCCACTATATGACAATCAAAGCGGGCGAACCTGTCGGTGAGCAGCGGCCCTTCTGGCAGATTCCCTATTATTCGCGGGAACAGCAGTGGTTAGGTAGCCGTGAACAGGCAGCCGCCGAGCTTCGAGATATTCTCGAGGATGCCGTCCGCCTGCGGCTGAGGGCTGATGTGCCGGTTGGCGCCTATTTAAGCGGCGGACTGGACTCTTCAATCATTACCTCGATCATTTCCCAAAAGTTTGATAACCACCTTAAAACCTTTTCATTAGCGTTTGAGGAAAAAGCCTTTGATGAGGCGGCCTACCAGGCGGAGATGATAAAAAGCCTGGGTACGGAGCATCACCAGACCCGGATCACCAATCAGCAGATAAGGGATAATTTCCCCAGTGTTATCTGGCACTGTGAGAAGCCGCTTCTGCGAACCGGGCCTGTGCCCTTGTTCGTGCTTTCCAAATTTGTCAGGGACAACCGTTTTAAGGTGGTCCTGACCGGCGAGGGGGCGGACGAGGTCTTTGGCGGCTACAATATTTTTAAGGAGGCCAAGATCCGGGCTTTCTGGGCGCGACAGCCCGATTCCAAATACCGGCCGCTCTTGCTCGAGCGGCTTTATCCCTATATTTTTGAGAACCCCTCCCGGAACCGGTCATTTCTGCAGAAGTTTTTCTCCGTCACCCCCGAGGACCTGGACGATGTGCTGATGTCCCATCGAAAACGCTGGGCCAACACCCAGCGATGTACCGCGTTTTTTAGTGAGGAAACGCTTGATGCGCTCAGGGAGAAAAACCCGGTGGCGGATATATCCAGCCGGCTGCCGTCGGACTTTGCCCGCCGCGATGGCTTCTCCCGCGCCCAGTGGCTGGAGATGGACTTATTCATGTCCAACTACCTTCTTACCTCCCAGGGGGACCGGATGGCCATGGCCAATTCCGTGGAGCTCCGCGTGCCGTTTCTCGATCACCGGCTCATCGAATTTGCCGCCAAACTTCCGGCGCACTGGAAAATTCATGGGCTGGAGGAAAAGTATCTTTTAAAAAAAGCCTTCAATGATCAGTTGCCCGTAAATATATCAAAACGTGCCAAACAACCCTATCGGGCGCCAATCGGCCAGGTTTTTTTTAATGGCCCTAACAATCCGAATCCGCTGGGCGATCTTATCTCCGAAGACCAGCTTAAATCAGCCGGCATTTTTGACGAGAAAAAAGTCCGGCACCTGTTCAAAAAATGTCTTTCCCAGGCACACGGGCCAGTCAGCGAGTCGGAAAATATGGCGGTGGTGGGAATCCTTTCCACGCAGTGGATCCACGAGCAGTTTGTCAAAAACTTTGCCGGCTCTCAGGTACAGCCGGTCAAACCCGATAAAATCGTTCGGAGAACCCATGACACCTTTCTCCAAAGATCTCTTAAATCTTGATCCAGAGGCGGAAGCCGCCCGCATTGCCGAATCCATTCGTTCTATCATGAGAAACGATCTCAAACGAAGGGGATTGGTTGTAGCGCTTTCCGGCGGTATTGACAGCAGCGTCACGGCAGCATTGGCAGTTAAAGCGCTGGGCGAATCCCGCGTTTTCGGCCTGGAAATGCCGGAGCGGCATTCAGCGGCTGAGACCCTGTCTTTAAGCGGCATGGTAGCCCGACACCTTAATATCCAGACGGCCCATGAGGACATCTCCGGCATGCTCGAAGCCTTTGGCTTCTATCGCCGCTATGATGCGGCCGTTCAGGTCGTCATCCCGGAATACGGGCCGGACTGGAAATCCAAGATCGTTACCTCGGACATTATGGAGAGCAAGGGGTTCAGCCTGTTCTCCATCGTCGCCCAGCCGCCTATGGGAGAGGCGGTCAAAAAACGCCTTCCCCTCAAAGCCTATCTGGAGATTGTGGCGGCCACCAACTTTAAGCAGCGCACGCGGAAAATGCTGGAATACTACCATGCCGACCGGTTGAACTACGCGGTGGCCGGCACCCCCAACCGCCTGGAGTATGACCAGGGCTTTTTTGTCAAGCAGGGCGACGGCGCAGCAGACGTCAAGCCGATCGCCCATCTCTACAAGTCCCAGGTCTACCAGCTGGCGGAATATCTGGGCATTCCGGAAGAGATCCGCACAAGGCTTCCCACTACAGACACCTATTCACTCCCCCAGGGCCAGGATGAGTTCTACTTTGCCCTGCCTTATGATAAAATGGATCTATGCCTTTACGGCAAAAATAACGGCTACCCACCGGCGGAAGTGGCGGAAAGCGTTTCTCTCACCCCCGAGCAGGTCCAGCGGGTATATGAAGACATTGATACCAAACGCAAGACCACCCGTTACCTTCACCTGCCGCCGGTGCTGGCCGCCACAGTCCCGGAAATAAAATTTGATGCACCCTAAAGCGGCAGCTGCCTCCTTTCTGTCATTCCGGGGAGCGACAGTTCTGTCATTCCGAGGAGAGACAGTCCTGTCATTCCGAGGAGCGACAGCGACGAGGAATCTTTTAATACATCACTAAAGTTTTATTTACTATACGGAGCCTGATATGCCAGATGTTAAACCAACACTCAGACAGTTCATTATCGACAACTTCCTATTCGGCGATGACAACGGCCTTGCCGACGACACCTCATTTTTGGAGGAGGGCATCATCGACTCAACCGGCATGCTGGAGCTGATCACCTTTCTTGAAGAAACCTTCTCCATTCAGCTTGATGATGAAGAACTGATCCCTGAAAATCTGGATTCCATCAATAACCTGGTTTCTTTCCTGTCAAAAAAACAGGTCGTCCAGCAGCCCCAATGATCCATCATTTTTTGGAAAATTCAGCCGCCCGCTACCCGGATAAAACCGCTGTCATCCATGATGCCCAGCGGGCTACCTACCGGGAGATAAACGACCGCGCAGACAACCTGGCCCGCTGCCTCCAGGCGAACGGCATTGCGCCCGGCGACCGGATCGCCCTTTTAATGGAAAACAGCGTGGACTATATCATCGCCTACTACGGCATATTAAAAGCCGGTTGCGTCGCAGCCCCTCTGAATCCTGCATTGAAGCCGGATGGCCTGACATATCTTGTTGACAACCTTGAGCCGGCAGCCATGATCTGCACGTTTAAATCCGAACGCCTGCTTAAGGCCGCGTCGATCAATGACAAGAATTTAAAACTGCTGATTATCAAAAATCCCAAGCAGAAATG
>JAGXLR010000214.1 GCA_018334555.1 Desulfobacterales bacterium
CGGACCTGGGCCTGCTGGTTTTCGGGAAAAACCTCCACAATCCGGTCAACGGTTTTCATGGCGCTCGAGGTATGCAGCGTGGCAAAGACCAGATGGCCTGTGGAGGCGGCTTCTATTGCAAGAGAGATGGTTTCCAAATCCCGCATTTCTCCCACAAGTATAATATCCGGGTCCTCCCGTAGGGCCCCCCGAAGGGCCGCACTGAACGATTTTGTATGAACCCCGATCTCTCGCTGGTTGATAATACAACCGCGGCTTTCATGGACGAATTCGATCGGATCCTCGACGGTAATCACATGGTCCTTGCGAAGCCGGTTGGCCTCATCAATAATCGCCGCCAGACTCGTTGATTTACCGCTTCCGGTGGGTCCGGTGACCACTACAAGACCGCGGGGAAGGGTGGCAAGCTTGGCAATGACAGGAGGGAGGCCGAGTTGTTCACAGGTCATAATGTTGTTCGGTATCTGCCGAAAAACCGCCCCCACCCCATTTCGCTGCATGAAAAAATTGGCACGGTATCTGGCAAGACCCGGGATTTCATAGCCGAAGTCCACATCACCGGTTTCTTCGAAGACTTTTATCTTGTCCTCAGGCGTAATCTCGTAGAGCATGCCGCGAAGATCGTCGTTGTCCAACTGCTTGTACTTGACCCGCTCGACTTCTCCCCGGATACGTAAGGCCGGCTGCTGGCCCGAAATCAGATGAAGATCTGATGCGCCCTGATCATTCATCAACTTAAAAAACGCATCAATTTTTGCCATGGGCTTCTCCTGCGGAAATTGATACCTAAATTGAGCGTTTCAATTTATTGAATCATTTTTTGATCAAAAAATTTGAAACCCTCCGGGATTTCCAATTTAGGTAATGGTAATAGAATTATGACAGCGTCATTGAAATGTGCAAGAGACTTTCAACAACAAATATTTTAAGAAAAACAACCCCCAGCAAAACGATTATCGGTGAAAAATCGATGCCGCCGACGGTTGTTGGCATCCGTTTGCGGATTTGGTATAATACGGGTTCAGTTACCTGGTTGATGAAGCGAACGATCGGATTGAAGGGATCGGGGTTGACCCAGGTCAGGATCGCCTGAGCAATAACAATCCACATGAACAGGGTTAATCCGATATTGAGGATCTCCGCTACGGCTCTGATAAAATTACCTAGAATGAACATATCTCCATCTATCTTTTAAGGACGCGTTGATTCCCAGGGCTTTCCGGCAAGGCCCCAATATGCTAATTAAATAAATGATTTGATGGTTTAAAGTCAAGCCTTTCCATTAAATCAATTGACAACCCGACATCAAAGGGGCTATCACTTCGAAAACGATAATCCCTGCAATGGGAGTTGGTCGTTGGATGGCCATTTTAAGGCGATCAGGGGGGAACATGCCTGTATATAATGAAAAGATCGGTTTTATCGGGGCCGGAAACATGGCCGAGGCCATCCTCGGGGCCATCATTTCAGCCGAACTCGCCCCGGCCGGAAATATCCTTATCAGCGACATTGATCCGGAACGCGCCAAACTGATAAAAAGTACATATCATGTTGTCGATGTGCCGTCTAACAAAGAAATTATCGAAACCTGCGACACCGTATTTTTTGCCGTCAAGCCGCAGCAAATAGACGCCGTTCTGACGGCACTTGCCGCTGAAAATGCATTCCAACCCGACGGACGGAAAAGGCGGTTCGTCTCTATTGCCGCAGGCATCCCAATTGCCGCCTATGAGAACATCATTTACGATCAGCTCTCTGATGTCGAGAAACCTCGACTGCCTATCATCCGGGTAATGCCGAATACACCCGCGCTGGTTCGTTCCGGCACTTCAGCGATTTGCGCCAATGACTACGCCCGCCCGGAAGATCTTGAGGCGATCAAAAAGATTCTTTCTGCCATGGGAAAATTTTTCGAATGCAAAGAATCGGATATAAACGCATTTACAGCCGTGGCGGGATCGGGACCGGCCTATGGGTTCTATCTGATTGAGGCGATGACCAATGCCGGGGTCGAATTGGGGTTGGCGCGGAAAGATTGCCTGGAAATGACGGTTTCCACCCTGAGGGGCGCTCTTAACCTTATGGAAAGCCAAAATACGGATCCGGCAACCCTGCGGCGAAATGTTACCTCACCGGGGGGCACGACTGAAGCGGCGTTATCGGTAATGGACGGCCAGCAGGTGAAATCAGCTATTATCAAAGCAATCCTGGCTGCAAAGCAACGGGCGGACGAACTCAGTAAATAATCCCGTACAGCCGGTCAACCCGAATTTTATAGTTTCTATATGTTTACTCAAACCGTATCCATTTCTGCCGCGTTTCTCGCCGGATTGCTTTCGTTTTTGTCGCCCTGTGTGCTGCCATTGATCCCGGCCTATTTTACCTTTATCACCGGATTTTCCATTGAGGAGCTGACCTCCGGCGACAACGCCCGTGTGCGCCGAAAAGTCATCCTGTCCACGCTGTCGTTTGTCAGCGGATTCTCTCTTCTCTTTATCCTTTTGGGGGCCTCTGCATCCTTTATCGGGGGAATAATTACCGATTACAGGCATATCATTGAAATGCTCGGCGGTCTGATTATTATTTTATTCGGCTGCCATTTGATTGGCTGGCTGCGGATTGGGCGCTTGAATGTGGAAAAGCGCGTCCATATGCGGGAAAAGCCCCTGCATTTACTGGGTACGTTTATTGTCGGAATGGCCTTCGGCGCCGGCTGGAGCCCTTGCATCGGACCGATGCTGGGTTCCATACTGATCGTCGCCAGCAGCGAAGAGACTGTTTGGCAGGGTGTCGGATTGCTGGCCGTGTATGCCGCCGGTCTGGCGATTCCGTTTATTCTGATATCGATTTTTATTAATTTTCTTTTGGTATTTATTAAACGGGCGACACGCCTGATGGGCTATGTCAATAAAACCGCCGGCGGCCTGCTGATCCTTGTGGGAGTTTTTTTGTTGACGCGAAATTTTGCCATATTTAGTTTTTTTATGGATTAACCCTGACGGATGGAGAGCTATATGCGCTTAAAAAAATGGATAGGCTTGGGCGTAATTGCCCTTTTCTCTTTTATTCTGGTTTCCGGTTCCGCCCTGTCGGCTGGTTTGGAGGTTAACTGGAACAGCTATCAGCCGGGTATGAAAAAAATCGCCGATGAGGATAAAAAGGGGTTTATCCTTTTTTATACGGACCGATGCGCCTATTGCAAAATGATGGATCAGAAAACATTCTCTGATGATGCGGTCATCACCTTTTTAAACCAGAACTTCGTGCCCATTCGGGTAGACGCCGAAGAACAACGGGATGTGGCAAAAAAATACGGGGTTAACAAGTTTCCAAACACCTGGTTTATCGCCGAAGACCAATCCGGAATTGGCAAACGTCCGGGATTTATACCGCCCGAACTCCTGTTAGAAATGCTTCGATATATCGACTCAGACAGTTTCAGGAATATGAGTTTTCAGAATTTTATGAATAACGAGCAATAGCCTTCCGGAACTGCCAATACTTTTTATCATGCCGTTTCCATTCGATGCCGATCTGCTCCGGCACATTATCGTTGGAAAGAATCATCCGGGCCCGCCGGCGGGCGCTCGGTTTGTCTCTACCAGCGTTTTTATGCTGATATTTAACCGCAAACAGGTGCCATGCCTGTTTACGGTTTTAAAAGCGGATAACAAAGGCTATCCATGGCGCAATCAGGTGGCGCTGCCCGGCGGACATGTCGATGAAGCCGACAGCTCTGCGCTCTCTGCGGCTTATCGGGAAGTTGAAGAAGAGGTCCGCATTACACCGGATGAAATTGAATATATTGGGTCAATGGGGCATTTCCAGACGATTCAACAAAAAGACATAGAGGTTTTCGTTGGTTTATGGGAGGCAAAAGGGGAGCCGGTTCGTTTCGACCCCGATGAGATCTCCCGGACACTGGCGCCATCAATCCCCGCACTTTTTAGGCATCATCTGGATCAAAAGTTCAATGGCCGGATACCCGGGGTCGGCGAATTAATTTATCCGGTGGGTGACCTGGTTATCTGGGGCGTTACGGCGCGAATTTTGCACTACTTCCTGGAACTTATCCATAGCCGGCTGTCGGCCGAATCCCTCCACGCCCTGCTTGCAGCTTAAACGGGTTTAGCGTCGCGATCCCAATACCGTTTAAACAGGCGAAAAAGTATGGAGACACAGACGCCGCCGCTCAAGATTATCAGCAGCAGCGGGACCCAGGCATAGCCGTTGTATTGGGCGGATCTACCGGCAACCCGGACACCTTCTATACCAAACAGAAGGACCGCCAGCATTACCATAAATAAAGCGACGCCCGCCGTATGGGTATCATACCAAGGCACAATGGTTTTTCGGAAAACGGGGGAATTCATCTGTCATCCCGGGGTTTGTTAAACCGCTTCTAAGTAACTTGAAAATATATATTAATATTCCAGAAGCTTACCTCTCTGTCATGCCGACGAGCGAAAGCGACGAGGAATCTTGATTGTTAAAGATTTCTCGCTGCCGCTCGAAATGACAAAATTGGATGAATCGTCTCAGTGCCTCAGTGCCTCAGTGTCTTTACCTCGTAACAGAAGTTACTTTTAAGCTCGGTCCCGGGCCTCGGCCCG
>JAGXLR010000058.1 GCA_018334555.1 Desulfobacterales bacterium
GGAGAAGATCACCTGAAACAAATCTTTGATAATCTGGACCTGTTGGTCTCCATTACGTTTACCTGGTGCGATACCGCATGGTATGCCGACGTCGTGCTCCCGCTGTCGCCGTATCTGGAAAGGGAAAGCCTGCTGGGAACGAAAAATGCCCTCCAGCCATTCTTTTTCATACGCCGGCGGGCGCTCGAGCCGCGTTTTGACACCCGCGCCGAGTGGGAAATATTCAGCGGGCTGGCCAGGCGGCTGGGCCTTGACGCATTGGCGTATGATTCGATTGAAGATATCTGGAATTTCCAGCTTGAAGGCACCGGCGTGAACATTGAGGATTTCTCAGAAACCGGTCTGGTTAACCTGAGTGATAAGCCACGCTATCCGGACCGGGATAACCTCAAATTTAATACCCCGAGCGGAAAAATCGAAATCATCTCCAAAAAACTCGAGGACCAGGGGCTGCCTTCGCTCAAGCCCTATGAGTCGCCTGCACGGCCTCAGGAGGGGCAGTTTCGGTTGACCTTTGGGCGATGCGCCAAGCATACCCAGGGGCATACGGTGAATAACAGGGCGCTGTATGAGCTCATGGACGAGAATGTCCTCTGGATTAACGACAAGGAGGCGGAAAAACTGGGCATCGAGGACGGGGATACGGTGACTGTCGGCAGAAACGGCCACACGGAGAAAATCAAGGCCCGGGTTACGGAATTCATCCATCCGGACGGGGTTTTCGTCGTCCATGGATTCGGCCATACATTACCGGTAGAAAGCCGGGCTTACGGCAGGGGCTTGGCTGATAACCGCTTCATGCAGGGCTCGTTGGATAAATGGGATCCGGCCGGCGGTGCCATGGCGCTTCAGGAAAGTTTCGTCACCGTAAAAAAGGGGTAGGCCGACAAAACCGAAACCCTAAATTTTATCGGTCGGTATGCCGAGATAGACGCTGCTATACTCGGAAACCCGTACCCAGCCGGCCCGGTCCTCCTCGGGTTTTCTTCGTTCATGGCCGGATCGCTTCTCGGTCTGACCGTTGAACAGAAACAAATTTTTGATCATTCGCCGGTCATTTCCCGATCGTCGATCCCTGCCCGAACGCCTGTCTATCCATGTCGGGTCATTTTTTACTGTGCCCATTGTTCCAATACCATTCAAAGGGTTAGTAGCATCGTCTAGGACGCATTTTGAATCTCTTCATGCCGCTCCTGGCAATCCCGGCACCTCACCGCGTAAGGCATTATCTCCAGGCGTTTTTTATCGATCCACCTGCCGCAGTCAATACAACGTCCATACTGGCCGATTTCGATGCGGTTAAGCGCCTGGTCGATTTCCTCGAGTTCCTCAACTTTTAATCCGATTAGCGAAAACGTATCCGCTTCTCTCAGCTCCTCTAAAGCGATATCCCCGTTTTCCTTGATTATATTGGCAATCTCCTGATGCTTTTCCATCGCCTCCTTTTCCAGATCCTCCCGTATCTGGTTCCAGAGATCGCGTTTCCGATTCAGTAAATTCTGTTTAATATCGGCAAATTGATTGATATCCTGGTTTTGCCCGGCATGACTGACCGAAGACATTCAGATCACCTCCCTCTTTTTCTGTATGGCTCCGGCGGCCTTTTCTTTGCCCAGGGAATAGATAAACATGCTGAAATTTAATATAACCTAAACTGAGCGTTTCAAATTTTTAAACTTTTTGTTTTTTTTATTATTTTAAAAGACTTCAATCAATTCTGATGGCTTCGTAAAAAGTCCAATATCTGTGTTGCGCTGCATCCCTCGGAATTTCACGTACAGCTAAGTACGCTGCATTCCTCGGGATTTTGCGCGCCTTGATCTTGAACTTTTTACTTTGCCATCCTAAAATCGATTTTTACGAGATTGTCAATTCTAGCTTTAAAAATTTGAAACCCTTCGGGATTTCCAATTTTGCCGCATCTACTTTGTCAGCGGATGTCTCGCATAGCCCGCTATAGCTCAACATCCGCTTCCTTGTATCTGCAGCAAACTTGAAAATCGCTCAGTTTAGGTATAATCCTTATTTCTGTGGGAAATATAAGGCCTCATCATCGCCTGTCAATCTTTAGCCGGTGTCAGGGGCCCTTATCTTTTTGACCGTTTCCACGAGTTTCGGCATGGCCTCACCGGCATTCATCGGGATATAGGCGTCTGAAACCCTTGAAAAGGCATTTTCATTAGGGTTGACCACAATCACACGGGCGCCCGCCTCTTTTGCCTGAAAGGGCAGATAGGCGGCCGGGTATACCACGCCGGAAGTACCGACGGCGAGCATCACATCGCAATGATTGGCAGCCGAAAACGCCCGGTCGGTATCTTTTACCATTTCTCCGAACATCACGACATCCGGGCGCATGATCGCCCCACAACGGTCACATTTCGGCATAACCGTGGCAATTGATGCCAGATCGTAATCCTTAAGCGCATGGATTTTTGATTTGATCTCCGCGATCAATTCCTTGCGGGGTTTTGTCTGAAGGTTGCCGCAGGACACACAGCAAAGGCGGAACCCGTTGCCGTGGACCTCGATGACATCCGTATTTCCCGCCTCCTGATGCAGGTTGTCAATATTTTGGGTAATCACTGTCTTGAGGATGGCCATTTTTTCAAGCTCGCCAAGGGCGAGGTGGGCGGGATTCGGATCCGCCTGCTCAAAGGCCTCGAGCAGTTCGATAAAAAACGGGATCAATTTTTCCGCGTTTTTCTCCAGCGTGTTGATAAGCCCGGGGGTCGTTCCGACTTCGGCCGGGTTCAGTTTGTCCCAGACGCCGCCCGGATCTCTGAATGTGGCGATACCGCTTTCGGCGGAGACCCCGGCGCCGCAGGAGGCCACTGCATTTCCGGCCCCGGCAAGGATATCGGCCGCTTTTTTTATTTCACCTTCAACATCCATTATGGACTCCTCCCCCTATATTAGTCATTTATGACTGATTTTTCCAATCGTTATAGCGCTTCAGGTCATTTTCCATTAAATACAGGCATAAAAGGGCGATGACGGCGTCATCTATCTGCCCGTAGCCGGGAATAAAATCGGGAACCATATCAAACGGAAAAAATATATAAAGGACGGCGAAGACGAAAACCCCGATCGACCAAATTGGAATTTTGCGATACCTGCCTGCAGCAATATCCTTTATCATGGCAAAAAGGAGGCTGATATCTTCCGGAAACCTTTTGATCAACCTCAACAGATTGAATCGACCGGGAGCCTTGCCCTTCATTAAACACCATCCGTTCTCAGGATATCTTCGCCGAATGCACCCCTTCTTACGCAATTTAAACTATATCAATTCACGAGCTATGTTGCAATTTCTAAAGCGTCTGATTTTATCCCGTCCCGTTTATGCGGGCCGCTGCCCGGAAGGGGGGCTGAAAGTAATTACCTTATACGGTTGGGGGGCTTGGCATATAAAAAATGCCGGGTAGGGGCTTGCAGGGAAAGGGGCGGGTCAGGCCTGTTTCTGGGCCGGACGGAACGTCAGCTCAGGATCGGCTTTTTCAAGAATCACGTCTTTGTCGATAATACACGTATCCACATTTTTGTGGGCCGGCAGGTCATACATGATTTCCAGCATGCAGGCCTCCATAATGGCACGAAGGCCCCTTGCGCCGGATTTTCGTTTAATTGCGAGTTCGGCAACGGCCTGAAGGGCATCCTCGGTAAATTTGAGCTTAACCTCCTCGAGTTCGAAGAGTTTCTGGTATTGTTTGGCCAGGGCATTTTTGGGCTCTTTCAGTATCCGGATCAAGGCGGGCCCCGTAAGTTCATGCAAAGACGCGACAATCGGTATGCGCCCGACGAATTCGGGGATGAAGCCGAATTTCAACAGATCTTCGGGTTGGGCCATCGACAGTATGTCGTGCGGGGGGTTTTTATCTGCCGGCCCGATATTCGTTCCGAATCCGATAGCTTGCGAGCCGAGGCGGTTTTTGATGATGTTTTCAAGACCGGCAAACGTGCCTCCGCATATAAAAAGGATTTCGGTCGTATCCATGTGGATAAAATCCTGCTGTGGATGCTTTCGGCCGCCCTTTGGCGGCACCAGGGAAACCGTGCCTTCCAGTATTTTCAGAAGCGCCTGCTGAACCCCTTCACCCGAGATATCCCGACCGGAATTTATATCAAATCGGCGGGCGATTTTATCGATTTCGTCAATATAGATAATGCCCTTCTTGGCCCGCTCGATATCATAATCGGCATTTTGGAGCAGATACAGGATGATATTCTCGACATCCTCCCCGACATAGCCGGCTTCGGTTAAAGCGGTGGCATCGGCGATGGAGAAGGGGACGTTTAGTATTTTAGCCAGTGTCTGCGCCAGCAGGGTTTTACCCGTGCCGGTGGGGCCGAGCAGCAGGATATTGCTCTTTTGGATTTCCACCTTGCCGGCATCCGGTTTGGCTGCCAGGCGTTTATAGTGGTTGTATATCGCAACGGAGAGGATTTTTTTGGTCGCCTCCTGACCGATTACGTAGGCATCCAGGCTTTTGCTGATTTCAGCCGGATGCGGAATCGCCCGGAGGTGGCTGCTGTCTTTGGCCCGGTCCCTTGCAATGATTTTTTTGTAGGTTTCCACGCATTGATCACAGATATAGACACCCGGCCCCGCAATCATCTTGTGGACTTCTGATTGGGATTTGCCGCAAAAGGAGCAAACCAGAGAGCTTATACTACTTTTTCGGGGCATCATTACTCTCCACTTTAGAGGTGGATTTTTTTGATGGGGCGATCATGGCGTCATCAGCCGGCTATATTTAAAATACCCCTTTTCAATCGTTTAGGCAAACAAGTTTGATGGCTTCGTAAAAAGCGGTTTATTTTGCAGGCGGCGCCATAAATCCCGGGCCCACCGGATTTTTAATGGTTTCCCCAAGAATTTCATCGATTTTTTTAAAATCATTCGCCGTCAACTGCCAGCCGAACATATCGGCAAGCGGGTCGAGATCATCCGGCCGGCGTCCGCCCCAGAGGGCTACACTGGCCCCTTTATCAAGAACAAACCGGACGGCCAGGTGAATGATATCCCTCTCGTAATTCTCCCGGACAAAGCCCTGGAGCTTTTTGACCGCTGTTAAATATTGATCAAATCTTGGTTGCTTGAACTTGGGATCGATGTTTCTCAAATCATCGCCCGGGAACTCACGTTTCGGGGACATTTTTCCGCTTAAAAGCCCTCGGCATAGGGCGCCGTATGTCAGGGTCGCGATGCCTTCCGCCGTGCAATAGGGCAGTATGTCCTGTTCGATGGCCCTTTCAAAAATATTATACGGGGGCTGGCAGACGCCTAAATCAGCGCCTTTTCTAAAGGCGTCCATTTGGTCGGGGGAATAATTGCTCACCCCGGCGACTCTAATTTTGCCCTCTTTTTTCAGCTCAGCCAGGGTTTCCGCCGTTTTCTCGAACGGCACGGCCGGATCCGGCCAATGGATCTGATAGATATCGATCACATCGGTCTGAAGCCGTTTCAGGCTGTCCTCAACTTCCTGGCGGATCCTCTCCGGGCTGGAATCTCGCCATACGGCATTTTTTTCCGGGTTCCACGCCAGGGCAACCTTGGTGGCAATGACGATTTCCTCCCGTCTGCCGTATGCCTTTAAGGCTTTCCCGACGATCTCTTCGGATCTGCCGAAGCCATATACCGGGGCGGTATCGATGATGTTGACGCCTTTATCAAGGGCGGTATGGATGGTTTTGATGGATTGGGTTTCGTCGGTGCCGCCCCACATCCAGCCGCCAATCGCCCAGGTGCCAAGGGCCACGCGGGTTACTTGTTTGTCCAGTCCGGGAATGCGGATGTACTCCATAGGGTTGACCTCCTTTAGTTCGTGTCCATCCATAAATGGCCAATTTGCGCAATTTCTGTGTCAGGCTCAAATTTTAATCCTCAACATACTTCGAGTATGCCTGCGGTTAAAATTTTCGCCTTCCTTGAACTTGAACAAATTATCCTATTTATGGACGGACACGAGTTCGTGTCCATCCATAAATGGCCAATTTGCCCAATTTCTGTGTCAGGCTCAAATTCTGCTAGGTTAAATCAATAAACCTTTTTTTATTAATAATCATGATAGGGAGGCAGTCAAAACAGGTGACGATGAGTTTTGATCGTTCGGGGTTTGACAGGTTTTGCCGAAATTGATATGGCAAATATCTGGCACAAGACATAAACTGTTTGAACCCAAAAGCAAAGGATATAAACCCATGAAGCGTTTTTCCGTTTTCATTTGGGCCGCTCTTTTCTCAGGTGCCGCCCTGTTTATGGGCTGCAGTCCCAAGTGGGTGGGATCTGCGCCCGTAGTAAAACAGGCGGATCTTTTGGTCAGGCTGGAACATAAAGTGGATAAGGACAGGGTAATTGAACAGGAGTTCAATCATCCGTTTGATATCGGTTTGGGGGATATGGAAACCCTGTTAACCCATCTGGACTATCTTGACGAGTATGTATTATACGGAGAGCCGGATCGGAAACCGGTGTTTCAGAAAAAAGAGGCGGATCGGCTCGCCCCCGCCCTGTGCAGCGCCCTGGCCAAGGCGACGCCTGACCAGCGGGTGCGGTTTGTTTCCTATAATACGGGCGGCGGCTTTCTGTTTTTAAAAAAGCGCCGAAAAACCGGCGGGGTCGTTTTTGTTGAAAACGGCGGAAGGCTAAACATCGCCTTTGGCTATGTGAATCGGGAAATAAGGGAGACCAGTGATTTGAGGAAATTCCCGGAGGGCAACGAGTTTTCAGACCCGTTGGCATTCGGATCATGCGATACGCCGATTATCGCCCCCGATTATGCCGTTCATCAGCGAACGCAAGACGGTGAAGCGTATCCCATGTGGATCGTGGCTGAGGTTGAAAAGATCGAGGAACAGGCGGTTTCGGCATCCGAACCCGAAGCCGATAAACCGCAACCCGCTGCTACGCCTGACACATCTGCCAAACCGGAAGCCGGGCCTGAATCGGAAACGGCATCCGGGCCGGAAAAGGCCGTCAAAGATAAGCCGGAAGCCAAGCCGGCGCCGGAAAAAGCCGTTAAAGAAAAAAAGGCGCCGGCGCATGAGCCCTCGCTCGAAGAATCCGGGGACTCATGGCAAGGCCGCAAGAAGGATATCAAAGAAAAGCTCAAATATCTAAAAGAGCTCTATGACTCTGATCTGATTGATAAAAAAGAATACGGTGACCAGAAAAAGAAGCTGCTGAATCGGCTTTCAGAATAGGGCGGGCAGCTATTCCTGGACCATTAAATTCAGCGAATCAATATACTCGGGATCTTCCGTATCCATGACCGCAATGATGTGTTTATACATCCGGCGCTTGTGTTCGCCGAAGATGCCGCGTTTTTTCTGAAACGATTTGGCAAACGCCAGGGTTTCCTTCATCAGGTGCTCGGCATTGTCGCATGCCTTTTCGATAACGTGATGGGTTTCCAACTCCGGCGCCGTCGCCCGTCGGCCGGTGAGCTTCAATTCATTGAGCTTATACTGGGGAACGGCCTTGTCAACAAACGCATCCATGCCCGGAAGAAACGGGATGCCCAGGTCGACCTCCGGGAAGCAGAAAAAACCGCGGTCTGACTTCATGAACCGGAAGTCACAGGCGCAGGAAAGGATGGCGCCGTTTCCAAATGCATGCCCGTTGATGGCCGCGATGGTCGGGACCGGTGCCAGGAGGAGCTTTCTAAATACGTCGTTCATGCCGTAACAGAAGTCCTTGATAACCTGGAAATCCTGGGCGGTAAACCGTTCTCCGAGCCACTGGACGTCAATGCCGTTTGAGAAAAATTTTTCAACGGCGCTCGTCAGGACAATGGCCTTAATTTCCGGGTCAGCAACCGCCTCATCAAGGGCGGTATTCATTTCCTGCGCGAATTCAAGATTTTGAAGATTCTGGTCGTTATTCATTTTGATGACGGCCACGGTTTCATCCTTTTTCCAGAATACGACGGCCATGGGCTCCTCCTTGTCCAGGGTGCAAGGTTAAAGGTTAAAGGCTTTTCTCCCCGTATATCGCAAAAACACGGGGGTATTGCAACCGAAAGGTGGCATGAAGGCGGGAGGAGAATTTTTAAATCCGAAGGGGAGGGATATGATTTTTGCCTATTTAACACTGGTCTTTATCTTTTTGGGCATTTTATTATGGTCTATAGCCGGCTTTATCGACAGACGCCTCCAGCGCTCCAAAAGTGCGAGCAGGAAAAATTATCAAAAGATCGTCCGCTATTTCGGCATTTTTGCTAAAATCAGTCTAATCCTTTCAGCCGTTTCCTTTGTGGTCGCGTTTATATGGTTGCAGGGGATGCAGGGCTAAAGGGATATTTCAAAACGAGAAGAATTTTTGCAGAAGCCACATCATTTGACATATAAACAAAAAAGGGGGGGATTTGCTCGTATTAAAGGGGGCGGGCGCGATACTGGGCGCATTTGTTGTCTACATCTTTTTTATTGAACGCTTTATTATCCGGGTGAACCATTATCAGGTGCCGGTTCCGTATCTTCCTTCGGAATTTGCCGGGTTTCGGATTGTTCAGCTTTCCGATCTTCATTACGGCCCCCTTCAGCCGCTTATAACCGCAAGGTATGCCGTCTGGCAGGCGAATCGTCAACCCCGCGATATTATCGTCGGCACCGGCGACTATGTGCTCGAGAAAGACGCACACAAAAAAATCGACGGCATCTGGCCCGTACTCTCAAGACTTCATGCGCCGGAAGGGGTCTATTCCGTTCTGGGAAACCATGATCACTGGGCGAATACCGAAAAATCGGTTGAATGGCTGGATAAGACCGGCCAGAACCTTCGGGGAAAAAGGCTCGCCTTGGAAAGGGCGGGCCGGAAACTCTGGTTGGTCGGCGGTGGGGATCTATGGGAGGATCATATGGATTTTGACGCCCTGCTGGCCGGCATTCCGCAATCGGATTGCCGGATTGTGCTTGCCCATAATCCGGATAGCGCGGATACCGCTTTTAACGCCCGGATCGATCTGATGATATCCGGCCACACCCACGGCGGACAGTTTGTGCTGCCTTTTTTCGGCCCGCCGTCGAATCCGGTTAAGAACAAGAATTACACCAGCGGGCTGAAAAAATCGAAAAACGGCCTGGGCGTCTTTATTTCCAAGGGAATCGGGTGGGGGACATTCCCGGTCAGGCTAAACTGCGCCCCCGAAATTGCCGTAATAGAGCTTATCCCTTCGGCCTGAGCGTTTTTGAAATCAATAACAAATAGTTATGATTTTTTCCGCCTTTCTCGGTTTGAAATGCCGCACAATGGTTTTTATAGTTAATTAAGATGGCAAAGAAAAAAATCCAATATCTGTGTTGCGCTGCATTCCTCGGAATTTTGCGCGCCCCCTGATCTTAACCGGGGCTTGAACTTTTTTCTTTGCCATCCCAAAACCGACTTTTTACGAGATTGTCAATTAAGAGACAATGCCATTAACTTAAGCACCTTAGACCCTGCGTAGGTTGGATTGAGCTTGCGAAACCCAACAATAGACGCCAATGTTGGGTTTCGTTCCTCAACCCAACCTACAATTGGCCGTTTTTCTCGCTAAGTTAATGACATTGAATTAAGAGAACAGAAATATAAACCTATGGGAGGGGTAAGGAGTAGGCAATGGCCAACCGTCGGGACTATTTTGACAGTTTTTGCAGGATCAGCCGGGCGTTTGCAACGGCTGAAAAAAAGGACGTGCTTCTTTCGCGGATTGTGGAAAGCGCAAAGGAGGCGGTGGATGCAAAAGCCGCCGGCTTTTTTATACAGGATAGGGACTCCGATACGTTCGTCCCGAGCGCCATTACCGGGTTGTCTGCAAACTACCTGCAGGGCCCGTTCAAGGGGGCGGCAGAAAAGATTGACATACTCAAGGAGACAGGGGGCATATTAATCAAGGACGCCGCAACCGATGAACGCACTGCCGGTGATAAGGCCAAGCAATCGGAAGGCATCGCCTCCATCCTGATCGTCCCGGTGAAGACCAACAATCGTATCATCGGCGTTTTATCCGTTTATACGGCAGTGCCCCGGGATTTCTCGGAGGATGACATCCGGTTTATCACAGCCCTGGCTCAACAGGGGGGCACGGCTATCGAGCGGGCCGGCCTGATCAATCAGCTTCATCTGAATGCCCGCCTGTTTAGGGATATTTCTGCGGCCATCAACGCATCCCTGGATGTCGCCGCTATTATGCGGGTGCTGACAGAAGAGCTGGCAAAGGGGTTGAGGGCAAAAGGCGGAAGCATCCGGCTGATAGATGAGAAAACTGACAAACTCAGGCTGATGGCCAGTTATGGGGTAAGCGATGCCTACTTAAACAAGGGGGAGGTCGCCGATGACAAGGGAATCGTAGAGGCGATGAACGGCAAGACCGTGGTGATTTCCGATGTGGCAAATGCTGAAGGCATCAAGTTCAGGGATGAAAAAAAAGCTGAGGGGATCGTCACGATTCTTACGGTGCCGATTTGTGTGAAACATAGCGTTATTGGCGTGTTTCGGATTTATTTTGGCTCCAGCAAGCGGTTCTACGAGGATGAAATCATGACCGTGGAGGCCCTCGGGCATCTCGGGGGGTTGGCCATACAGAACACCTCCTGTTACATGAGGCTTGAAAGTGACATGAAGGGGGCGGCGGGCGAGCGTTGGAACTATCGGTCCTGGTTTTAAATAGTGCCCCTCCTAAAATCGACTTCTAAGTAACTTGAAAATATATATTAATATTCCAGAATGTTAGCTCTCTGTCATTCCGAGGAGCGAAAGTGACGAGGAATCTTGATTGCTAAAGATTTCTCGCTGCCGCTCGAAATGACAATGCGGATGTTTTTTTGAGTTTCTTAAACAGGGCGGCTAACGAAACATCCCTTCTATCAGGCGCAGTTTTTTTGTTGGCACCATACCGAGGAGCGCCTGAATATGCTTGGCGTCCCGGAATCTTTTTTCCTGCCCGAAGTCCTTCATGTAGCCGACACCGCCCAAAACCTGTATACCGTCCGTCGTTAGGCCGCATGCGCTTCTCTGGATATCAATGGCCGCTGCCTCGGCGTACTCCTGCCATCCGGTTTCCTGTTGGTCAATGCCCTGGGATATCCTTGAAACCATGCATTCAGCGGTTTTTACCTTGACGGCCATTTCGGCCAGCATCATGCGGATTTCAGACCAGTCGACAATTCTTTTGCCGCCCTGGAAGCGGCCCCTGCTGTATTCGAGCGCCTCTGTAAGCGAACCCTTCATAATCCCTGCGGACATGGCGGCTGCTGCCGCCGACATCCGGCCGGCCATTTTTCCAAAGTATTGTGGGCCTTCTCCCACTTGCCCCAAAAGGGAGCATGGGACCCTATCCAGCGTGATATCCACGGCCGGACAGGCATGAAGCCCAAGGCTGGGGATGGGTGCACTGACCGTAACGCCTTCGGATGACAAGTCCAGTAGAAAAAATGAGCAGCCCGCTGCGTCCTCGGTCTTGGCGGGAACAACCGCATGCCGCGCGATATTGCCCGCAACCGTGTACTCCACCCTTCCGGAAAGCAGATACCTGCCGTCCTGCATGGCGGCGTCGGCGGCATTATCCATATCCCTGGGGTTATTAAACACGGGGGCGGCGATTAAAAAATTATATATTGAATCCGCCGGCTCTGTAACGGCTTTTAATATTTCTTCGGCGCCGGCGGCGATGTGCAGCTCCTGGGCCGCGGCATTGGTGAAGATAAGACCGCCCAGGCTGCTGTCCTCCCGACAGATATTGTACAATATGACGCACAGGGCCGCTACACCCTGGCCTACGCCGTTTAAGGCCTCCGGCAGGATCATATGAAAATATTCCAGGTCATAGGCTTTTTTTATTGTCTTCTCGAAAAGAGGGGCATCCGGGTATCGATCATTTTCCTGCCGTTCGGGGGCGAGTTCTTTCCTGGCAAACTCCGCCGATGCCTTGTCCAGCATCTTTAACTCCCTGTCAGTGCCTGCAATCATAGGCTCCTCCTGGTATTTACTCGTCAAATATAACCGCCTGCGGACAGTCCCCGGCGATCATGCATTTAAAAATGTTCAGGCGATTGAGCTGGTTGGTCCCTTCATAGATCTGGAGCAGCTTGGCGTCCCGGAGCATTTTTTCCACGCGGTAGCTGCGCCGCAGCCCATGCTGGCCCATGAGCTCCAGGGCCATGTGGCAGTTGCGGATGCCCAGATCGGTGGCCGCAACCTTGCTCAGGGATGCCCATCCGGAGGTCCGGTGGATTTCCTCATCGGTCTGCCCGTCCAGCTGAACCCTTCGAAACGTTTTGGTCATAAACGCTTTTTCCAGCATCGGGGAAACCATTTTGTCGAAAAATTTGGCGGGCATAAGCCTGTAGTAGTAGAACATGGGCTTTCTCTGGAGATCGCGGAAGGCCCCGTACAGCCCATTGGCGGAATTGGCTTCAACATACGTCAGGCGGGCGGTCATCACATTTTTAAGCATTTCGGCCAGCATGCACTGCGCCCATTCATGGTTGATCAGCCGTTTGCCGCCCACTTCTGTTTCAGCGGCGAATTTTTTGGCCTCATTGTATGCGCCGCGCGCCGCGCCGGTGCCAAACGCCCCCACGCCGGCCCGTGTCGTCGATACGACATAATCGATCATCTGCATGCCGGTCTCCCTTACCGTCCGTTTTAAGGAGCGGATCTGCTCGGGAGAAAAACAGACGTATTCATCCGGCACAAAACAGTCCTTGAAGATCAGTTCGCTGGCGGGGCATCCTTTTTGCCCCATTTTTTGTTCCTTGCGGCCGAATGAAAATCCCTTGTCGCCGGTCTTTACCGCAAGCACCACCGTATTTTCAGAGGGTTTCGAGGTGTCCGAATAGGCGATGACCATATGCCAGGTGGAAAGATGGCCGTTTGAAATAAACACTTTGGTGCCGTTTAGCTTATAGCCGCCCGGGACCCTTTCCGCGGTGCAGGTCATAGTCCCTTTATCCATCAGGTCGATTTCTTCGGCATCCGTGCCGGCGCCGGGTTCGGTGGTCGCCAGCGAAACCAGACAGGGGGTATGGGTTTTTTCACCGGCCGCCACCTGTCGACAGATTTGGTTAATCAGCCGGACGTTGCCGGTCGAGGTGAGGGTGGAGACGCCCAGATAGTGAACGCCGACCAGATTGGCCATGGCCAGGCATTCGGATGCGATCTCCTCTATAAAATATGCCAGGGACGGCATGTTCCATCCCTTGCCGCCAAAGATCTTCGGTATCCAGCCGGTATAAAGGCCCCACTCATTGGCCTGTTCGACAAAGTCCCAGGGGATATAATCCGGTGAGGCCTGGAGCTTTGAATCAAGCTCCAGCGCATAGGGTCGGACGACTTCTTTGTTGAATTTCCGGGCAAGGGCAATGACCCGTCGGGTCTCTTTGACCATAGGCTTCGGCAGTTTGGGGGCGGATGCGAGGCCGCAGGTAATATCTTCAAATACAGGCGGCATGGCCGAGTAAGCCTTGACCTCTTTTCTTGAAATCATGGGGCCTCCTAATGTTTCAACGTTTTTATTCAACCATGGGCGGCTGCCAGTGCATCGAATGTATCCGGCGTCACGCCTTCGGCCTCCAGCTCCCCTTTGATGATCCGGTGGGAAGTGGTTTTGGGAAACGCCTCAACAAAGCGTACATATCGGGGCACCGCATATTTCGCCAGCCTTTCGGATAAAAACTCCCTCAGCTCATGGCCGGTTAAGCTCTGCCCGGACACCAGCTTGACAGCCGCCATGATTTCATCCTCGCTCATTTCCGAAGGCACGGAATATACGGCTACGTCTTCAACCGCCGGATGGTCCATGATCACATGTTCAACCTCGTAGGCGGAGACGTTTTCGCCGCCTTTTCGCATGGATTCGGTATTTCTGCCCACAAAGTAGACGAATCCGTCCGGGTCCTGCCGAACCAGGTCGCCGGTATAGAGCCATCCGTCCTTTTCTTTTTCCCTGGCGGCCTCTTCATTTTTATAGTATTCCACGCTGCTGCCGCCGGTTTTGACTTTGAACAGCAGTTCTCCCACCTCGCCGGGCGGGACATCCGTACCCCTATCATCTACAATCCGGATGTCGCCGGGGCGATTCGGCTTCCCGAGGGATCCCACGGGCGCGGTGCCGAGGTTCATGATCCCCTTGCCGCCGCCATCCACGGCCCCGTAGCCCTCGTAGAGCGTTACGCCGAACCGTTTTTCAAAAGGCTCCCACATATCCGCGGGGCATGCGGCGGAAAACACGAAACGGACGTTGTTTTGCTGATCGGATGCTTTTTCCGGCTGCTTCATAAGGATGGGAATAATGGAGCCGATGGTGTTAAAAACCGTGGCATCATAGGCCCGGATGCGGTCCCAGAACCGGCTGGCGGAAAATTTTCTGGAAAGCGCCATGGATGCTTTTCGGGCCATGGACATGGTAGTGGTAATCAACAGGGCGTTTCCATGGCATAGGGGGAGGCAGGTATAATAGATATCATCCTCTTTGAGCAGTATGTAGGCGAAAAACATGAGAAGGCGCACCGACGATTTTTTATACCGGTAAACCACCCCCTTGGGTGGGCCGGTGGTCCCCGAGGTGTAAATGATCAGGCACATGTCATCCGGGTTGTAGCCGACCCCCGGATGCTCCGGGGCCATGTGGTAGGCCTCGCTCAAGTTGACATAATGGGCCGGCATCTGGCTGCCGGCGCCTCCCTCTTCGATGTCATCGACGATAAAAGTCGAGACCCTTTCGAGCGGTTCGGCAATCGTCTCCACCGATGGAACCAGCTCCGCATCGGCAGCCAGCATTTCGATGTCGCTGTGATTGATCAGGTAGGCCAGGCCTTCGCCTTTTAGCTCCGGGTTCATGGGGACCAGGTACATGCCGATTTTCTGGGCGCCAAAGAATATATCAAGAAACCGGGGCGAATTCTTCATGAAAATCCCAAGGCCCTTGCCTTTCCCGCCGCCATGGGCCAAAAGGAAATTGGCGGCCCGGTTGGCGTTTTCGTCCATTTCTTTGTAAGTATAACGCTCCTCTTCGTAGAGGAGAAACGTCTTGTCCGGCACTTGGCGCGCACGGGATTCGAGAAGCTCGGCCCAGGAAATATCCGCCGCCTCTTTTCGCCATTTTGCCGAGATATTGCGGACAAAGCGTCCCTCCCGGATATCTTCGGCGGCCATCCTGACAGCGCCGGCCAGGGCGGCCATCAGCAGCTTAAGACGCTGGATTTTCCATGCGCGAGGATCTTTTTTGGCGGCTCTGGCGGCTGAGGCGTGTCCGGCGGCATCAGAAGCCGGCTGCTTTGGGGGGGCGAAGGCAGGGGGGATATGGTTTCGGTCATATGGTTGGGGATAGGTCAGGTATGCGCTCTGGGTCAGGCGTCGGTAAAAATATCCCGGTCTGAACGACCGTTTGATTGAAATCGCCTCTTCCGGGCACGCAGCCGCGCAGCATCCGCAGGCAATGCAGTCCGTGATGCCCGGATATGAATAAATCAGGCGCGGCAGACCGTTTCGCCATGCGGCCGGCCCGGTATCCCGCTGAATGGAGCGGGCCGGGCAGATAAATGTACAGGTCCCGCATCGTTTACATTTCTCATTATCAAATTCCAGCAGGCCGGTCTGCATTTCCAGCGGGCTATTGTAATCCGGAATCCGTGTCCAACGGCTGAATCTGAGGTGTTCCATTTTATTCTCCCTGCCTTTCAATTCTTGGGGGCTCCTCCATTTGCCCTTCATACCACTCCACATGCTGCACTTCCCGGGGGACCTGGCCGTCGGATGCCACTTTCGGCCATCCCAGGGCAAGGCAGTTGTTTAGCTGATACGGATACTTGACGCTGAAGAATTTTTTCCACTTGGGATCATACATGAGCACCTTGATCATCCCGATCCAACAGGTAGCGGCCCCCATGCTGTGGGCGGCCAGCACCATGTTCTCCCCGCAGATGCCGATATCCGTAGCCGGACACGAGACCCCCCGCTGGTCTTCGAACAGTAAAATCAGCGCAGGCGCGTGATGGAAAACCGGGGCCCGCTCGTTGGCAATTGCCGCCAGCAGGCCGAACGGCACGGGGTGGAGCTCATTGTACCGGAGACGGATAAAAAATTTGGATATGGGCTTGAGAAGGATGTTACGCAGTCGGCTTCGGGTATAATCGAGAACGAACATCATTCGCTTGCTGATTTTGACGGCATCCGCCTCCATTGCCGAAAGAATCTCGGGGCTTTTTACGACGGCAAACCGCCAGGGCTGAGAGTTTCCGGCGGACGGCGCAAACCGGCCGGCTTCAAGGATCCGTCTTATCATGTAGTCGGGGATCGCCTCTTTTTTAAATGCCCGCGTACTGCGGCGGGTGAGGATGACTTTCTCGACCTCCGTCCATTCCAGGGGTTCAGTGATGTTCGGCGCGGTTGAAGATGCCATGGGGGTGCCCTCCGTGTTATAATTTTAGCCGAACCTAAACTGGGCGCTTCAATTTAGGTTTCGGTTTAACTAAAATAGTTCCGTTCGAAATATTTTGTTGATTTTTTAATATTTTCGGGGCCAAACAGGTCCAGGCGGTTGTTTACCGCAAGGGTGGAGATCACCATGATTTTTCCGAGCATCTCCCAAGAGACGACGTCGGGGTCAAACCGCTTGTTGAAAAACCCGCGCGCCCGGTCCTTTTCCAGATTGGCCTTGTTGAATTCATGAAACGCCATGCAGCATTCAAGCCCTTTTTCGCGGATCTTGGGGTCAATGGCGAACATCGCCTTCAGGATACAGGCGAACATGTTGACCTCCGGGCTCTGGATGCGCTGCAGGTATTGGGCGGTCAACTCCCGGATAATGCTTTTATGGCTCTGATCCGGCTGAAATACCGGGTTGTCCCGATAGATTTGCAGCCGGTAGCCGAGAAGATAGTCGAGGGTGGCGAGTTGAAGCTCGGTTTTACTGGAAAAATGATGGTAAATCAACGCCTCGTTCACACCGGCCGCCTTGGCGATGAGGGCGGTGGTGGCCTGATCGTAATTGAGCCGGGCGACCACATCGATTGTGGCATCAATAAGCGTCTGTCTTCGCTCATCGCGTGTCATTCGTTTATCCGCCAATCGCTTCTCCTGCGGTTTTAAAGCCGATGCCTTAAGCTCCTGGCTCAGGCATTGGGTAAAGCCTTCTATGCTTGCGATGTTTGCGAGGCGGCCCTCCCCGGCCCGCCCCAGATACGGCAGAAATGCCTTGGCGCCGTAGACCCCGCCCCAAAAGTGAATCCCGAAGATCCATTCGAAGTCTTCATATTTCCAATATATGGATACACATGGCCGCCTCGCCGACCCCGATGGTCCCGCCCCCGTTTTCAGCCAGGGCGATTTTTGGGTCCCGTACCTGACGTTTGCCGGCTTCCCCGCGAAGCTGGGTGACGAGCTCGTAAATCTGGGCCAGCCCGGAGGCACCGATGGGATGTCCCCGGGAGCCT
>JAGXLR010000215.1 GCA_018334555.1 Desulfobacterales bacterium
TGGCAAAGTAAAAAGTTCAAGATCAAGGCGCGCAAAATCCCGAGGAATGCAGCGTACTTAGCTGTACGTGAAATTCCGAGGGATGCAGCGCAACACAGATATTGGACTTTTTACGAAGCCATCAATTCTTTAAATCCACCTGCCGCTTCTCTTTAATCCGGCTCAGATATTTCTTAACAGATCCCGACTTCGCCAATATTAAATCCACATCAACCAGTACCCGCGCGCCGTCAATGCGTTAAGATGATCGCGGTCTTCTTTATTTTCTTCCGGATGCCAATCCCCCTTTCGAACCCGTTTAATCAACTCAGAACTGACCCGGTAACCCTCAATGGACAATGAGTGATACGCATCCGCTGCATAAATCTCATCAATCGCCTTTAAATACCCATCGATATTTGGAGGCCGGCCGGGTGCCGGCGGAAATTGTTTGATGATGGGGCCCCGCATATTTTCCCACATCAGGCGAATACGGTTCACATAAGGAGACACTTGATGTGCCGGCAGAATCGCGCTTATTGTGTTCTTGAATGGATCTTTCTCTCGAATCTCGTAATCCGCAGCCCGCATGGTTTTAACAATATCATCGGCAACACGGTCACGCCCGACATTTCGAAAAGCCCCGGCAAGTCGACCGGCAACCGTGGAACGACCATCTTCAAGCAGCAATCCAAGCACATCAGCCGCGTCTGCTATCATGGCCAGAGCTGCCCGCGCGTCCGTTGGATTTTCTGAAAAAAACCCGGCCCCACAATACACCACTCCCGCAGATACAGAAAACAAACGCAGACCCTCTTTTTCTGAAACATCTTTATCGGCGGGCAGCCTTGCACGGGTATCCAGTAATGATGTGCCATGCAGCAGTTTTGTGACCCTGTTTCGGGCTTTGGGTGAGCGTACAAGTAATTGACGGGGAACCGTCATGTTCCCGACATGCAATAATAACGACTGCTCTGGAGAAAGGCTCCAATTTGACCCAAAACGCTCATTTAGATATGCAGCACAAAAACCCCAGTATGATGTATACCAAACACTACGCTCACCCGCCGTCTCACCCGGATTGACAGGAATATACCAACCCTTCATGACTTCTTGTAAAAAGCGATTTATTGCGCTGGCGCACCATTTTTGCAGAAAGTAACTCTGAAAAGCGTTCGCATTGTCATTTCGAGCGGTAGCGAGAAATCTTTAACAATCAAGATTCCTCGTCACTTTCGTTTCTCGGAATGACAGCAGCGGAAGCTTCTAAGATAATATTAAATATTGTCGAGTTCCTTGGAAGCCGTTTTTAAGAAGGCGCTCGCGATGCGTCCGGGGCAGATCAGCTGAACGCACGGCGACAATAGCGCGCCCCTGAAGCGCTTGCAGGACTTCAAGGGATTCAGCGAGTTTTTTATGGGGTGCAGCCATAGTCTTCGGTTTTTTATTCGCTTTTTAAGCTGTACTTTTTTTAGCTTTTTAGAATGTAGCATAATTAGCTTATTATGTCAAATTACGATTATCCGCATCACTCAGCTCCGATATAATTCTTGCACCGGCACGGCAAACAGATCCTTTTCAAAAGGTACGATTTCAGAGCCGGCATATATCACCACCCCGCTTTTAAACCGAGGGCCCAAAGACTGCTTGAGTGAGCGCAGACCACTGAAATGCCGGCTTCTCAAATCAACCGCCTTCTTTATTTCAATGCCGGCTACCTCGCCGGAAAACGTCTCAAGGATCAAGTCTACTTCCAATCCTGCATGCGTCCGAAAATGAAACGGCCTTGCCCGGGTTTGGCTCCAACCGAGCTGCTTGACCACTTCATTGACTGCGAACGTTTCCAGAAGCTGTCCCGCTGTTTCCGGTTCCCGATCGAGCCTGGCCTTATCCGCGCCAATAAGATGCGCGGCCATTCCGCTGTCCACCATGAAAACCTTCGACGATTTTGAAAGCCTTTTGCCGAAATTTGTTGACCAGGCCGGAATAAAATGAACGAGAAAGACCCTGCGCAGCAGTTCCAGATACCTGACCATGGTTGCATTTGGGATCTGCACACTGCGGGACAGCTCAGACTGATTGAGCAGGGTCCCGGTACGGGCGGCAAGAAGCCGGGTTAGCCGCAGCATGCTGCCTGTCTTTTGTATACCGGCGATGTCGCGGACATCGCGATCAACGATAGCCGTCAGATAAGATTCAAACCATGCGCTTCGCCGCCTGGACGGCTTGCGGACAAAAACCTCGGGGAAACCGCCCCTCACCAAGGATTCAAAAAGGTTAAAATCATCTTCCGGAGATTTACCGACCTTGAAATCATTTGAAAACAAACGGTCGACAAAACATTCTTTACGATCGTTCAACTCTCCCAGGGAAAGGGGCCACAGGGTTAATATCTCCATCCGCCCGGCAAGGGATTCATTGACAAGCGTCAGGGTTAAAAAACTGGCTGAGCCGGTAAGTAAAAAAGCCCCTTTTTGCCGATCTTTATCCACCTCTTCCTTGATGGCCAGGATAAGTTCCGGTACCCGTTGAACCTCGTCCAAAATCACCGGCCGGGACAGCCCGGCGATAAACCCGCCGGGATCACTCTTTGCAGCAGCCAGAGACGTTGCATTATCCAGGCTCACATATGAGGCCGGAAACGCATCGGAAACAATGGACCGAACCAGCGTCGACTTGCCCACCTGCCGAGCGCCCTGAAGAAACACAACCGGTGAATCCGCCAGTGCATCCAGAAGCTCATCGATGATATTACGTTTTATCATGATAAAAAATTTATCACATCATGATAAATTTTCAAGGTATTTTTTTACTTCGACTGTAAATGGTCGGCACGGTGGCCGACCCTACGACGGTTTAGCACCAACATCATTTTTAGTATTTTAAATATGTTCCGATGCAAAGCCAATTGCAGGCAGAGAATGCAGGGGGGAGTTTAAGGTTTGCCACCCTGGCCTACCCGGCCCAGCTCAAAGGGAGATACCTGCAGCACGCCTCTTTCCGCCTGCCGGTTGCTCCCCGGATTCACCATGAAAAGCGGCCCGCATTCGGGATAGGCCTCCCTGAACCGGTAAAGCCCATGGTAGTCCGACTGCTTGAGGCGTTTTTTGTACTTTATTTCAACCGGCGTGATGACCATACCGTCATCTAATACCATATCCACTTCCTGCTTGTTTTTCGTGCGCCAGAATTTAATATTTTCGGGCGCGATCCCTGATTTGATCAACTCGGAAATCACAAACCCTTCAAAAATATACGGTATGTCCGAGCGCACATCACCGGCATTGAAATTGTTTACAAAAAAATTCCGAACCCCGCTGTCAAAAAAATATATCTTGGGCATTTTAACCAATTCCTTATTTCGATTAGTAAACCAGGGCGTATGAACCGTGATCAGAAAGGTTTCCTTCAAAATCTCGATATAATTTTTCGTTGTCTTATCATCAATACCGGCCACCTGGGATAACTGATTGAAACGGGCCTCCTGGCCATGATTAACCGCAAGCCGTCTAATCAAGGTCTTGGCATGCTGAATTCTTTCAACCTTTAAAAAATCCACCAGATCTTTTTTGACATAGAGGTCAAAGATCGAGGCGAGCACTGCCTGTTTTTCATTGTCCGGCACCAGGGCGACTTCCGGATAGCCGCCATAAATCATGAAACGCTCCAGTTCCCGGAACGCTTCCGGGATGATTTCAAAAAGCCGGTCTGATTTAATATTGGGCAAATTGTCAAGCTTTTGAATCAAATCAGGCCGCTCGATAAAATGCAGATATTCCCTAAAATTTAACGGATATATCCGAAAAACCCGTTTTCGCCCGGCCAGGCTTTCCTGTATTTGTTCATTTATGGCGAGTGAAGATGAGTCGGATGCATAAATTTTGATATCCGGATGATGGTCGCTGAGATTTTTCAACACCCGGCTGATGTCCGCATAGCGTTGAAACTCATCCAGAAAAAGGATAAACAGCCCATCCCCTGTCCCCTGGTACCCATTCAATTTGAGCGTGTTAATACAGTTTTCGTAAGAGCTGACCCGCTCATAATTGGAATAGATATCCAAATCCAAAAACAGGCAGCGGTGCGTTTTACCGAACGACTCGTACAGCCGGCGCATCAGGGTCGTCTTGCCCACTTGCCTTGCGCCCACCAGAACCGTAATCTTTTGATTGTCTTTCTGTTTTTCCAGTTTCGGATATACAAGCCGGTCCTTAAACATACACACCTTTTTCGCCAAACTATTTCGGATTTAGATTCCGAAATAGTTTTAACTTTTTCGGAATAAATGTCAAGCGCAATATCGCGGGATTAGCCCGCTGTCCGTCAGGCAAGGCTTAAAGTTTGTTTGAGCTTTGGGATTTTGGTCATTAAGATTTGGCTGTTGTTTGTTATTTGGGATTTGTAATTTCATTAACTATATGACAAAACTCGATTTTAATTTAAAATTCAAACTTGACAATCTCGTAAAAGTCGATTTTAGGATGGCAAAGTAAAAAGTTCAAGATCAAGGCGCGCAAAATCCCGAGGAATGCAGCGTACTTAGCTGTACGTGAAATTCCGAGGGATGGAAGCGCAACACAGATATTGGACTT
>JAGXLR010000059.1 GCA_018334555.1 Desulfobacterales bacterium
ATTTTACCCCGCCCCAAATTGATCGCAGCCTGCCGGCGGAGACCCTTTTTAAAACGGGCCGGTCAATGATCGAACGAATAGAAATCATCCCGGATGTTGCAGATGCCGTAGCCCATGCTTATAATAGGACAAAACCGGATGATCTGGTATGCATCGCCGGCTCGTTGTACGTGGTGGGAGAAGCCAGGCAGGCGCTTGAGGCAATGGTTTCAGGCAAATGATTTCATACTTGACGAGCCCCCACCCCTTCATGTAATCCATAAGAAGTGCGCCCGTAGCCCAGTGGATAGGGCGTCAGCCTCCGGAGCTGAAGATCGCAGGTTCGAATCCTGCCGGGCGTACCATTCCAGATTTCTCTTAACAGGCTTCTAGGTCATTGTTGCAAAAAAAACCGCCCTCTGATAATTGATTTGAGCCCTTTAAAATAATATAGAAACAAAAAGTTTAAAAATTTGAAATGTTCAGTTTAGGTTTTAACTACCTCACGCTATAGGAGACCGTAAAATGGCCATCAGCCAGGAACTGCTGGATATCCTCGTGTGCCCCAAATGTAAGGGGCCGCTTTATCTAAATGCAGCCGGGGACGGACTGATTTGTGATCACTGTCGACTGATTTTTGAGATCCGGGATGAAATCCCGGTGATGTTGATAGACGAGGCCAAACCGCTCGAAGATTGACCCGTTATGAGCCGGCCTGTCCAGCCAAAGCCCGCCAAGCTCGTTATCGGCCTGTTTACCGGGCATACCCCTCTGCTTCAAACCGCTATTGAACAGATGAAGACATTGTTCGGCCCGATTGACCTGATCAGCCCGTGGTTTGAATTCAAATGGACGGATTATTACGAACCGGAGATGGGAGGCAATCTATACAGGCGCATGTTTGCTTTTTCTCAGCTCATCAGCCAGGCGGATTTGCCGGATATCAAGCATCAAACCAACCGGCTGGAAACGCAATACTCGGTGAACGGGAACCGACAAATCAATATTGATCCCGGCTATTTGCTGGCCGAGCGCTTTGTCCTGGCCACCGGCAAAAACTATACGCACCGCATCTATATCGGCAAACACATTTATGCGGATCTCACGCTTGTCTATCAAAACGGCGGATTTCAGTCATTGCCATGGACCTATCCGGGCTATGCGGAGGCGAACATGCAGATTTTTCTGAGCCGGGTGCGCAATAAATATCTCAAAGATTTGAAAATGGACGGGACCCCATGATTCGAAGCATGACCGCCTATGCCGGAACCGAGCTGACCACTGGACGAATCGGCGTCAACGTCGAAATCCGGGGGTATAATAGCCGAAATCTGGACATCACCCTGCGTATCCCCCCGACTTACCAGTTTCTGGAGGAAAAAATACGGCCGCGCATTGCCGAACGGATCAGCCGGGGGCGTATTGAGGTCAAACTCTTTATTCAATCCGCTGACGAGGCACCGGAGGATTTCCAAATCAATGAATCCCTGGCTGAAGGCTATTACGGCGCGTTAAAAAAGCTTAAGGAGCGTTTCAATGTTGTCGGGGGGGTCCCCTTAAGCCTGCTGGCGGAAAAAAACGGCATCATCGAACCGGTCCAAACGGAAATCGACCCGGACGCCATCTGGACGTCGGTTTCAAAAGCCCTTTATCAGGCCCTTGATGAGTTTATCAGGATGAAGACTACCGAAGGTCATAACATCGCCAAAGACATTGAGGCCCGTATAGAAACAATCGGCGGCCATATCCGGGAGATTGAGCAGCGAAGCGCAGGGCTGCTGGAAGCCTATCAGCAGCGGCTGAAGGAACGCATCCAGGCGTTGACCCAGGGCATGGTTGACATAGATGCCGGCCGGATCGCCCAGGAAGCCGCATTTTTGGCGGATAAAAGCGATATATCGGAAGAGACCGTCCGGGCCAAAAGCCATTTGGATCAATTCGGGCAGCTCATGAGGGCGCCGGAACCCGCCGGCCGCCCGCTAAATTTCCTGCTCCAGGAGTTCAACCGGGAGTTTAACACAATGGGCAGTAAAGCCGGTAACGCCGATATCTCACATGTCATCGTATCGGCAAAAACCGAACTGGAGAAAATCCGTGAACAAGTACAAAATATCGAATAGTCAAGAGGTTAAGATATGACCTATGATTTACTGAGCATCGGATTCGGCAGCAATGTGGTTGCAGACGAAGTGCTTGCCATCGTATCGCCCAATTCAGCCCCCATGAAACGGTTGAGAGAGGATGCGCGAACCGAAGGCCGGTTGATCGATGCGACCTATGGCCGACGGACCCGCTCCATTATCGTAATGAAAAACAACCATATATTCCTATCGGCCATCCAAACAGAGACCATCTCACAGCGGTACAACGCCCTTAATGAAAAGAAAAAAACCCAAAAAAAATCCTGATATACATCCGAAGGCGGGGCGTGAACAATCTGCCGGCGGATGCCTGTTTATCGTGTCCGCCCCGTCCGGCACCGGCAAATCCACGCTTTGCCAGGCGGCGAGAGAACGATTTCCGGATTTGGTCTATTCCATCTCCTTTACTACCCGAAGCCCCCGGGCCGGTGAAAAAGACGGGGTGGATTATTTTTTTATTTCGCCATCCGAGTTTGAAGCGCGTATCGGACGGGGCGACTGGGTGGAGTGGGCGAAAGTGCATGGCCATTATTACGGCACTTCCGCCGATTTTCTGAATCAACAGTTGTCAGCCGGCCGTCGGGTCCTGCTCGATATTGACGTTGCCGGCGCCAAACAGATCCTTAACCGCTTTCCCGAGAGCGTCACCATATTTATCATGCCGCCGTCCCTGGACGCGCTTCGCCGGCGTCTGGAAACAAGGGGCACCGATGATGCCGAAAGCATAGAGAAGCGCCTGGTCAACGCGGAAAAAGAAATCGCCGAGAAAGATTTCTATCGCCATGTCATTGTCAACGACAGACTGGATGCGGCCATCGACGCATTTTGTGATATTATCGCCAGATACCCGCCCGCTTGATCAACCACGGGCCTTTAATACAACCTAAATTGAGCGTTTCAATTTTTTGGAGGTTTAATTTTTATCTTATTTTCAGGATATTGAATCATTTTTTGATCAAAAAATTTGAAACCCTCCGGGATTTCCAATTTCACCGCATCTACTGCGTCAAATGATGTCTCGCATAGGCGCCTATCGCTCGACATCATTTTCCTTGTATCTGCGGTAAACTTGAAAATCGCTCAATTTAGGTACAAGACAGGGAAGCTGAGGCTGAATTGAAAACATCCCGGCAGGAGATCCTATACGGCATCCATCCCGTTGCCGAGGCCGTTTCTGCAGGACGGCGAAAACTTGAAGAGATCATTGTGGCCGGCGATAAGCCGGGAACCCGGATCGAACAGATCGTCCGGTCGGCAAAATCCGTGAACCTACCGGTCAGGCGCCAACCGCGTCAAAAGCTGGAAGAGTTGACCGGAACGGATATGCACCAGGGAATCGCCGCCCGGACGGAGCCGTTGCCGACGACCGACTGGTCCGAGATGCTGATGACGCCGTCGGGGGCGGGAATTTTTCTTCTGCTTGACAGTATCATGGACCCTCAGAACCTCGGCGCCTTGATTCGCACCGCCCTGTGTGCCGGGGTTAACGGGGTCGTCATTGCCAAGGACCGATCTGCCGCCCCGAACCCGACCGTCTCCAAAACTTCGGCCGGCGCACTCGAGCATATACGGCTCTGCCAAGTGGTCAACCTGGTCAGCGCAATGAAAGACTTGAAAAAAATCGGCGGATGGATTATCGGGTTGGACGCAGCAGGCCATCAGACGATCTATGACTCCGACTTCTCGGGCATCGTCGGTATCGTGGTCGGGGGCGAGGCGGCCGGGCTCCGTCCGCTTGTCAGCCGCGAGTGTGATTTTCTCGCCCATATTCCCATGCGGGGGCCGCTGGACTCGTTAAACGCCTCGGTCGCCGGCGGGGTTATTCTGTATGAGGCGTTCAGGCAGCAGGTAGGTGTCGGGGATTAGGTGTTGGGTGTTGGGTGATTGTACCCAATACCTAACACATGGAATCTAATATCTAGTGCCCATCCATAAATGGCTAATTTGCCCGATTTCTGTGGCAGGCTCAAATTTGATGGCTTCGTAAAAAGCGATTTATTCCGCCGCGGCGGTATTTTTGCAGAAAGTAACCCTAAAAAACATCCGTATTGTCATTTCGAGCGGCAGCGAGAAATCTTTAACCAATCAAGATTCCTCGTCACTTTCGTTTCTCGGAATGACAGCAGCGAAAGCATTTAAAATAATATCAAAAAAGGATACGCATCATAATGGAACAGGCAGCGAAAATTAAAATAAATAAGGATGGGACCCTAAGCGTCCCGGACCACGTGATCATCCCCTTTATCGAGGGCGACGGCACCGGCCCGGACATCTGGCGGGCCACACGGACAGTCATCGACTCGGCGGTTCAAACCGCCTACCAGGGCCGGAAAAAAATTGCCTGGGCGGAGCTCCTTGTGGGTGAGAAGGGATACCAACAGTGCGGCGAACGGCTTTCAAAAGACGCCCTGGATAAAATCCGCGAACATGCCGTGGCCCTCAAGGGGCCGCTGACGACCCCGGTAGGCAAGGGCATTCGGAGCCTAAACGTTTCCATACGCCAGGAACTGGACCTATACGCCTGCGTTCGCCCCGTAAAATATATCGATGCCGTGCCAAGCCCCATGAGGCATCCGGAAAAAATTAACATGGTGGTTTTCCGGGAAAACACCGAAGACCTTTATGCCGGTATTGAATGGGAGGCCGGAAGCGATGAGGCCGAAACCGTGGCTTCATTCTTATCCGAACGGATGGGCGCAGAGCTGCCTGAAAAGCCGGGCATCGGGATCAAGCCGATAAGTGAAAAAAACACCAAGCGACTGGTCGCCAAAGCGATTGAATATGCCATTGCCGAGGGCTATCCCAGCGTCACCCTCATGCATAAGGGCAATATCATGAAATATACGGAGGGCGCCTTCTGCAACTGGGGCTACGAGGTCGCCAAAGAACGGTTTTCCGATCGCGTCATCACCGAGCGCGAGCTCTACAGCGGCCATAACGGCGCACCGGCGACCGACAGGATCATTATCAAAGACCGGATCGCCGATATGCTGTTCCAACAGGTGCTGCTGCGGCCCGAAGAATTCGGGATTATTGCCACCCCGAATTTAAACGGGGACTATATTTCGGATGCCCTGGCGGCGCAGGTCGGCGGGCTTGGCATGGCACCCGGCGCCAATATCGGGGATGAATGCGCGGTTTTCGAAGCTACGCACGGCACCGCCCCCAAATATGCCGATCAAGATAGGGTCAATCCGAGCTCATTGATCCTCTCCGGGGCCATGATGCTTGATCACATGGGATGGAAGGCGGCGGCTGAACGAATCCGCCAAAACCTTCAGGAAACCATCCGCTCCGGACGGGTAACCTACGATCTGGCCCGCCAGATTGAGGACGCGGCCGAGATCTCCTGTTCGGCGTTTGGCCGGGCAATCGCCGATTGCCGCGTTGACAGCCGGGGATGAAACCGCTCGTCCGTTTCTTGGTCGCCCTGAGGGAGGCACTTTTCCCCCATAAATGCCCCGCCTGCGGCCGGTTTTTTCACCCGGAGGCCGTCGGGAAACCGCCGGCCGCCCCTTCGGCCCTTTCAGAAAATGCTTTCGCGCATATCATGGCGCCCGTTTTGTGCAGCCGTTGCCGTACGCAGTTTTATCCCATTGAATCGCCAAAATGTAGCCGGTGCGGTGAAATGTTTACAAGCCGGGCGGGCGATGATCATGTCTGCGCCGCGTGTCTGGCGCAAGAGCCCCGTTTTAACTATATCCGTTCCGCCGGACAGTATGACGGCCCCCTGATGCGCCTCATCCATGCATTCAAGTATAACCGGAAGATTGAGTTGGCCCGGCCGCTGGGCCGGTTGCTTTTTCATACGTTCTGCAGTTATACGGAACTGTGCATACCCGATGTGATCGTGCCGGTCCCCCTGCATATGTCGCGGCTTAGATGGCGAGGGTTTAACCAGGCGGCATTGATAATAGGCCGGTGGCCAAAGTTTTTTCGGCAATCCGGTTATTTGGTTCCTGAAATAGCAGGTGACGGCAGGCTGCTCCGGCGGATAAAAAAAACCCCCTCCCAGACCGGGCTGGACCGGGCGCATCGAAGGCTAAATATCCGGAAGGCGTTTACATTGGCCCCGGATTGCCGAATAGAGGGAAAAACCATCCTCCTTGTCGATGACGTCTGCACGACGGGGGCCACAGTCGACGAATGCGCCGGGATACTGAAAAACGGGGGTGCGGATTGTGTAAATGTGTTGACACTGGCCCGGGCGACGTGAAATGAAAAGATAGAAAAGGTATATGAAAAATGAGCATATTATCCGCCGGCATCTATCAATTCGACGTGATCCGCGGCGACGGCGATAAAAACGTCCAAACCGCATTTAACGGCATTTCCCGGTTGATCCGCCAGGGCGCCGAGCTTCTGGTGCTGCCGGAGATGTGGTCAAGCGGCTTTGACTATCCGGCGCTTGCCAAACATGCCGCAAGGACGCCGGAAATCCTCGCCGCCCTCTCTGGAACCGCCGCGAAAAACGCCGTCATTATCGCCGGTTCCCTCCCGGAGGCGGATGGGGAAAAAATATATAACACCCTTTATGTGGTCGACAAAAAGGGGGAGATCGCCGGCAAATACCGTAAGACCCATCTTTTTCCGTTGATCGAGGAGGACAAGTATTTCTGCGGCGGAGACCGGCCGGTCGTATGTGAAACCGATTGCGGACGCCTTGGCCTGATGACCTGCTATGACCTCAGATTTCCGGAATTCTGCCGATCCCTTGCCATCAAGGGGGCGGAAATCGTCGTCATATCCGCCCAATGGCCGGCGTCGCGAATCCATCACTGGGACACCCTGTTGGCGGCGCGGGCGATTGAAAATCAGCTGTTTCTGGTTGCCGCCAACCGCTATGGGGCAGAGGACGGCCTGGCGTTTAACGGGCATTCCCAGATCGTCTCGCCGACCGGCGAAGTCCTTTTCCTGGCGGCGTCGGCGGATATGACGGCAGCGGCATCCATCGATCTCAAAGAAATCGAGCGGTTCCGAAGCCAGTTTAACTGCCTTGGACAAAGGATCCCCGCCGTATATGGCCTCTAAGCTGCTTGATATAAAAACGCTGAAGGCCCGTTTAAGCGCCCTGCCCCGGGAAAAATGCCGGATCGTTTTCACCAACGGCTGTTTTGATATTCTGCATGCCGGCCATATCCGCTATCTGGCCGAGGCGAAGAATGCCGGGGACTATCTGGTCGTGGGGTTAAACTCTGACCGCTCGGTTCGGACCATCAAGGGGGACAGACGCCCCCTCATTCCGCAAAACCAGCGGGCGGAAGTCCTTTCCGGCCTGGCCAGCGTCGATTATATCATATTTTTTGACGAGCCGGATCCCTATCAACTGATCACCGAGATTTCCCCCGATGTCCTGGTAAAAGGCGGGGATTGGTCGAAATCAACCATCATCGGGGCGGATGTGGTCGAGGCAACCGGCGGTCAGGTGCTCCGGATCCCTTTTGAATACGACATCTCAACCTCGCAGATTATTCAAAAAATTGTCGAGCGTTACGGAAACAATGAAGAAACCGATGAAAAAGGCACCTGAAACCGAACTGAGATGATCGCGCACCTTAAAAACGGCGTCCGCTTTTTCAGGTTTTCCCTGTTTAAAGGCTTTACCGACCTTGTCCACGGCGTTTTCGGACGGCACGGCGGCTACAGCCCCGTTCCGTATGACAGCCTGAATGTCGGTTTAAACGGCGGCGACGCCCCTGATCGGGTCCAATTGAACCGTTGCCGGGTCGCCGACTGTATGGGGGCGAACCGGCCGTTGGTTTTTGCCCGTCAGGTGCACGGAACGGACGTGGCCTCCCTAAAACGCAAGGATACGATCTCGGATCGGGTAAAAATACCGCCGGATATCACCGCCGATGCGATGGTTACGGATATCCCCGGCATGCCGCTGGGTATTCAGCTGGCGGACTGCCAGGCCATTCTCATGTATGACCCCCTCAACCGGGTGGTCGCCAACGTGCATTCCGGATGGCGGGGGAGCATACAGAATATCGTCGGAAAGACGATCGAACGGATGCAATCCGACTTCTCCTGCCGGCCGTCAAGTATCCGTGCCGCGGTATCCCCCTCTCTGGGACCCTGCTGCGGCGAATTCAAAAATTATCAAACGGAAATCCCCGAAAAATTCTGGTGCTACCGGGATGACCGGGAGCGCTTTAACTTCTGGGCGCTTACCCGGGACCAGTTGACAGAGGCCGGCGTATTACTGGAGCATATCGAGCTCTCCGGCATCTGCACCCGATGCAACGGGCATCTGTTCTATTCTTACCGGCAAACTCCGGAGACCGGTCGGTTTGCGGCGGTCATAGGCCTTATCAATGATTAGAAGCGGAAAAAGATGATGAACCAGGAAACCGCCGAAATTCTATGGAATGCGCCCGCCGGCGCGTCGGTATACCGAATCGGCCTGAGCTGCGGCAGTGAATACGCACGGGCCGATGCCGGCCAGTTTGCCACCCTCCGGCTGCCCGAGGAATCCTCCCCTCTTCTCCGCCGGCCCTTTTCGATTCACCGGTTGATTAGAAACGACGGGGAGTTCCAGGGCATTGAGATCCTTTACAAACGGGTCGGCGAATTTACCCGGAAGCTCTCTCAGGCCCCCGCCGGCAGACGGATCGATATCCTGGGGCCGCTGGGCAAAGGATTTACCGTCACGGCATCCATTAAACGCCCGGCCCTTGTGGCCGGCGGCATCGGGGTGGCGCCGATGGTTTTTCTCGCAGAAAAGCTGATTCAGGCGGGTATGGCCTCTGACGGGGCCGTCATCTGCCTGGGCGGCCGCTCGGCTGATGATGTTTTATGCGCCCCCGATTTTCAGGCCATGGGTTTAAAAACGCGCATCACCTCCGAAGACGGCAGTATCGGAGAAAAAGGCCGGGTCACGGAGGCCCTTTCCGACTGGCTGAAGGATCATTCACCGGACATGGTTTATGCCTGCGGCCCCGTGCCGATGCTCGATGCGGTCTCAAAGATCGCCGAAAAGCAGGACATTGCATGCGAGGTCTCGATCGAGACCGTCATGGCCTGCGGTGTCGGCGCATGCCTGGGATGCGCCATAAAGGATACCCGACATCAATCGGGCTATGGGCATGTATGCATTGACGGGCCGGTGTTCAATGCGGCCAGATTGGAACTGACAGACAGGCATTAAAACTGTCAAAATTTTTGGGATGGATCTTTTCGTTTTATATTGACCTTAAAATGAAGCTGTGGTAGCAAGGTAAATTTTGACAATCGGATACGACCCGCCCTTCAGGTGGGGGATATGAAAAAAGAAACCCGACAGATGATACGAGAGCTTGGCTGGTACAGCGCTCTCGGATTTTCTATTGCGTTGTCCGTATTTATCGGCCTGTTTATCGGGCTTTTTCTGGACAAAGTCTTCGGCACGGCGCCATGGTTGATGTTTATCTTTCTGGGGTTCGGAATTATAGCGGGATTTAACAACATTATGCTCGCCATTAAAAAAGTCAACCGAATGGAGTAGCCTGATGCAGACGCAGCAGCGCATACTCAAACTCGTCCTATGGGGGAACTGGATCCTGCTGGGGGTCGCCGGCCTGGCCGGCCTTGTTTTTGCCCCGTTTGACTTTACAAAAGGCATTATTGCCGGCGGGCTGATCGTTACCGTCAATTTTCACATGCTTTACCGGACGCTTAAAAAATCGCTGACACCGCCGTACCTGGCCTCCCACCACGTGGTACTGGTCAAGTACTATATCCGGTTTATTCTCAGCGGTTTGATTATATTTGTTTTGATTTCCGGCGGCTATGTCCATCCCCTGGGACTGTTTGTCGGTCTGTCAGTGGTTGTGGCGAGCATTTTCCTTGCCACACTGAGCGAGGTTAAAAAACTCATATTCAAGGAGGCGGTCTAAGGTGGAACATCCGTATCTATTCTTCGTCAAACTTTTTGAGCTATTGGGATTCGGTCATTTTGCCCATGAAAATCCGCATATTATCTATTCCTGGGTGGTGATGGCCATCCTGATTATTCTCGGCCTCATCGGCACGAAAAGCCTCTCCCTGATTCCCAATAAGCTGCAGAATGTGCTGGAGCTTGCCGTATCCGGCCTGGAGGAGTTCATGGTGGACATCACCGGGGATGAGGGGCGCTGGTTTTTTCCGTTGATCGGAACCATTTTCCTCTATATTTTCGTCTGTAATATCATGGGCCTGATTCCGGGATTTTATCCGGCCACCGCGAACCTGAACACCACGCTTTCCTGTGCCATTGTGGTCTTTATCTTTACCCATGTCATCGGCGCCAAATACCACGGGGTCAAATACATCAAGCATTTCTTAGGCCCCATCTGGTGGATGATCCCGATTATCATGCCGATTGAAATGATTGGCCACTGCGCCCGCGTGCTCTCACTGTCCTTCCGGCTTTTCGGCAACCTGATGGGCCATGAGCTGGTGCTGACCATTTTATTCTTTCTGGCCGGCGCGTTTTTCGCCCCGCTGCCGATCATGGTGCTGGGGATTCTGGTCGCCCTGATTCAGGCGTTTATCTTCTATATGCTGAGCATTATGTATTTTACAGAGGCCATGGAGGAGTCGCATTAAAATTTTACGAAACAACAAATAGTTTTGGCAATCGCGTAAAAAGTTCAAGCCCCAGTTAAGATCCGGGGGTGCGCAAAATCCCGAGGAAGACAGCGTACTTAGCTGTACGTGAAATTCCGAGGGATGGAAGCGCCACAGATATTGGACTTTTTACGAAGCCATCAGTTTTGGTTTTTGGAAGAAGCCGAACGGTAACCCATTCATCACTTAAAGGAGGTTTTAATGGAAGCTCAAGCACTACAGTATTTCATCGCAGCTGTGACCGCTGCTGGTTTCGGTATCGCCATCGCCGCTTTTGGCTGCGGCATCGCTCAGGGGCTGGGCCTTCGCGCAGCCGTTGAAGGGATTGCCCGCAACCCCGAATCCTCCGGCAAGGTTACAGTAACCATGCTGATTGGTTTGGCTATGATCGAGTCCCTGTGTATTTATGCACTGGTTATCTCACTGATCTTGATCTACGCCGCGCCGATGACATCGACAGTGACAAAAATCCTGGGTCACTAGTTCCGTATTACAAAACGGCGAATAGGTAAAACCGGCCGCTGACGGATTATTCCGACAGCGGCCGGTTTGCTTTTTTACACCTAAATTGAGCGTTTCTATTTTTTGAAGGTTTAATTTTTATTTTATTTTCAGGATATTGAATTATTTTTTACTCAAAAAATTTGAAACCCTCCGGGATTTCCAATTTAGGTTACAGTATCTTCTCTAAGAACCGCCCCGTATAAGATTTTCCCACTGACGCCACCGCCTCCGGCGTTCCGCTGGCAACGATTTCTCCGCCGTGATCGCCGCCTTCGGGCCCCAAATCAATAATATAGTCGGCATATTTGATCACATCCACGTTGTGTTCAATGACGATTACCGTATTCCCGGTTTCCACAAGCCGGTTTAATACGCCCAGAAGTTTTTTGATGTCATCCATGTGAAGCCCGGTTGTCGGTTCATCCAGTATATACAGGGTCTGACCGGTTTCCCGCTTGCCAAGCTCCCTGGCCAGCTTGACCCGCTGCGCCTCGCCGCCGGAAAGCGTGGTCGCCGGCTGACCGATATGGATGTAGCCGAGTCCCACATCGACCAGGGTCTGAAGCCTATCGCGAATGCTTGAAATGTTGCCGAAAAATTCCAGCCCCTGATTGACCGTCATTTCAAGCACGTCAGCAATACTTTGGCCCTTATACTTGACCTCCAGGGTTTCCCGGTTGTAGCGCCGGCCGTGGCAAACATCGCAAGTCACATAGACATCCGGCAAAAATTGCATCTCAATCTTGATGATCCCGTCACCGGAGCAGGCCTCGCAGCGCCCGCCCTTAACGTTAAAGCTGAACCTGCCCGGCTTGAAGCCGCGCATTCGGGCCTCCGGGGTTTTGGCGAAGAGCTCCCGGATAAATGTAAAAATCCCGGTATATGTTCCTGGATTGGACCGGGGGGTTCTTCCGATAGGGGACTGATCGATATTGATTACCTTATCGATATACTCGAGCCCTTCGATGCCGGCATGTTTTCCCGCCGGAATACCGCTGTGATACAAGCGTTGGGCAAGAATCCGGTACAGGGTCTCCAAAACCAGGGTCGATTTTCCCGACCCCGAGACGCCGGTAACAGAAATAAAACAGCCGAGGGGAAAAGAGACATCAATATGCTTTAGATTGTTCTCCGAGGCGCCGTGGAGAGTCAACTGGCGGCCGTCTGCCGGACGTCGGAACGAGGGAATGCGGATCTGTTTTTTTCCGGCCAGATACTGGCCGGTCAGCGAGCGCTCTGCCCTTAACAGCGCTTCAGGAGAACCGGAAAAGACGACTTCGCCGCCTCTTCGTCCCGCGCCGGGCCCCATGTCCACCACATAATCCGCCGCCTGGATGGTTTCCTCGTCATGCTCGACGACAAGGACCGTATTGCCTAAATCCCGCATCTGTTCGAGTGTTTTCAACAGCCGGTGATTATCCCTCTGATGCAGGCCGATACTGGGTTCATCCAGAACATACATGACCCCGGAGAGTTTGGCCCCGATTTGCGTAGCCAGTCGAATCCGCTGGGATTCTCCGCCGGAAAGGGTGGTGGCATTGCGGTCCAGCGTCAAATAGGACAGGCCCACATTCATGAGAAATGCCAACCGATCGTTGATTTCCCTTATAATCCGGGCGGCAACCACCCTATTTTTACCGCTGAATGTCAAACTGTTAAAGAATTCATGGGCCTTTTCCACGGAAAATGCTGTCATTTCGGCAATAGAGAGGCCCTTTATCTTTACGGACCGACTCATCCGGTTCAACCGGGCGCCATGGCACTCCGGGCACGGCCGGAAATTCATATACTGCTTGATGTCTTCTCTGGCCTGATGGGAATCGGTCTCCAGGTAGCGACGCTCCAGGTTGGGGATGACCCCCTCGAACGGCCGGGTAAAATCAATCCAATGATTTTTCCGGTAAACATAAAACGGAATTTCGGTATCCCCGGAGCCGTACAACAGCACATCCCTAAAATGCGCCGGCAAGTCCTTGTACGGCGTATAGATATCCACATCATAAAAGGATGTCAGGGCGTCCAGAAACTCCGCGAACTGAACGGAACTGCGGTTTGCCCATGGCCGGACCGCGCCTTCGCGCAATGAGAGCTCCGTATCCGGGACCACCAGGTTCGGATCGATTTCAGTCGTCGCCCCCAGTCCGCCGCATTTGGGGCATGCCCCCTGGGGAGAGTTAAAGGAGAAACTGGCCGGGGTAAGCTCCGGATAGCTGATGCCGCAATGAATACAGGCGGCTTTTTCACTGTAGCGCATGGATTCGACGACCCGGCCCGTTTTGTCCACCACATCAGCAGAAACGACCCCATCGGAGAGCGAACCGGCAAGCTCGACGGAATCGGCCAGCCGGTTTCTGATCTTCTCCTTTACGATCAGCCGATCCACCACCACGTCAATGGTATGCTTCTTGTTTTTGGTCAGTTTGGCCACCGAATTGATTTCCGCCACCGCGCCGTCGACTTTAACCCGCGCAAAACCATCCTTTTTTAGCCTTGCCAGCAGCCGTTCATGGGTCCCCTTTTCCCCGTCAACCATTGGGGCGAGAATCATGAGGCGGCTGCCTTCGGCAAGCGCCATCAGTTTGTCGACAATCTGGTCCAATGTTTGGAAGGTTATCGGACGGCCGCACTGATAGCAATGAGGGGTCCCCACCCGCGCAAACAAAAGCCGGAGGTAGTCATATATTTCGGTCACCGTGCCAACGGTTGAGCGGGGATTATGGCTGGCGGTTTTTTGCTCGATGGCGATGGCCGGGGAGAGGCCGTCGATCAGATCAACATCCGGCTTTTCCATCCGTTCCAGAAACTGCCGGGCATAAGTGGAGAGGGATTCGACATAGCGGCGCTGGCCTTCGGCATAGAGGGTATCAAAGGCAAGGGTGGATTTCCCGGAACCGGAAAGCCCCGTAATGACGACAAACCGGTTGCGGGGCAATTCCAAATCGATATTTTTTAAATTATGCTGTCTGGCGCCCTTTATTACGATCCGATCCGATTCCATTCATCTGTTCCACGGGCTATCAAGATTTCTTGTCGCTTCATGCGTCGAAACGGCGGTCGACTGTTTCCGGGTATAGGTCATTGGCGTCTAGGCCGAATCAGCAGACAACCGGTTGATGGCCTGCTCGGCGGCCATGCGGATGGCGGCAAGCAGGCTTCCGGGATTGGCAATGCCCTTGCCGGCGATATCATAGGCGGTGCCGTGATCAACGGAGGTCCGAACAATCGGAAGCCCGAGTGTCGTGTTGACGCCGTCAGAAAAGTGGATCATCTTGAACGGAATCAACCCCTGATCATGATACATGCACACCACCGCATCATAAGGCCCATCAACGGCGTGATAAAACAGGGTATCCGGCGGGAACGGCCCGAGAACATTCATCCCCATTTCCGTCGCCCGCGAAATCGCCGGGGTAATCACCCTCGACTCCTCATCGCCGAACATATCCTCTTCGCCCGCATGGGGATTGAGTCCGGCAACGGCAATCCGGGGCCGGCTGACGCCGAAACGCTCTCTCAACGAATCATCGGTTATTTTTATTGTTTCAAAGACCCTATCCCGGCTCAAGTGGTTCGAAACCGTGGCAAGGGGGATGTGGATCGTCACCAGAACTATCTTTAACCGGTTGCCGGCCATCATCATGGCGTATTGAGAGGCCCCGGTCCGCTGGGCCAGTAGTTCCGTATGGCCATGAAACCGGCTTTTCGCCATCTTCATAGCCGTTTTATTGATCGGAGATGTCACCAGGGCTGAAATTTCCCCGGACAAAGCCTTGTCAATGCCGGTGGTAATGTAGTCAATCATGGCCTGGCCGGTCATCGGCGTAGGCCCCCCCCACTTGATTTCCGCCGCATTCAGACGGGAGGCATTGTAGACGTTAATACAACCCGGTTCATATGTCCCGGCGGCAGTGGTTTTTATTGCGGCAACCAGCTGCTCTGAATGCAGCACCTGTTTGGCCGCCGCCATTATTTGCGTATCACCGATCACAAACGGCCGGCAGTACCGGTATATTTCTGAATTACACAGCGCCTGGCAAATCAGTTCCGGACCGATACCCACGGGGTCGCCCATGGTAATACCGATAATGGGCCGGGTGGTGTTCTCCACCATGAGAGTCTCCTCGCATTAAAAGGCCAAAAACGATAATTTTTTATTTTTATCAGACAATTAAATATTATGCAACAAGTCTCGGGGATAGGTCTTGGGATAGGGGGTTTAGGGCTTAGGGTTTAGGATTTAGGTTTTAGGCTCGGCCCCGGGCGTTCGGGCCGGGGGCCTTCTTTCTGCAAAAATGCCGATGTTGCGGGATAAACCGCTTCTTACAAAGCCACCAGCCAATTTTACCCGGCCTGACCGGAAGCCTTTTGCCGATCTGTTGTTTCAAGATACCGGGACTCCCATATGGGCCAGGTAATATCGTAGAGCCGCCTGCCGTATTCGGATAACCCCTTGATATAATCCGAATCCTGCATGGCCGCCTCAGCCGCCGAGTCGATGGGTCTGGGCTGGGTCTGTTCAAGAATTTTTTGAAACCTATCATGATGATCCCGGGTTGGGCAGGGGCATAGCCAGTTATCCAGATACGGATGCTTGTGTTTATAGGCGTAGTTATCCTGAAACTCTCTGATCTGTTTGAAAAGAGGCGTATCAAAGACTTTGTTGAGGGTTTCCCCCTGATTGTATATATCGTAAATATTGGCGGCGGCATATGGAATAAAAACGCACGGGGTAATATCACCATTCCAGATAATATGGAAGTAGCCGTTTGGCCGGCCTGCGCAGATGCAACCGCTCGAAGCCGTGGCACTGTTCCAGAAATCCGCGTAAAACACTTTCTTCCGCGTAATCAAATCCCAAGTCCGCTTCCACATCTCCGCCCGATGCTCGGGCGGGACCATAAGGTCCAAATTGCTCGAACGTCCAATGGGCATGTACTGGAACAGCCAGCCGAAAAACGCCCCCTGCTCATAAAAGTAGAAGTCAACAAACTCATCCCGGGTAATCATATCCCAGTTATACTTGGTGCCGGTCACCGAAATACCGAAGGGCACGCCGTATTTTCGCAGCCGCTCAAATGTGTTCATGACCTTCTGAAACACCCCTTTTCCGCGGCGCTCATCTGTTTCCTTCTCGTAGCCCTCAACCGAGATCGCCAGCGTCACATTGCCCAGCTGCTCCAGACGCGCGGCGGTTTCATCGTCAATCAGGGTACCGTTGGTATAAACAAGAAAAAACTCGTCTATGTGCCGCTCCGCCATATCCAGCAGCGTTTTGCCCTGACTCTTGTAGATAAAGGGCTCTCCCCCGGAAATCGCTGTGAAATGGGAGCCCCAAAGATTGCGTTTTTCAGTCAGAATCCGGTCAAACGTGTCGAAATCCAGGTAATCCTTTTTTGTTGCGTCACTTCCGGCGTAACAGCCCTTGCAGCGCAGATTGCAATTATTCGTCGGACTAATGAGCAGAAGATACGGATGGCGCTGTTCATTGGAAAGGCTGGTATCCATGACTTCGTTTGTAAAAATCGAGTTGACGACAAAAGATTCAATCACGCGGGCAAATACCTGATTGGAAATCCAGCCCTTTTGCTCGGCCCGCTCAAGGGAATGGGCAAGGCCCAAAAGGATTTGCATCTTATCCCGCCATGCCTGTGGCGGAAAATCATCCGGCGGGGGGGCATCGAGGGCGTCATTGAGTATACGCTTAAGGTATCGGATGACATATTGACGGACAAAAGCCCGATTGGCAAGAAAACGAGGGACCGTTCTAAGCACCGGGGTAGCGACTGAGGGCTTTGAAAAAAACATATAGACCTCCTTGCGGCAAACACCGTCAGCTTAAAAAGCTATATATTCTAAAATTTTCCCTTCCTATCTGCCTATGCTTTTAATTATAAAATATAATCAGTTTACTATGGAATGCAATGGAGGATCTAAAATTTGGTAGGCGGATTCTTGACGGCTTCTTAAAAAAACCTCCCGGGGCTGCCCCGTTTTTAACGCTGGCCCCAGATGCCATTTCCGCAAAGACGCCGCCGTTGCCCCCGCCCTACAATAAGTCACTCGCCAGTTCAGCCAATTCGGATCGCTCCCCTTTTTCAAGGGAGATG
>JAGXLR010000060.1 GCA_018334555.1 Desulfobacterales bacterium
CCTTACCCCCCCCCCCCCCCCGCTTTGGGGGCGAGGATCATCGAAACGGCCGTTCATATCTGAAAGGCGGTCCAGATAAAAATGCTTTGATCATTTTTTCAGTATTTCGTATTAAATAAATATAACCCTCGCGTAAAAGTTCAGGGTCATCCGATCCAACCCAAGGGGGATTCATGCCCGCAGAAAAATCACTCCACACCGTCGGAAAGGCCTTAAAAGGCGTAAAAAAACCGAAGAAGGCAGATGACTCGCATAGACCACTATCGCTCGACATCATTTTCCTTGTATCTGCGGTAAACTTGAAAATCGCTCAATTTAGGTTGAATAAAGATGCCGCCGCAACCGAGGCGGAAATCCAGCAATACTGTAAGGATAAGGGCCTTGGCGGCTACAAGGTCCCCCATAGGGTCGATTTTTTCGAGAAACTCCCCCGACATATCGACGGCAAAATAATTAAACGCGAGCTTGAAAAAAAATACTGGGAGGGCGTCAAAACCAGGGGATGATATCAATAATCCGAATTTTTACGAAACCATCAATATTTGAAACCGGGGGCATAGCCAATGAGCCAGAAGATTGACAATGAGCTTTCGCTTATCACTTCAAAACTTTATGGAATCATCCAAAAAATGTCTCTTGAAGAACGACGGGATCTTTTGACGGAATTGGAACGAAGTAAAGACGGGGAGAAGCATATGGCCCGTCGAAAACATGGCAGAAAGAACTATCGGATTTATGTCGATTATACGGCAGGCGATCGGCTCTACAGCGGCATTGCCATTAACTTCAGCGCAAGCGGTATGTACATTGAAGCCTCAAAATCCGTATTGCCCAGGCTTAACCGCGGCAATCAGCTGGTATTGACGTTCGTTCATCCGGAAAATAAAGAAAACATAAAAATAACCGGCGAGATCGCAAGGATTGACAACGAGGGGATCGGCGTCAAATTCGACCAATCCATCATTGACTGGTGGTCCCCTTAGGCCTTTGAGGACCAGGCGTCCGCTTGAACCCTTCCATGGGCTATGTCCGTTTGCATTCTCTGGAGAAACTCTGATATAAAAATTATACTTCAGAAACCAGGTTTTCAATAATGGTAAACTTTTGGAAAACAGAGGGGTTGGCCATGGAATGCAAGAAAGAGGAGAACCTTAAGAATTGCAACTGTACCTATGAGCCCTGTGAACGAAAGGGCATCTGCTGCGAATGCATCCGATATCATCTAAAGAGCCGGCAGCTGCCGGGATGCTGCTTCCCCAATGACGCGGAGGCGACCTATGACCGCTCATTTGAACATTTCGCGCGGCTCGTCCAGGAGGGCCGCGTATGAGGCCTGTACGCGTTTAAAATCTTTAGCGCTGCCGGGATGAAGGGACCCGTTCGAATGGATGCGGAAGCAGCACTTTTTTTTTAAATGATAAAAAAAGGGAGGTCCCGCCATGGGAAATCAAAAGCCCCCGCGTTTTCAGGCGGGCGATTCGTTTTTTGACGATGCGCTCTATGAGTGCTACCGCAAAATGGGGTATCCGGAGCCCTGGCTCGAAGAGGGCCGCACCTATAAGCCGTCGGATGCCTATGTCATCAGCCATCCGAGCTGGTTTTTCGAGTCCGTCCCGCCAATCCCGGATGTCTCGATATATGGCCTGTTTAATGAAACCGCCCGTCGCCACCCCGATGCCACGGCCGTCATCTTCTTGGATAAGCCCGCCACCTACAGGGAATTAAATGCGCTTATCGGCAAATACGCCGCCCTGCTCAAAGACCTGGGGGTCAAGAAAGGCGACACGGTGGCCGCCATGCTGCCCAACGCCATTCAGCATATCGTGGCTTTCTATGGGGCGGCAATGATCGGGGCCGTACACACCCCGATAAACGTCATGTACCAGGCCGATGAAGTCGCCTATCAAATAAACGATTCCGGCGCCCGGACGATCCTGATGCTTGACCTCCTCTACGACAAGGTTCAGCCCCTTGTGGAGAAAAAGAGCGTTGACAACGTTATTGTCACCCATATCAGGGATTGGGCCGCCGAGGATGTCGTGGTTTCGGATGCGCTGAAAATGTTCTGGGATATTCCCAAAAACCCCTTGCCGGGCACACTCGATCTTTTCGAGTCGCTCGATAAATATTCGCCGCTTAATGAATCCGAAACGGTGGATCCCCGAACCGATACCGCTCTTCTGCTATATACGGCCGGGACCACGGGAAAATCCAAGGGGGTGATCGAAACCCATTTCAATCTCGTATTCAACTCCCTCACCCACTCCCACGCCTTCCGGGCCTGGGGCGAGCGGGAGATCAACTTCTCGATTATGCCCATGTTCCATACGGCCGGCTATCTCCTCCATCTGCTGCCGGCTTTTTACCAGGGCGGTACGGTGATCCCCATTCCCATGTTCGACTTAAAAGACGCGTTCCGGGTGATCGAAACCTACAGGGCCAATGTCATTTTTGCCCCGCCCACGTTCTTTATCGCCATGATGGCCGATAGGGAACTGATTGAGTCCCACGATTTGAGCAGCCTGGCAGTTACCATTGGCTGCGGCGCGCCGGTGCCCCAAGCGGTTCAGAAGGACTGGAAGGATAAAACCGGCATCCAGCTGGTCAACGGCTGGGGCATGACCGAGACCAACAGCGGCGGGATCATCTCTATCCCGGGCATCAAGGAATCCTCGGATGCCATCGGTATTCCCGTGTTTTCGGAAGTCAAAATCACCGATGACGACAACCGGGTCCTCCCTCGCAATACCGAGGGGGAGATCTGTTACCGGGGGCTTCAGTTGGCCAAGGGGTATTTGAACAAACCCGAGGAAACCCAAGCCGCCTTCCTTCCGGACGGCTGGTTCCGCACCGGCGACCGGGGCTACGTGGACGAGGCGGACTTCGTCTATTTCGTGGACCGGATCAAGGATTTGATCGTGGCCTCCGGCTATAACCTGGCGCCGGTGGAGGTCGAAAGCGTCATCTACCAACATCCCGCAGTGGCCGAAGCCGCCGTCATCGGCGAGCCCCATCCCTACCGCGGCGAAACGGTCAAGGCGGTAATCGCACCCAAGCCCGAGCATAAGGAGACGATAAACGAACAAGAGATTATCGACTTCTGCAAGTCGCATCTGGCCACATTCAAAGTTCCGCGGGTAGTTGAATTCCGGGACAGCCTGCCCAAAAGCGCGGTGGGAAAAATTCTGCGCCGTATGCTGAGGGATGGGTTAAAAAGCGATTAGATCATCTTTTCATGGGCAAAATTGACAATCTCGTAAAAAGTCGTTTTTAGGATGGCAAAGTAAAAAGTTCAAGATCAAGGCGCGCAAAATCCCGAGGAATGCAGCGTACTTAGCTGTACGTGAAATTCCGAGGGATGCAGCGCAACACAGATATTGGACTTTTTACGAAGCCATCAAAATTCAGATTTGACAGGCGGCATGCTTTTTTTATATGAATTTGCTCTTTATATATTTTTAAACCCAATCGCCATGTTAGCCGTCTTATGCAGATAGCCCTCGAACCCAAACGAACCAAACATATCGAAGCCGGCATCCACCTCCAGCAGACCGCTTTCTGGGGGCGGCTGAAAAAGCAGCAGGGCCGTCAGGCAAGGGCCTTTGATATTTTAGAGGAAAATTTCAAGAATAAAGGGGCGCCGGCGCCTGGCATCCGTTTTACGCATGAGCTGGCCAAACGGGAGAGCGCCAGGGCCAGCCGGGACATGCTGGTGGTTATCCGCTCCCTGGGGCCGGATGCGGATATGGCATATGTCCCGTTTGGACCGGAGTGGCTGCCGGATGAAGAGCGACGGGGACAATGGCTGGAGCTTCTTTCCGAACAGATCCGGCCGCATTTGCCGAAAAGCTGCGTTTTTATTCGCTACGACCTGCCCTGGGAATCGCCATGGGCAATGGATAAAACCCGGTATACCGAAAATGCCGTATGGCTTGGAAAGCCGCGGACCGGTGTCCGGGAGATGCGCATGAACTTTGATACCAAGCACTGGAATCTTCGAAAAGCGCCCACTGACCTTTTGCCCACAGATACGGTAATCCTTGATTTAAGTACCGACCGGGATCGGCTCTTAAAAAGAATGAAGCCCAAGACCCGCTATAATATCCGGCTTTCCGCCCGGAAAGGGGTGCGTGTCCGCGAAACCGGCATTAAGGATCTCCCCGCCTGGTATGATATTTACTGCGAAACGGCGGGCCGGCATGGCATGATGCTCAATGATTTAGACTACTTCAAAGCTGCGCTGGAAGTAAAGGCTTCGGACTCGGGCTCCCCGGCGAGCATCCATTTACTGCTGGCCGAAGTCGATGAAAAACCGGTCGCCGGTATCATGCTGGCGATTGCCGGCAATCGGGCGACCTACCTTTACGGCGCCTCATCACAGAAAAAAAGCCATTACATGCCCTCCTACGCCGTCCAATGGGCGGCCATATGCAAATCAAAAGCGGCGGGATGCAGGGATTACGATCTTTTCGGCATTTCCCCCCATCCGGATCCGTATCACCCCATGTACGGCCTTTATCGCTTCAAAACCGGATTCGGCGGCGATATGATCCACCGCCAGGGATGCTGGGATTACCCCTATGACAAATCCCGGTATGACCTCTACAGGGCCTCTGAAATGGCGGGGCCGTCCTTTGTCACCTGATCGGCATCCTGGCGCCGCAGTCATTTTGAAAAGCGAAGGCGGCGGGGCATTTTGTTTGTAAAAGATTTCTCGCTGCCGCTCGAAATGACAATGCGGATGTTTTTTAAAGTTACTTTCTGCCTGCGATATAAACCGCCTTTTACGAAGCCATCGGGGATTAGAACCCCTTTAGCGCATCATCTTTGGTCGGATAAATATCAATGATGCGATTCATTCGGACCAGCTCAAAAAGCCGCTGAACATTTTTTTGAACCCCGCAGAGCTTCAACTCCCCTCCCCGGTCGCCCAACTGTCGGAGGCAGGATAGAAGCGCCCCGCATCCGGAGCTGTCAACGAATTCCACCCGGGAAAGATCGAGCACCACTTTCTCATAATCGTTCAGGGTTTCAGCCATGCTTTTTTTTAGCTTTTCGCTGTTGCTTGCATCCAGGGCTTTTTCTTTGAGGTCCACAACGGCAATATCGACATACGTATTGACTTTAAGCTTGACTCCCATTGGCTCACTCCAATCGATGATTACTCCTGTTCATGGCCTGTCTTGAATTCCAATAAAAACCGTCAACACCAGCGTATCCGCATACAGGCGCAGTTTTGCCCATCCCCGCCTCTTGAATAGGTGATCTCCTCTACTGATTTTTCGATTATATAAACGCCCATTCCCCCCTCTTTTGGCCTGTCGAGCGCTGGGGCGGGGACCGCATCGGGATCAAACGGTTTGCCCCGGTCATAGAAAGAAAATGTCATCTCCCGGGGGTAGGCAACCGCTTCCAGCCGGATGGGATGGCCCGATTGGTTTTCATAGGCGTGGCGGATGATATTGGATGTCAACTCTACGGCCGCCAGTTCTATTCCAGCGATACGTGGTTCGTCCGAGGCCCGGCGCATGTATTTTTTGCCGAATATCCGGACACAACGCCGGACCCGCTGCAGTTCGTCCAGGCGGCTGTCAAAAACGAACGTCTGCCGGCCCAGGAGCTCCAACGGCACGGAATCAGCGTCGATTTTAATGGCAATACAGGTAAAATCGTCCGCAAACTCAGCCGTCCCTGAAAAATTGACAACCTCGGCTTTTACCGCCTGGATCAGATCATCGGGCGGGTCGGTGCCATGGGCCGTCATAAAATTAATCAATCGTTCTTCGCCGAACAGCTCCCCCGAGCGGCTCCTGGTTTCGGTAAGGCCGTCTGAATAGAACAGGAAGACATCGCCCGCTTCAAAAGTCGTATTGAATTGGCGGAACGGCTCTTTTTCGGGAAAGCCCAGCGGCATGTTGCCCCCCCTTAACAGGCTGACCCGGCGGCTCCGATGATGAAAGTGCAGCGGCTGGACATGGCCGCAATCGACATATGTCAACCGGCTGCTTTTCGGATAGAACCGCGCATAGAAAAGGGTGACGAACGATTCCAGATCCTGCAGCTCGTCGATCATGTGGCTGTAGACGGTATCCACGATTTCTTCGGGCTCTATAAAGACGCGGCCCTCAGTGGAAAGCCGGGTTTCATTGACCACACGGAGAAGATGGCTCTTTAGTGCGGCCCCCATAAATGCGGCACGGATGCCTTTGCCCATAACATCGGCGACCACAAAATCCATGGATTGGGAATCCATCTGGATGAAGTCGTAAAAATCCCCGTCGATTTCCTGGGAGGGGATCGTCATATGGGCGATCTGAACCCCCGGGAAATCAGTCGGCGGCTTGCCCAGCAGAAGGGACCGCTGGATGCGGGAGGCGACATAGATCTCGTTTTCCCTGGCCTGTCTGAGGCTCTCTTCAGCCTCCCGCAGACGAATCGTCTGCTCGAACGAATGCACGGCGTGTGAGACGAGTGCGGTTATCTGCGAGGCTTGAAACGGTTTGACGATATAGTCAAAAGCCCCGTGTTTCATCGCATAGACGGCATCGGCGACCTCGTCACTGGCGGTCAGCATAATTGGGGAAAGATCCGGATATTGCCGGTTGATGTAGTCCAGGCATTCAAGTCCGTTCATTTCCGGCATCTGGATATCGAGTATCACGGCACAAACGGCGCCCGAAAGATGCCCGATCACTTGCCTTCCGCTGGAGACGGGTATCGGCGTAAACCCCGCCTTCTCAAGTGTTCGCTCCAAAATTTTCAGCGTGGTCAGATCATCATCCGCAATGATCACTTGCCGGGGCTCTTCCGGCGCGTATGCCTGCTCAATGGTATGCTCCTGTTCCATACGCTATTTCCGACGCCTATCATCATTGAATAGTTCGGCCCTTCTGACGGCTTCCCGCCCGAAACGCTCGGTAATGGCATCAACCGCATGATCAAGGGCCTCCCATTTCAAAGCGTCCGTATCCGGCTCGCCAAACAGGGACATCTGAACGGGGCCTTCCTTTTCAGATAAATCCGAAGCCCCCAAACCGATCAGGCGAACCGGCCGGGTGGGTCTATAGTTATCCAAAAGCCCGCAGGCGGTTTTAAAAAGCGTCTCGGAAGACCGCGTATGGCGGCAAAGGCCGACCTGACGGGTCACCTGGGAGAAATCGGCGTGTTTGACCTTCAGCGTTACCGTCTTCGCCCGCAGATCGTGCCGGCGTAGCTGACGGCTGACATCCTCGGCATGCTTCAGCAGGTATCGCCTCAAACGATCCCGGTCCCTGGTATCCACCGGAAGGGTTTGCTCGCTGCTCAGGCTTTTTACCGGACGAACCCCCTTGACTTCCGAAGGATCAATGCCCGAAGCCAGCTCTGCCAAACGCTGGCCGTACTTGCCGAACCGCCGCACCAACTGTTCCGTCGAATATTTTTTGACGTCCCCTAACGTCCTTATCCCCAGCCGTTCCAACTGTTTACGGTTTTGACGCCCCACGCCCGGCACTTTGGCGACCGGAAGCGGCCCTATAAAATCGTCAACCGCCTCAGGCGGGATAAGGGTCAGGCCGTCGGGCTTATCCATGTCAGAGGCGATTTTGGACAGAAACTTGAGCGGGGTGATGCCCACCGAACAGGTCAACCCCAGCTCCCGGCGGATTGCCTCCTTGATCGCCCTGCCGATTTTTTCAGGACCGCCATGGAGCCTATCGCACCCGTTGATATCCACGAAGGCCTCATCAATGGATACCTGTTCAATAACCGGCGAAAAGCGGGAAAGGATGAGCATAACCGCCCTGGAGAGTTCCTTGTAACGCCGGCGCCGCGGCTCCAAAAAAACGCCTTGCGGACATTTCCCCCTGGCCTCATACATGGGCATGGCCGAATGCACCCCGTATTGCCGGGCTTCGTAGCTTGCCGCGGATACGACCCCCCGACTGCTCATACCGCCTACGATAACACACGCACCGGAGAGCCCCGGGTCGTCCAACACCTCGACAGAGGCAAAAAAGGCGTCCATGTCAACATGTATGATCATAGGCCTCCAGATTTTAGGTAGGGGATATTGGATTTTTGCATATAGATGCTTGGCCCCTCCTCAATCTACGAAAACAGACACATGGGCGAATTGATTCACATCGACCAGCCCCCTGTCGGTGATTTTCAACTCCGGGATAACGGGAAGCGCCAGGAATGAAAGGGTCATGAACGGGTCCGGCAGACGACAGCCCAAAGCCTTAGCCGCATCGATCAGCCGATCCATCTTTTGGCGGACCGTATCAAGCGGCTCTGTGGACATAAGCCCGGCGATGGGAAGCGCCATATCCGCCTTGATCAGACGGTCGCAAACCACACATAGCCCGCCCTCCATAGCGGCCACATGTTTGACCGCCGTCTGCATATCCCCGTCATTTGTCCCCACGACGACGATATTATGCGAATCATGGGCAACGCTGGATGCCAGGGCGCCGCGTTGGAGGCCAACCCCCTTGACAAAAGACTTGCCCATATTCCCCGTTTTTTGATGACGCTCCACAACGGCAATTTTAAGAATATCATTCGACGGATCCGCCTCGGCTAATCCATCGGCCTGTTTGATATCTATGATTTGCTGCCGGGTAACAATCTGATCCGGCACAAGCTCTATAACCCTGGCCCTCCGGCCGCTTGCCGGTATCCGGAAATCAAGGTGTTCAAAATCCACATGCATGGCAGATGGACAGGCATCTGCCGCCGGGGCCCCGATATCGGGATGCATCCGGCCGTTTTCCGCCACCAGAACGCCGCCGGCATAGACCTGTTCAGGCACCAGATGGGTTAAATCCGATGCCACCACCATATCTGCCCGCATTCCCGGGGCGATGGCGCCGATACGGGGCAGTCTGAAATATCTGGCCGGATTAAGTGTGGCCATCTGAATGGCGGTCACTGGGTCCACGCCGGCATGAATGGCCCGCCGGAGGATTCCATCGATATGGCCCTCATGACAGATTTCCTGCGGATGCCGATCATCGGTACACCACATCAGCCGGTGCGCATTTTGCGGCGTCACCACAGGCAGCAAATCATCGAGATTCTTGGCGCCGGTACCTTCACGTATCATAATGTGCATACCGGCGGCAAGCTTCTCTCTTGCCTCTTGTGCTGAAACGCATTCGTGGTCACTGGCAATTCCGGCCGTCAGATAGGCATTCAGGGCCTTGCCGGAGAGCCCGGGGGCATGGCCGTCAACCGGTTTACCCGCCCTGCCTGCCAGCGCGATTTTCTCCATTACCTGCGGATCACAGTGAATAACTCCCGGAAAATTCATCATTTCAGCCAGGGCCGGCACACGGGGCTCCGAAAAAAAAGGGGCAAGCGCCTCGGCATCCAGACGAGCTCCGGAAGTCTCCATGTCTGTTGCGGGCACGCAGGAGGGAAGCGCAAAAAATAGATTCATGGGCTGTCGTCGTCCCTGGCCTAACATATATTCGATGCCCTCAACGCCTAATACATTGGCGATTTCATGCGGGTCACAGACAAGGGAAGTGGTTCCGCACGGCAAAACCGCCCGGACAAATTCAGAAACATCTGTCATTGAGCTTTCAATGTGGACATGGGCGTCGATAAAGCCCGGAACGACAAAGCGGTTGCCCATATCCACCCGCTCTTTGGCCTCATAGGGCCCAAAACCCACAATGTATCCGCCGGATAAGGCGATATGACGGGATTCGATGGCACCGGAGAACACATTGATGAGCCGGGCATTTTCAAACAGCCGGTCAACCGGCCTGTCGCCTCTGGCGGCAGAAATTAAACCGGGTAAATCCATTTGGTGGCTCCTGACAAATCAAAATGATTCGGGTCGATCCGTCTGCCAAATCTTACGGCCAAGGGCCGCCGCCGCATCCATGATCGCCCCCGCATCAAGGCCGGCCGCCTCATGATCCCGAACAAGGGGCACGCCCTGTACGAAAACATCCCTGACATCCGAACCGCGGGCTGCATATACCAGGTGGGATTCCGGATGGTATATCGGCGTCAGGTGGGGTTGGCGGACGTCGATAATAATCAAATCCGCTGATTTACCTTCTTCGATCGAACCGATGCGTCTCTCCATGCCGATGGCCCGCGCCCCCTCTATGGTAGCCATTCGTAAAACGCGCCTCGCATCCATAACCGTCGGATCCTGGGATACGACCTTATGCAGTTTGGCCGCCGTATCCATTTCCGTAAACAAATCCAGATTATTATTACTGGCGCAGCCATCCGTACCTAAACCCACGGGGATTCCGGCATTAATGAAGGCCGGAACCGGTGCCACCCCGGAGGCGAGTTTCATATTGCTTTCCGGGTTATGAGAGATCCCGACGCCGCGGGAAAAAAGTATGTCGATATCGCCTTCATCCACCCAAACGGCGTGGGAAACCAATGTCCGCTCATCCAAAATCCCCAGGCTGTCCAGATACTTCACCGGCGAGATGCCGTGTTCATTTTGAATCCGGTCCGCCTCGCCTCTGGTTTCGGCGACATGGATCTGAAAACAAACGCCGGCCCGTGCGGCCGCTTCTTTGGCCCGAACCAGGGTGTTACTCGAACAGGTATAGGGCGAATGGCAAAAAATCGAGGGAACGATCCGGTCGCACGCGTTCTGCCATTTTGAGACGTAAGCCGCGGCGACTTCTAGATTCCGGGCCGGTTCGCAAATCCCCGGCGCCGGAAAATCGATCACCCCCTGCGCCAGTACCGCCCGTATACCGGCCTCAAGAACGGCCTCGGCAACCGAGTCCTCCAAAAAATATCCGTCGCAGCATGTCGTCGTACCGGAGAGAAGCATCTCCAGGCAGGAAAGTCTGGCCCCGGCCTTTACCGATTCGGCGTCCATATGGTGATTTTCCGCCGGGAAGATATGCTCGTTCAGCCATTGCGCAAGCGGCAGATCATCGGCCAATCCCCGAAAAATCGACATGGGCAGATGGACGTGGGTGTTGATCAGGCCTGGCAGGACCAGGCCGCCGGCCGCATCAATCCATTCATCGGCAAAATATGCATTCGTATCCGGCCCCCCTTTTTTGACCTGCGCAATCTCGCCGTTCCGGACACAGACCATCCCGTTTTCGATAATTTCGAACGCCGGATTTACCGTAATCACCCACCCATTATGGATAATAGCGTCATATTTCATATTTCACGGCCTGATCCAGAACCTGTTTCCACTCGCTCCCGAAGAATTTACCTGTTATCCGGCTGCCAAGGCTCAAACATAATAATTAGGCGGGGCAGCAGGGTCAATGACGCCAGCAGGGCGATCAGCATGGCCAGGCCGGTCATCAGACCGAAAATGATCGTCGGGAAAAAGTTGGACAGGGACAGAATGGAGAACCCCAGGATAATCGCAACCGATGTATAATACATGGCGTATCCGATGGTCCCATGGCTGCGGTGCATGGCTTTGGTATAGTCCCAGTCCAGGGGGATCTCCTTGCGGAAACGATGGATATAGTGGATCGTATCGTCCACCGCGATACCGACGCTGATGGCGGCAATGGTAATGGTCATAATATCCAGCGGGATACCGGCCAGCCCCATTACCCCGAGAACGACCGAAACGGCCAATAGATTCGGAAAAACCGCAATCAGGGCGACCTTAAACGATCTGAAAAGAATCAGAAACATGAACATCAAGACCAGCAGCACAAAGCCCAGGGTCAAAATCTGCGAGTCAAAAAGGGTCTGCAAAACATTGTTATACAGCACCAGCAATCCGGTCAGACGGACCTCAGAGGGATCGTAGTTAAAATCATGGGTCAGCTCGTGCCGAATTCGGTTGATCAGTTCGTTGCGCCTGAGCGAGGGGTCGGTATCCTGCACCCGGCTCATCAAGCGAACCTGATCATGTGCGATCGAAACAAACGGTTTAACCAGCTCCTTCTGAAACTCTTCGGGAATCTCGTTATAGATCAAGGACAGCTCGAAACTGCTCAGAGACTTGCCGTCGTTTAGCGCCTTGGCGACTTTCATCATGGTGCCCAGAGAAAGGACCTTTCCCATCTCCGGCAGGCTCTCCAGGTAATTATGGATTTCAAGCACCCTCTGCATTTTGTATGGGGTAAACCAATACTGATCCCCGGTTTCCGGCTCGTCAAATTCTGAGAACATATCGAACTCTCCGGCAGACGCCGAGGAATTTTCGCGCTTAGCCGGAGCTTCGGATTTTTCGGAGCCGTCCAGGTTAACGATAATGTCAAGCGGCGTCGTGCCGCCCAGTTTCTGGTCGATCAGCTTCAGCCCTTTGTATATCCTTGTCGAGTCCTTGAAATAGTTGACGAAAGAATTCTCTACCTGCAGCCGGGAGATGCCGAAGCCGCTGATCAGAAGCACGACGACGCTCGCGGTCAGGATAAACCGCCCCCGCTTTTCGGTGAACCGGCCCAGCACGGTGGTTAGAAAGATACTGCCGCCGCATACAGGGGGCGGCTCGGTTTTTCTAAGCAGAACCAGAAAGGCCGGAAAAAATATGTTGGTTATTACCAGGGAAACGGCAATCCCCCCCACCATCATCCATCCGAAAGTAATGACCGGCTTGATATCCGCGAGCAGAAGCGAACCAAAACCGGCGCCTGAGGTTAGGGCGGCATAAAAAATAGGGGTTATCTTGAAGCGCATCGTATCAAGGACCAGCTGGCGATGCGCTCTTTCCGGATGCAGGCATAAGAGCTCCCGGTAGAGGACGATCAGATGGATCGCAATGGCCATGGTAAGAATCAACTGAAGCGATATAAAATTTGATGAAATGACCGTCACCTGCCACCCAAAAAGACCCAAAAGGCCAGCCATGGCAATGGTTGAGAACGCACAGCAAAGCAAGGGCAGGATCACCCATCGGGGACGCCTGAATATGACGCCGAGCACGATGATCAGGAAACAAAGCACCCCTACTCCGAAAACCTTCAGGTCATTCTTGATAAACCGGATGAGGTCGTGGGCAATCACACTGACGCCACCCAGAAAAAGATCGGCCCCATCCTGGTACCTGCCCATAATTTCCCGAATCCGGTTGATATCCGCATGCCGCTGCTCGTTAAACACCTCTCGAAGCCGTCTGACTTCTTTTGAAATTTGATCATACTCAGCCCGTTCTGAAGCAGAGAGGCCGTGCTTGGCGGCCTTTTCCTCCAGCTCACTGCGCCGGTTCAAAATACTTCTGTAGTGCTCGTTCGCCTTGAAGTTGAGCTGGAGTGCGGTTGTCTCCAAATCCGGGCTGACCAACAGGTTGCGATAGATCGGACTCGTCCTCAGCTCCTTACGGGCCATCTCCCGGTTGACGCTGGGGGAACGGAGCGTCGGCAAATCCCCGTCACTCATTTCACTGATTTCCAACGGCGGACTTTCCAGCAGGGGCACGTCAAGAAGGGTATTCACGGACTCCACCCGCTCCAACTCAGTCAGCGCTTTTTTCAGGCGGGCGATATTATCCAGCACCGCTTCGGAGAGGAGGTCCTGTTTCGGCGTATAGGCAACGAACAAAAAATCCTGTACCCCATAGCGATTATAGATCTTCCAGGCATACTGGACATCCTCGCTGGTCCTGTCGACAAGATTATCGGCCGAGGCGTCGATCTGGAAATCTTTGGCAAAATAGCCGAGCATCGCAATAATAACCAAAAGGCAGGCGATTATCTTTCGGGGATGGGTTAATATGATCTTATCGTAAAACCTGATTATAAGGTCGTCGTCTTTCAACATAAAAGATTATCCAAACAATAAGGGCAAATGGGAATTTAGCGTGGATTATTCGCTCGCGGATCGCTTCAGCTCGTCGCACAGGTCTTTGACCGTACCGTTGCGTAAAATTTCATTAAACTGGGAACGGTAGCTTTTGATCAGGCTCACCCCGTTGATTTCAACATCATAGATGCGCCATTTTTCCCCGGCTGAATAGAACTTGTAGAGGACTTCGGCGGTTTTCTCCCCGGTTACCACATCCATGGGTACGTGGATTTTGCCTCCCCGCTTGACGGCCGGGTGATAGATAACCTTTTGATCCGAATAAAAGGTGGTTTTATCCAAATAGGAGGCTTTTAACCGGCCAACAAAAAGATCGATAAACCTCTTCTGCTGCTCGTCAGAAAGACTGGACCAGTGGGCCCTGCCCAGGGTTAGCCTGGCCATCAGTTCAAAATCGATCAACGGCTCCACCATGGACATGATCTTCTCTTTCTTCTCGGCCTCGGCCATATTTTCGGCTTCAAGTACAGTCAAGACCGAATCGATTTTGTTTTTCAGCAACTGCGAGACGTCTTCGACGTCATCATCTGCCATTGCCGGAGCGGCGACTAAACATGCGAACACGGCCAACCCAATCCATACATAGATGAAATAGCGCATTTTACTCCTCGATCTTCTTTTTCCTGTTTTGTTTATAGGCATTACGAAATAAAATATACATATCCATGGCATCTTTGCGAAAACTCTCGTATTCGCCGATATGAAGCGATGTCCGGTTGACCACTCGCACAGCAAAAGCGCCCGGAATATAGTAGCTAACAGGATCCAGAAAAAATTCCGGCACCCGTCCCAGCGCATCCCGAAGATTGGAGGGGCCGAAAAAAGGCAATACCAGGTGGAACCCCCCGTTCAAGCCATAATAGCCCAGCGTCTGTCCGCAGTCCTCTTCGTATGGGGACAGATGCATCCATTTTTTGGCCGGATCGAAGAAGCCGACAATGCCAACGGTCGAGTTAACCCCGAATCTTAGGGTTTCAACACCTGCACCCTTTAGTTTTACCTGGAAAAGGGTGTTCACCAACCGGACCGGAAACCCCAGATTCTTAAAAAACCGGCTGAAACACTGCCTTGCGAACTCCGGCAGGACTGCCCCATAGGCCTGGGCCGCAGGCTTTAACACCCAAAAATAGAGCCGGTCATTGACACGGGTCATCGTCCGGTTGTATCCGACCAACGGATCGAATACCGGCGGTGCGGGTTCGGATTCGAATTCGTCGAAACCTTCGAATTCATCAAATTCACTATCCAGCGTCCCGGATGAAGTTTGCCCCCCAGCGGCTTCGGGATCGTTCATCAGGGCGAAAGACGGACCGGCGCGCGCTGTCGAAACTATCCCGCAGGCGAGAAGAATGAACAATGCCGCCGAACAGATGCCTATTTGCCCTCTATTTCGAATCATAACGCATTAGATTAAACTATAACCTAAATTGAGCGTTTCAATTTTTTGAAGATTTAATTTTTATTTTATTTTTAGGATATTGAATCATTTTTTGATCAAAAAATTTGAAATACTCTCTTTAAGTATAAGTTATTTGCGGAACAAAATCAATCACAACCGTTTCGAATCGCTTCTGCAATCCGGTTAACATCCGCCATAACGTGCTCAAGGTCCATCGACAACACGCGCCTGTCACGCATCACCGGTCGCCCGTTGATAATAACGGAGGTTACGTCGTGGCCACCGGCGGCATACGCCAGATGCGAATAAATATTATACATAGGGGTCATATGCGGTTTTTGGGTGTCGACCACGATCAAATCCGCTTTTTTGCCGATTTCCAGAGATCCTGTGATCTGATCCAGACCAAGCGCCCGGGCGGAGTCAACGGTGGCCATCCGGACCACGGTTCGGGCATCCATGACCGTAGGATCCAAGCAGTTAACCTTATGGATCTTGGCGGCGATATCCATTTCCGCAAACATGTCCAAGTTATTGTTGCTCGTGCAGCCGTCCGTTCCAAGCCCCACACAGATACCGGCGTCCAATAAACGGGGGACGGGGGCAATACCGGAGGCGAGTTTCATATTGCTTTCCGGGTTATGGGAAACCTTGACATCGTTTTTCCTGAGCAGTGCGATATCCTCATCCGACAAAACCACGCAATGACAGGCCACCAGCCGAGGGGATAGGACCCCGATATCCGCCAGATGGCCTATCGGGCTTCTCCCATAGGCGGCCCGGATTTTTTCTGTTTCGCTGACGGTCTCTGCGACATGAATAATCAGCGGAATGTTGTTCTCCGCCGATATGGCTTCCGCCTTTTCAAGCAGATCCGGCGCGCATAGGTACGGTGAGTGGGGCTCTACGGCCACGGTGATCAACGGCTCCCCGCGCCATTTGGCAATCAAGTCTTGGGTATAGGAAAATCCGTTCTCGATTTCTCCGTAGTTGGGGGAGGGAAAATCATAGAGCACCTCCCCCACCACCGCCCGCATCCCCGCCTTTCTGGCGGCACAGGCGACGGCGTCCTCAAAAAGATACATATCCGCAAAACAGGTGGTGCCGGACATAATCATTTCGGCACACGCAAGCATCGCCCCGCAATGGACTTTATCTATGTCCAGTTTGGCCTCTGCCGGAAAAATATAGTCATGCAGCCAGGTCATCAGATCCATATCGTCGGCAAGCCCCCGGAAACAGGTCATGGCGGCATGCGTATGCGTATTTATCAATCCCGGCATGATAATGCCGCCGCAGGCATCGATCCGGGCCCCTACCCCATGCTCTGAGAAATTGGATGCCGGAGCGATATCTGCAATGCTGTCCCCGGAAACCGCCACCGCCCCGTTTTCGATCACGGTTTCATCGGGATCCATGGTCAGGACCGTACCGTTTGTTACAAGAAGGTCAATCGGCTTCATCGTTTGCCAGCTCATGTGCGATGGATTCAATGATCTGCGCATGCCCTGGGGCGGCCTGGCCGGCGACATCAATGATCGCCTCCACCCTTGCCGGCACGGGATCATCCGGATCATTGATATTGGTAATGGTTGAAAGCCCCAGAATCCGCATGCCGGCATGCACGCCGGCGATGGCTTCCATTACGGTGGAGAATCCCACCGCATCCCCTCCGATTTCCCGTAGAAAACGGGTTTCCGACGGCGTCTCGAGCGAGGGCCCTTTAAGGCCGATATAGACCCCTTTCTGCAGCGGAATGCCATTAGATTTAGCTATCTTTTCAGAAAGTTGTATCAAAATTGGATCATAAACCGCAGTCATATCAGGAAAACGAATCCCCCACGCGTCGATATTCGGTCCAAGCAGGGGATTATCACCGGTCAGATTGATATGATCCTGGATAAGCATAATATCGCCGGGCGTAAAATTCAAATTAATGCCGCCCGAGGCATTGGAAAGCACCAGCGTATGAACCCCCATGGCCTGCATGACCCTTACGGGAAAAACTACCGTGGCGGCCGCATAGCCCTCGTAAAGATGAAACCGCCCCTGCATGGCGATAGCCCGTTGGCCGCCCAGCGTTCCCGCTACAAGCCTCCCATAGTGACTCTGAACGGTGGATTCGGGGAAATGGGGGATGT
>JAGXLR010000002.1 GCA_018334555.1 Desulfobacterales bacterium
GCGTCCGCATTGTCATTTCGAGCGGTAGCGAGAAATCTTTAACAATCAAGATTCCTCGTCACTTTCGTTTCTCGGAATGACAGCAGCGGAAGCTTCTAAGATAATATTAAATATTGTCGAGTTCCTTGGAAGTCCAATATCTGTGTTGCGCTGCATTCCTCGGAATTTCACGTACAGCTAAGTACTCTGCATTCCTCGGAATTTGCGCGCCCCCGGATCTTAACTGGGGCTTGAACTTTTTTCTTTGCCATCCCAAAATCGACTTTTTACGAGATTGTCAAATTTTAACATATTTAGGTGATAAAGCCCAATAAATATCTAGTTTATCACAAAAATAGATTGTTTCCAACCGGCAGGGGCCAACCCCGGAAATATATTTTTTGCTTGTATTTTGGAGTTCTAAAAGATATTATGGAGTTAACTTGTGGTTAAGATATAAGTGGCTGTGAGGACGCCAAAAATTAAGAAAATAAACGAATTATTAGCCATAGGGTAAAATAACGGCTCAATTTAGTTATATTTTCCATGAAGGGCGCAATCAGCTGTCTATCAGTATCATTCACCTCATACGCATATAGCATTCCTGAATTTTCGAGTGTTTCTTCTCTTCGCGTTAATCCGGCCTGGATCGCATGCTCCTCTTCACTGCTGCCTCAATTTTATATGGGGGCCCCAATGAAAGCAGCGGCCGCGTCTCATTTATGATTGATTGACACCGGAAGTAGCACCGGCGTCCAATAATCATAATGAATCACCCGTCCTTCAATTATTTAAAAAAGCACCACTGAGCAATAAACCGAATTTACTTTGAAGAGGAGCACAGGATCCCATGGACACATTGAATGCGCATATTTCAAGCGTCAAAAAAGGTGAAAGAAACTTTGAGAACGCCTTCCAATCCGTTGCCCGGATGATACTCGAGGGGGGGTTTGAAAAGGTTACGGTCAACGGCAAAACAACATATGATTTCAATATATTCCGAAACGGGAAAAAACACATCGTCGGCATGTACGATGAAATAAACAGTTTTGTATCCTATGTAAAGGACGCATCCGAAGGCGGGTCTTCCATGGAGATGGCCTACGTACTGGTCGGCGAACCGGGAAACGGCAAGACCTTCTTTGTGGATTTCCTGTGCCACAAGTATCGCGAGTTTCTAACCCAAAAGGGGAATGGCAAGTACACGTTTCGCTTCAAAAACCTCGATCGTTTAGGCACCTATGGCCAAATTAGGGCCATTGAGTCGCAGACCTATGAAGACCCCATGATTCTTGCCATGAACCTTTTCCCGGAAAACGGCCGAAACCGGGAGCATCTTGCCGCCACATACGGATTTTCAGACCAGGAGCTGGAAAAAATTTACGAAAACTACCGGCCGTTAGGCGCCTGCAGCGGCTATATCTGGAATGACATCCGGGAATATGCCGATGACGATATCGACACCATGTTTGATTTCGTCGAAGTCGTGCCCGTGCCCCTGGTGGAAAGCCTGGGCACGATAACGGGAAAATACCCCGCCAAGGACAAAATCACCTCCTCGTCCGTGGACCTGATCGGCGAGGAATCGATTCAACGGCTGCTCCATATCACGGACACGAACAATCCCTACCGGTTTGACTTGAGACGGGGGGCGCTTGCCCGGGTCGCCGGCGGCGGCATCCACTTCACCGACGAAATCTATAAAAATAAAAAAGATCTGGTCCAAATTTATCTTGGCGTCATCCAGAACAGGGAAATTGAACTGGATGGATTCAAATGGCCCATTGATACCCTGGTGATCGCCACCAGCAACAATTCCGAATTCAACCAGTTCGTATCAGAAAAAGAGGAAGCCCCCATCGTGGACCGCTGCCGGATCTGTAATGTTTCGCATAATACCAACTACCGGCTTCAAACCGAACTCACGCGCTACGCCATCGGCAGTGAAACCAAAACCACCCTGGCCCGGGAAAACCTGCATCAGGATCCGAACCTCAATTACGCGGCTTCCGTGGCCGTGGTTCTCACCCGGCTGCCCCGAACGGAGAAACTCACCCCCGTTGAAATGATGAAACTCGCCGCCGGTGAGGTGGCGGGCGAAAAAAGCATCAAGACCCTCTCTGAGGTGATCGACTCCTTGAATCAGGTCCCGGATGTGACGCGCCGATTCGGGCAGAAGGGCCTCGGCCAGCGCAACCTGGGCCGGGCGATTCAGCTGATGGTTGAGAGCTCCGAGACCAACGAGGGCCAATGCATGTTCGCCTATGACTTCTTCCGGGCTGTGGAACGGGTTATCCTTGACTATGTATCCGATGCCAATGACCGCGTTAAGTATCTTGAAGACATTAAAATAGCCAAAGGGCTTTACCGGGAACGGATAATGACCGAGATGTTTAACGCCTACATGGACGAGCCCCTGGCGATACGCAAGGATGTCCTTAACTATGTCAACATGATCATCGGTATGGATGCCGAAAACCTCGGTCAGGACCTGATGTGGAAATACAAGGACCCGCAGAGCGGTGAACTTCGGGCGGTTAAAATTGACGAGCGCTTTATCAACAGCGTGGAAAAACGACTCGGCCTGGAGACTGCCGAACAACAGGAAATGTTCCGGACATCCCTGCGAAAGATATACGGCCAGAAAATCTCGGTGGACCCCAACTATGATTTCATGGACAACTTCGAGCTGGTCAAAGCGGTGACGGATGTCAGACTCAAATCCGATATCGCGGGCGCCGGAAGCCTTGTCGGCGCGCTGGCCAACAGAAGCAACGAGGAGAACCAGAAGCTCTACAACCGGATCATCGACACCATGCTCTCCAAACTTAACTACTGCCAGACCTGTGCGCAGAAGACGATAGAGTATTTCTGCACCCAGGATGATGAAATGTGATGGCAAAAAAATGAATAGTCTCACAAAAAAACCGGCCCAAAAAACCGTAAGGTGGGCGCCCCCCGCCTCCGGCTCGGAAATTTTCCGCGGTATTTACGGGCGCTCGGACTTTATCCATCTTCAGGGCGCAAGCCGGCCTTCAGGCGATTTCGATGTTTGCCTGCGCTCGTTCGAAGAGCTGCTCGAGCGCGACCGGCAGCGGGAGAAAGACGGTTTCCCGCGAAAAATTAAAATCGGCCGTTTGGTGCGGCCGGGCACCAAAAACAGGGTGACCGTCGTGCCCACTACCGTAGAGGAAAAGTTCGTCCACGACACCCTAGCCTATAAAGAAGACGAAGAAAGCGCCAGCGGGGGTTCAGGCGAAGGTGAAGCGGGCGAGATCATCGACGAGCGTCCCATTGACGACCCCGGCGCCCAAGGGGCCGGGGGCGCCGGTGAGGGGGAAGGCGGCGCCCACGAATTGGAATCCGATGCCTATGAGATCGGCCGCATTCTGACCGAAAAATTCGAACTGCCCAATCTCCAGGATAAAGGCAAAAAAAGGTCTTTGAGCTACTACACCTATGACCTCACCGACAAGCACCGCGGAAGCGGCCAGCTGCTGGACAAAAAGGCCACCCTCAGAAAAATTCTCGAAACCAATATGACACTGGGCGCTGTTCCGGATATCAACCATATCGACACCACCCGCTTTCTGATTGCCCCCCGGGATAAAGTCTTCCGGATCCTTTCGCGGGAAAGGGACTACGAATCCCAAGCACTGGTTTTCTTCGTCCGTGACTATTCAGGGTCCATGTGGGGCAAGGCCACAGAAATTGTGGTGGCCCAACATGTATTGATCTATAGCTGGCTGCTGTATCAATATGCGCGCCAGGTGGAAACCCGCTTTATTCTCCATGACACCGAGGCAAAGGAGGTTGAGGATTTCTATACCTATTACAGCCTCAGGGTCGCCGGGGGCACGAAGATCGTATCCACCTTTCGGCTGATCAATGACATTATTGAAGAAGAGAGCCTTTACCGGGATTACAATATATATGTGTTTCACGGCACCGACGGAGATGATTGGGATACAAAGGGCGAGGCGACCCTGCCGGAAATCCGAAAAACCATCGACTACGCCAACCGGGTCGGCATCACCCTTGCGGCCAGTGAAAACAGGGGAATCAGCCGGATGGCATCCTATTTGAATGACTCCCGGCTTATTGAAGAGAAGAGGGCCAAAATACGGCTGGATCAAATTTCCAAAAGTGCCGATGAACAAAGGCTTATTGAAGGCATCCGCCGCCTGACATCCGAAGATGGGGATGAGCGGTGAATGGTCGATGAAGCGGTTTGATAACAGGAAGTTTGCGAATCTGATTTTAGAGGAAGACGGAAGAGGAAGAGTAAAAGTAAGAGGAAGAGGGAGAGGAAGACGGGATAGACCATGCAACTGATTGACCAGCACACCAAGAGCATCATGGAGGGATGCAAGGAAAGGGCCCGGGAGGCAGGGCTTAGTTTTTGCGATGAGAGCCTTGAGTATATCGTCACCAACAGGGATCTGCTGGAACTCTCAGCCAAGTCCATGATACCCAATTTATATGATTACTGGGTTCATGATGTGGATGTTCTGCGGGAAAAGGGGCGATATGAGCTTTACCCGAGCAATCCCTATGAAACGGTCATTAATACGAGGCCCGCCATATCGTATTACAATGACAACAATCCGGACTGGCTGAATGTGATGATTTTTTACCATGTGCTCGCCCACATGGATTTTTTCCAGAATAACATGTATTTCCAGCATACCTGGGCGTACGACTTCAACGGCGAGGCCCTTGCCGACAAGCGGCTGATTGCCAGGCTCAGATCCACTTACGGCAGGTGGGTGGATTATGTGATCGAATTTGCCAGGGGCGTTGACAACCTGGTGGGGTATTTTAACGCCCTGTATCAGATCGACCAGCCGGAAAAGCCCGCCCGGGAAAAAATGGTGGACTATTATTTCGATCAGTTCCTCCAGGTCGAAGAGGAATTCACCCAGGTCGACTACCTCAAGGAGATCGAGGCCTTTAACCGCTCGGTTCGGGAGGACGGGTCGGAAACAGGCACCGATACATTTTTCATCCGGGTGAGAAGAAAATATCCGGAGTTTGACGAGAAATATAAAAACTGGTCCGAAAAGGAAAAAAAACAGCGGAAACAGGATCTCATGGAATTTTTTATGGACCACTCCGATTTTCTGAACAGGCAGGAAAACAAGTGGATGAAGTCCGTAATTGAGGTGGTCCGAAAAACGAGCCTGTTTTTTCAGCCCCAGATCCGCACCAAAATTATGAACGAAGGCTGGGCCACCTATTGGAATGATCGACTCTTTCTTGAAGATGACCGGATCAACGGACATGAAATTGATTTTTCCAAGGTCAACAGCCAGGTGGCGGCGCTCTCGCGAATCGGGCTCAATCCTTATGCCTTGGGCCTTCGACTTTTCCAAAACATTAAGGGAAAAGCCGAAGCGGGCAAATACAGCTACACGTTTGAAAAACTGGTGGATCAGAAGGCGCGCCGGGATTTCAACAAAACCAATGGCGACGGCCTCGATTTTATCTTTGCCGTCCGCCGCCATCTTTGCGACGGCCTGTTTATCCGAAGGTTTGTCGACCAGGATTTCGTGGATCAGCACAGGCTGTTTGTGGCCGGGAAAAAGCTGAACCGGAGCAAACGCACCTGGCAATACTATGTAAAAAGCCGAAAGGCGGAAGACTATCGGAAGATGCTTCTGGAAAACCTTTACCATCCCCCCAGCATCCGCTTCAGCGTGGATGCTGGGGGCGTGCTAAACCTGATCCATGTATTCGAAGGCTACCCCCTGGTAAAGGATTTCATCGCGAACACCATGCTCGGCATCGAATACCTGTGGGGCAAACCGGTAACCCTGGAAACCCATCAGGTCAAGCAGCTCAATAAGACAGATGATAAACAAGAGGAACCGGAAGTCATATGGGAGAAAGTCAAATATACCATGGATCAGCGAAAACTGAGCATGGAATGGATATAGACGGCAAGCCGGGCAATCTGGAAAAGGCCAGGCGGTTTTTGAAAACCATAAACGGCCACCGGATTCCGAGGGCCCTTTCATTCGATGAATTTCTCGAATACCTTTACGCCGATCCCCGGAAAATCTTAAGAAATGTTTTTCAGCTTTTCTATGACATGATTAAAACCTATATCGGCGAAGGCGTGGATGAGTATTCCGATGACTCGGAGTCCATTCAGTATGTCCATTACGACTGCACAAAGCTGTTCGTGGAAGGTGTCGATTATCCGTTTTTTGCCGACCGCCTGTTTGCCAACCGCCTGGTCAATCTTGTGGAGACGCTCAAACGAAGCGCCCAGCAGAATAAAATATATATTTTCAGGGGGCCGCCCGGCAGCGGTAAAAGCACCTTTTTGAATACCCTGCTGCTAAAGTTTGAGGCGTATACGGGTACCCCTGAAGGCCTGGCCCTTCGAACGGTCTGGAACATTCCCGCCCAAGCGATAGGATTTGAAGATGCCGAGCATCCCCCTGAGATCAACCCTGACAAACCTCTGGAAATTCCGTGCCCCAGCTACGACCATCCGATACTCTTGATACCCAAGCAATACCGGATGCAGTTTTTCAAGGCCCTCTTCGACGGCCACCCGTTTCTGGAGCAGCTTTTTTATGACAAGGAATACGACTGGATCTGGCGGGCCGAGCCCTGTACGATTTGCAGCTCCATGTATCAGGCCCTGCTTGAGCGGGTAAAGGACAGCGCCAAAGTGTTTAAAATGATCGGCGCCAGCCCCTACCGTTATAACCGGCGGCTTGGCGAGGGGATCAATGTTTTTATGCCGGGAGACAAGCCGATCAAGGAAAACCGGTTTCAAAATGAAGAGCTCCAGAGAAAAATCGATGCGGTTCTGGGCGACAGCAACCGCGTCAAATACATATATTCCCAGTATGCCAAAACCAATAACGGCATTTATGCCCTGATGGATTTGAAGGCCCACAATAAAACCCGCCTCATGGGCCTGCATAACATTATCAGTGAAGGCCTGCACAAGATTGAAGACCTGGAGGAGTGCGTTCACTCCCTTTTTCTTGCCGTCATGAACCCGGAGGATTTGAGCAGCTTCAAGGAGTTCCAATCGTTTGAGGACCGGATCGAATACATCAAGGTCCCATACGTCATGGACCTGAATACAGAAGCCGAAATCTATCGCAAAACCTTCGGCGAACAGATTGACCAACATTTCCTCCCCCGGGTGCTCCATAACTTCGCCCGGGTGATTATCTCCTCGCGCTTAAATAAAGAATCTCCCGCCCTCAATGAATGGATCGACGGCCCGGAAAAATACAGGCGATACTGCGACCCCAACCTGCATCTGCTCAAAATGGAAATCTATTGCGGCAATATTCCCAAATGGCTCTCTGAAGAGGACAGGAAGCGGTTTACATCGGACCGGCGCCGAAAAATCATTGCCGAGGCGGAATCCGAGGGCGACAAGGGTATTTCCGGGAGGGAATCCATAAAGATATTCAACGCATTCTACTCCAGGTATGCCAAAAACGGCAAACTCATCAATATGTCAAACCTCTACAGCTTTTTTATGTCGGTATATGCCGAACTCATGGAACTCATCCCGGACGGCTTTCTTGACGCACTGATCAACCTTTATAACTATACCGTCCTCCAGGAGGTCAAGGAGTCGCTCTATTCATATAATGAGGAACGGATTTCCTGGGACATTCAAAATTATATCTTTGCCGTTAATTTTGAGCCGGGTACAATAGAGCAATGCCATTTCACCGGCGAGCGCCTGGAAATCACGGAAGACTACTTTAAAAATATCGAACAGCGCTTCCTGGGCGTAAGGGAGAGAAGCGTTTTATACCGGGTTTTCCGCGAGGAGACCCAAAAGCGCTATGCCACTGAAACACTGCCCGGTGAAATCATGCAGGAGGGCCGGGATATCACTGACACCCTCCTCTACCAAAACCTTTACGAGCGATACGTATACAACCTAAAGGAAAAGGTGCTGGATCCGTTCTTAAAGAACGAAAATTTCAGACGGGCGATCAAAGACTTCGGCGAAGAAGAGTTTAAAACCTATGACAAGCGAATCCAGGAAGAGGTTAGCTTTCTGATCAAAAATCTACAGCAGCGGTGCGGCTATAACCACGAGGGGGCCAAGGATGTCTGTATCTATGTGGTGGATAAAGATCTGGCCGAGGATTTTGACGTATCGTGAGTTCTTATCTGTATATCAGACGGGGCGAGGATGTTCTGCATCTCCGGAACCGATTCAAGCAAACTTAAAGCATGCCTGTATCCGCGTTCCCTGCAATCCGTGCACTCCAGGTCATACTTGAAACACTCGTGGCGGATGCCTCTCGATATTTGTTCCGCCAGCATATCAAACAATTCGGCAACCGTCTGGCCGATATGATAGCTCAGATTGGCGGGGTCAAGCCTTGCCCGGTTGAAATAGCCCGGAAACAGTATTTCCCGGAATTTATGGATCATCTCAATAACCGCTGTTTGCATCAGATCCCCTAATCGCGTTGATATACCCGTTTAATGTAGGAATTACTTTTTAGGATTATCATATTTTGATGCCTATCAAAGCCGCCTCGAAGTGACAGGGGCCTGCCTTTAGCCATGCCCCCTGTTCCGGAGCAATAAAAACCCCGGCCAGGGCCGGGGCAAAATGGGCTTCAGGTTATTCGATCTCTATTTTCACCGTATCATAGCTGAGTTTATCCATCTCCATATCCAATTGGCCGTTCATTTCCGTATCCACCCCGAAATAGAGCGTGTACTCACCGGGAGGCAGGGAACCATCAAAAACAGGGAACTCCTCCAGATTGAACAAAGGTCCTTGAAAGCTATGCCCTATACCCGGCGCCCAGGAATCGTCTTTTACCCGATAATGGAACCAACTGTCTTTATAGACCGCCAGCAGCCACCAATCGGCGTTCTTTATCTTATAGTGGGCATCCAGGCTGATAGCGATCTTTAATTTTTTGCTCCGGTTGATTCTTATCGCATCCTTATCTTGGCCATTGGCCGCTATAGCGGGCCGGGGCCGTTTGCCGTTCTCAAGCATCCCCGTCCAGGCTTCCTGGCTAAAATCCGGAAAGATGCCGTTGAACGTCGGATCCGGAAACGTGCCGGGGACCACCTCGTTTTCCTCGTTGAACGCCGGCAAATTTTGCCTCAAATCTATCGGATCCCCATAGAATTCATCAAGATTGATCCGAACAGGCGTCTCAGGGGCCAGGCAGGTCGGCGTTCCGGCCAACGAACGCTGGACGTCCGATAACAATGCACGAAAATCGGCATCCGCCTCGTCAAGCGTAAACAGATCATCCGACGGGTCGTCAGTCTCCGCTCGGATAAATTCTGATGCGGCCATATACTCGCTTATCGCCTTATTTAAATCCGTTTTGGCGCTGCCCAGTTGATGATCCGGCGTAAGCTGCAAAAAGCCTTTATAGGCTTCAAGGACATCCTCGTTTATACTAAAGTCGTCATTGGCCAATTCATCTATCAAGTCATAGAGCCTAAGGCCTATATCGTATGAATAACTGGTTTTGGCTCCCGAGCGGGCCGCATAAAGAAACGAGCGCAGCATCGCGATATCGCCGAAATCGATTTCAACCGGATTCTCGATGGGGTAGTCTGAAGGCCCAAGGCGCTCGCTATAGGATTTATCCAGCCCCTCCAAATGGGTAAGGGCCCAATTAATCTGCGGATGGATTTGGGTTTTTATCAATTCCGCAAGACTGTCGGTACGGAGAAACCCTCTAAGCGCTACCGGATTATCAAAAAGCCATCCCAAATGAACAAACTGGGAGAGTTCCGGTTTAAAGGGATCGCTGACCTCGCCAAGCAAAGATCGCCGGATCTGGCCCAGAATCCATCGAAACTCGCCCTCATCGGCAACATCCGAAAATTGGATGAGATCATCATCCTGAGGATCTGGCTCGCTGCGGATGAATGCCGAAGCCGCCAAATAGGCGTCTATCCCTTTGACCAGGGAATTTTTGGCTTCAGAGAGGTTTTGCCGCCTAAGCCTCAGGAGATCGGGATAGGCATCAATCAGATCTGTTTTTATATCCAGCGTGTCGTCTGTTATTTTGGCCAGGACATCATCGATGTCAATGTCTAAATTATAGCCGGTTAATGTTAAAAGAAAAGCTTTGGCGGTATTCAGAAAAGACCGGTACAGGGCCACATCCCCGTAGTCAACCTCCATATCCCTGTCCGTACCGATCATTTCCCCGCTTAAAACCGTGATCGGCGTAGTAGCCTGAGATGACGTATCCTCGAGCCGATCCAGATTGGCCAGGGCGGCATCGATTTCGTTCAGGACGACATCTTCGATAAATGCGGTGATATCGCTGCCCCTGGGCGAAGCGTCCGGCAGATCCAGATTGCCCTCCATATCGTGCGGCAGTTCGGCCGTCCAGTTAAACAGATCCCGACCGCTTGCCTGGACGCCGAACCCGTCGAGCAGTCGGTTAAAATCCTCCTGGTAGGTAAGCGCAAGCATCCGGGTGACGGAATAATACAAATTGGCCTCGTCATGCGAGGGATCCTCGCCCAAGGCAGATTCAAAATAGTCATTGGCGAGCTCCATGTTTTCCTCGGCTATCGCCTGGCGCCCCTGATCTACATATGCCTTTGCGGTTTCCGCATAAACCGGCGGGGGCTGTAAAAAGCCGTTTTGCGGCCCTCCCACCGCCAATAATATCAAAAATACCGACAAAATAAGGGTTGCCTTCACTGCTTTTTTAGTTCCCATTGCCTACCTCCTTATCCCCCCACAGGATATCATAAGATTAATTGATCCGGCTGCCTTCGATGCTCTCCAAAAAAAGATCGGTTACCATGCCTTTTCCGTCAATGACCGTCTCTTCGGATTTCAACCGAAAGTCGCCCCTTATCTGGAATTTTTTATCCGCCCTCGAATACTCCATCGACTCGCATTTTAGAACCCGGCCGTTTTCGGCGCGCAGGACAATATGGCCTGAGAACTCAAGGTCTTTTTGATAAACCGCCATACCGGCCCTATCGCTCTTAATCGATGCGGCCAAGACCCCGCTTTTGAAGAATTTGGCCGAAAAGTCCCGGATCTTCAGCTCCTTGATATTATCCAGGGGCATCGAATGGGCGGATTTGCCGGCAAGCAGGAGTTTTTCGACGTCAATGGCGTTTTCCGGGTCTGTTTTTTCACCGGTATCCAAATACACACGCATTTCAAAATCATCTATCTCGGCAACCCTGGCAAATCCTAAACGCAAAAAGCCCAACTGCTTTTTCGAAACCGTAATTTTTTTTATTTTAAATGAAGATTTCTTTTGGGAATCCTCGAATTCAACAAATGAAAGCCCGGTTGCGGCCATATCCTTCTCATAATGAATTTTTGACGGCGAGGGGCGCTTATGCGCAGAAAACGGGAAGGCCCCCAGGGCGATAAATGCGGAGACGCCGATAAGGCCGGCGATGAACAGAATAGGCAGGGCCCGTCGTTTGCGGTATGAAACGTTTTCAATCCATGCAATTGCCATGATCCGGGCTTTATCCAGTGCCCATCCATAAATGGACGGCCACTACCTAAAAGGGTTTAGGACGTCGTCATTTTTTTCCGGAGAAATTCTATAGGGAACTCTCGCGGCCGCGGCCCTGGCTTCGGCCGAGGCCGGTGCTGGCCAAACCTTTCCTTTATTTATATAAAGTATTATATGTCTCAATGTCAAATTGAATGTCAACGATTGAAACCCATAAAAAATGGCATTTTTCGCCCTTAAAAAACCGTATCGGATAAAAAATCTCTTTTCTCCAGGTTCAAGATACGATAAGGGGCTTATGGAATAAAATTTTGGACTATGAATAAGGATAAACTATGGACATGACATTCCATGACCGCTCCATGTGCGGACACATGGGCGCCTCCCATGTGGGTCGGCAGGTGGTTCTGGCCGGGTGGGTCGATGCCCTGCGGGATCATGGCGAGGTGCTTTTTATCCACCTTCGCGACCAGAGCGGCATCGTACAGGTGGTATTCAGCCCGGAATGCACGGAGAAATCCGTGTGCGAGCAGGCCGGTCAGCTAAGAAACGAGTTCTGCGTGCGTATCACCGGTCGGGTCGTGGACCGAACGCCGGGCACAGAAAACCCCCACATCGTTACCGGGGATGTGGAGGTAAACGCATCGGATCTCACCATCCTGAGCCAATCAGAGACGCCGCCTTTTACCATATCGGAGAAATCCATGCTGGCCGGCGCTCCGGTGCGGCAGGATCAAGCCGTCGCCGAAGACCTGAGGCTCCAGTACCGTTATCTGGACCTTCGCCGGCCGTCCATGCAGCGCCAACTCTTCAAACGTCATGCCATTATCCGGGCCATCCGCAATTTTCTGGACGAACAGGGGTTTATCGAGGTCGAAACCCCCATGCTGACCCGCAGCACCCCGGAGGGGGCGCGGGATTACATCGTACCCAGCCGCCACCACCCCCGCAGCTTTTACGCCCTGCCCCAATCGCCCCAGCTGTTTAAACAGCTGCTAATGGTGGGCGGTGTAGAGCGCTATTACCAGATTGTCCGGTGTTTCCGGGATGAGGACCTGCGCCCCAACCGCCAGCCCGAATTCACCCAGCTTGACCTGGAGGCCGCGTTTATCGACGAGGAATTCGTCTACCGGGTTTTCGAGGAACTGGTGGCGCGAATGTTTGCCGTAGGCGGCATTGACCTGCCCCGCCCCTTTGTCCGCATGACCTGGACCGATGCCATGAACACGGCGGGAAGCGACCGGCCCGACCTGAGATTCGGCATGACGTTCGTTGATGCCACGGACATTTTCACTGACACCAATTACGCCATTTTCAGACAGATCATGGAGCGGGGCGGATGTATCAAGGGCATCAACGTCAAGGGCCAGTCCGGCAACCTTAGCAAAAATATCCTGCAAAACGAATATGCCAAAGAAATCGTGCCCGGATTCGGCGCCCGGGGCATGACCTGGATGCGGGTGGCCGATGCCGGCCTGGAGAGCAACATTGTCCAGTTCTTCAGCGAAACAGAGCAGAAACGGATCCTGGAACGCTTCGGTGCGGAAACCGGCGACGTGATCCTGATGATCGCCGATGCCTCCTGGCACCTGGTCTGCACGGCCCTGGGCCAGCTCCGCCTGCACCTGGCCCGGCGGCTGGAATTGATTCCCGAGGGAGTTTATAAACCCCTTTGGATAACAAATTTTCCCCTATTCGAGGCTACAGACACCGGCGTGACCTCCAGCCACCACCCCTTCACCATGCCGGATCAGACCGACTTCGATCCAACGGATACGGATGCCCTGCTGGATCTCAAATCCAGGGCCTATGATCTGGTGATTAACGGCGAGGAAACTGGCGGCGGGAGCATCCGTATCAATGATCGGCGCCTGCAGGACAAAATCTTTCAGGCCCTGGACCTGACCGAGGAGGATGTGGCGGAAAAATTCGGATTTTTTCTTCAGGCCCTGGAATATGGGGCTCCGCCCCATGGCGGCATGGCTTTGGGGCTGGACCGGATCACGGCCATGATTTTGTCCGCCCCCTCCATTCGGGAGGTCATCGCATTTCCCAAAAATCGCAGCGCCTTCTGCCCCCTGACCCAGGCCCCGGCTCCGGTATCCCGGGAGCAGCTGGCCGAGCTGGAACTGCTCGACATCAAGGACGACGCCCCGTTGCCCGGCGCCGGCCGGCAAAAAGACCCTGTGGCGTCTTTATCCTGGGTCTCCCGCATCGGTATTGAAGACGCAGAACGCGAGGAAATCCGGACGGCCGTGGCGCAGGCCAAAACCCTGGCCGAAAGGGTCAACCGGGAGGCATCGCAAAACACCGGCGAATCAGCCGAGCCGCTTTTTTCCGTGCTGCCGGCATCCAACCGGTTCCGCCCCGGTACGACGGCCAGGATCTCTGAATTATCGGAGAACAAGCGTCTATTGGAAAACGCCCCCGCCGTTAAAGGCGGATATTTCAAAGTCGCATCGGTTCTGGGACAATAAAAAAGGACGAATATGGATTCCGATCTCTTTACATATCAACCGGCATCCCCCCTGCAGGCATCTCGGCAAGGGGCTTTGGCCGGCACACAGATCCTTGTTCAGCCGGATCTTTCCGTAAAGGACTGGCTTACAGATGCCGGATCCCGGGCATTGGCCGGTTTTCATGCGGTAATGGATGCAACTACCGTCGCCCGGGCAAAAACCGCTGGCGCCTGTCTTACCGGCAGCACCCACATGGCGGAACTGGGACTCGGGATAAACGGAAACACCATGGCCGGGGCCCTTTCCGCCGGCTACGGACGCGTAGGGCTGGTGACCGATCTGTTGGGCGAAGCCCGCATGAGCGCTTGCCTTGCCGGCTGGTATGGATTCAAACCATCCTACGGGCTGGTTTCCCGCTTCGGGCTGGTGGGGCTGGTGCCCTCCATGGAGTGCACGGGATTTATCGCCCCAAATCCTGCCGAGATCGCAGCCGCCCTTGAGGCTGTGGCCGGACCGGATGAAAACGATTTTTCCATGCCTGCGGCGTCCCCTCAGCCCATAGGTCCCGTAGCGGCTTCCGAAAACGGGGCCAACCGGATCGGAATGCCCCGCCAGATCCGGGAGTATCTGCCAGCATCGGCGATAGAAGCCGTCGATGCCGCTCTTGGGCGTATGGCTCAAGCCGAGTTTGATGCCGGATTTGATATCCAGGAGACAGACCTGCCCGGCTTTGATCTGTTCTCCGCAGCCCACCAGGTCATCGCTTCCGTGGAAGCCTCTTCTTCCTGCGGCAAATATGACGGGGTCCGCTACGGATGTCGCGCGGAGGACGGCCGGGACTGGAACGAAATGTATATCAACTCCCGAAGTCAGGCATTCGGCACCCAAATCAAGTCCTTTTTATTCCAGGGCGCCTATTTCCAGTTCGAAAATTACACGGACTTTGAAAACGCCTGTATTTTGAGGCGGAAGCTGGTAAGCCGGCTCGATGATCTGTTTGAAGCGACGCCCCTGCTGGCCCTGCCCGTACGCCTGCCCCACGCAGAACCCGAACGGGCCGAGACCATCGAGGAAACCTATACCGCCTTTGGGCTGACCCTGCCGGCCAACCTGGCCGGCCTGCCCGCCCTTTGCATACCGGCAGTGGCCCGGGACGGCGAGACCGATCTCGGCCTGCAGCTCATCGGTCCCCGCTTGAGCGATGCACAGGTGCTGACTGCCGGCCAAAGAATATATACCCGCATCCAGGGAGACGGCAACAAATGAACCCGGATACCAATAAATACGAAGCAATCATCGGTCTTGAAATCCATGTACAGTTGAATGCCGCCACCAAGCTTTTCTGCGACTGTCCCAATCAGCCGGGGGACGCGCCAAACCGCAACACCTGCCCGGTCTGCCTATGGCTGCCCGGGGCCATACCCCGGCTTTCCGGCGAAGCCGTGGAGAAGGCGGTACTGGGGTGTTTGGCCGCCAACTGCACCATTGCCGAAGAAAGCGCCTTTGACCAGAAGGTCTACTATTATCCCGATCTGCCCAAAGGGTTCCAGCTCTCCCAGCACCACAAACCCCTGGCGGTAAACGGCTGGATCGATATTATCGGCGAAAACGGGGAGGCCCGGCGTCTGGGTATCCATCACATCCACATGGAGGAAGATGTGGCCCGCCTGGTCCATGAGACCGAGGGGCGAACCCCCATCAGCCTGGTGGATTTCAACCGGGCGGGTGCGCCCCTGATTGAAATCGTCACCGAGCCGGATATGCGCAGTCCATACGAGGCCATGGAATTTTTAAAATCCCTTCGAACCCGGCTGCGCTATACCGGATGTACGGAGTGCAGCATGGAGCAGGGTACCATGCGGGCCGATGCCAATATTTCCCTGCGCCCGGCCGGCACGGAAGCTTTAAACACCAAGGTGGAAGTCAAAAACATGAACTCCATCCACCATGTGGGCGACGCCATCGCCTATGAAATCCTGCGGCAGGCCGAATGCCTGGAACGGAAAGAGCCTGTCACTCTGCACACTCGGCTGTGGGATCCTGATAAGCGCATCACCACACCGATGCGTGAAAAATTTGCCGGCCCCTGCGTACCGGATCCATCAGTGCCCGCCATCCGAATGGATGCCGAGTGGCTGGAAAAAATCCGGCAGCAACTCCCGGAGATGCCGGCCCAAAAAGCCGAACGGTTTATGGCCGATTACGGCCTGGCCCCCAACGAAGCCCATGCCATGAGCCAGGAACGGGATATGGCCGAGTTTTTCGAAGCCGCCGTCAAACAGGTGGCAACCCCTCACAAGGCCGCCACCTGGATCACCGGCCATGTCACGCCGGCCCTCAAGGAACGCGGCCAGAGCCTCTCCGATACCTGCCTGACCCCTGAACATTTTGCCGCTCTGTTGTCGCTGATCGATCAAGAGCGAGTCAATGCCGGGGCGGCGCGGGAAGTACTGCTACAGATGCTGGAAAGTGAGGCCCCGCCAGAAGAGATCGTCGCCAAGGGCGGATATCAGCAGATCTCAGACTCGGATAGGCTCGAGGCCATCGTGGATGGCATCCTGGCCGATCATCCCGATGATGTGGCGGCCTATCAAAATGGCAACTCTAAGGTGCTCGGGTTTTTTATGGGGCTGGCCATGAAGGCCTCGCAGGGGAAGGCCAATCCCAGGCGCTTAAAAGAGATCCTTTCCAAACGGCTCGACAGTAACTGATCGACCCGTTTGAGGGCCATAAAATAAAAATAGGGCCCGCCAAAAGGATGTTAATCGCCGGCCCGGTTCACAGGTACGCCCTGCTTTTGCAGGTAGGCCTTTAACTCGCCGATGTCGACCAATCCGAAATGAAACACGGATGCGGCAAGCAGAATCGTAGCACCCGCGTCTACGGCTTCATAAAAATGCGCCTTATTCCCCGCCCCGCCGGAAGCCACGATTTCGGCCGAGACTGCCTGCCTCATGGCCCGGATCACCGGTAGATCGTAGCCGGTACGGGCGCCGTCACCGGCTTTGCTGGTCGGCAAAATGACGGGAATCCCGTATCCATCCACTCGTTTCGCCCATTCGATGGCATCCGCGCCCGTCGCGGTTCTGCCCCCGTCAATATAGACCTCATAGCCCGAGGCCATGGCCGGGTTCTGATCGACGTCAATGGCTACGGTGACCCTATCCGCTCCAAAGGCCTTCACCATATCCGGAATCAGCTCCGGCTTGCGAAAAGCCGCGCTGCTGGTAGAAACCTTATCCGCGCCCGCCGCCAGTATCTGCTCCGCGGAGTTCACATCCGAGACCCCGCCGCCCACCGTAAATGCAACGGTGGCGGCATCAGCCACGCGTCTGACCACATCCAGCATGGTGGCCCGGCCCTCCACCGTGGCCGTGATATCAAGCAGCGCCAGTTCATCCGCACCGGCGGCGCAATAGGCCCGCGCACATTCAACCGGATCCCCGGCATCTGCTATATCCACGAAATGTACACCTTTGACAACGCGCCCGTTCAGCATATCCAGGCACGGCATAATTCGAATCGACTGGTTCATCATTGTTTCTCCAATGGGTTTTATCCAGGGCACTTGTTCGAAAAATCTTGATTGTTCAAAATTTCTCGCTGCCGCTCGAAATGACAATGCGGATGTTTTTTAGAGTTACGCTCCGCAAAAATACCGCGGCTGCGGAAGAAACCTTTTTTCAGGAAACCATCAGGCCTGTTCCGATAAAATAAATTGGGAATATATAGCACATTTACAGGGACGCGGCAAAAAAAATCGGTTTCGCATAACCGCCTGCCTTTCCTACAAAAATTTCTGGACTGATGGCCTAGTGCCATTTAAACACCCTCAGTCCAACTGAAAAAAAGACGATGCCGATAGTAAATAATAGCATGGCGGACGCCCCGGTTTCGGCAAACCCCGCCCCTTCAATGAAGATACTTCGAATCCCGTCGGTCAGAAGCGTCAGCGGCAGTTTTTCTATCACCGGCAGGCTCCAGTCCGGAAAATTGTGGTAGCTGAAAAAAATGCCGGAAAGCACCGACATGGGAAGCACCACCGCATTGATCAGGCCGTTTCCGATCTCCGTATTGGCGGTATGCGAAGAGACCAGTATGGCGATGCCGCCAAAGGCCATATTGCCCGCGATAAATATAGCGAACAGGGCGGCCGGACTCCCCTGAACCGAGATGTCAAAGGCAAGCCAGGCGAATAAGAACAAAAGCCCCGCCTCGATAAAATTCATGGCGATCCTCACCACCATCAAGGCGATCAGAAAATGGGATTTTCGCATGGGCGTAGCCACCATGCGGCGCAGCATTTTTTTGGACCGCTTCTCGATCATCCCGTAGCTGATTCCCCACATGCACGACATCATGATTCCCATGGCGATAAGCCCCGGAACCAGGAAATCGATATAACGGGATCCCTCGACGGTCAGGGGATCGACATTTCTGCCGATCACTTCGCCGGGCGGGCCGTCTCCGGAAAGTATTTTGGAGAGCTCGAGATAGGTGATTTGGGCTTCCGGATTGGCGGGATCAAAATGATACCGGATCCCCCGGTTCTCTTCTGTTATGATAAGGCTTATATTGCCACGCTTTATCAGTTTCATGGCCTCCTGCCAGTCGGTCTCAAAAAAGACGAACCGCGTGGCCCCCGTTCGATCGTTCGGCAGGGTCAACCGATAACGGGCGCCTTGCGCCTCACCGGCTTGTATAGGGATGGCATAGGCTTCGAGGAAACCATCGATTCTGGCCTTCGTTTCATGGACCCCGGCGCCTTCATCCTCGGAGATAATCGCCACATGCCGTTCGACATCTGCCTGCTGGGTAAATGCGAGGCCCAAGCCTAGGGAGATAAGAATCGGAAAAATGATCCCCCAGAAAATCACCGCCGGCTGCCGGATCACCTCCTTAAAATGGGCGGCCACCAAGTGGGCCATCTGTATGGGCTGAAACCACCTATTCATCCAACCGCCTGCCCGTCATGGAGGTAAACAGATCATCTAGAGTTTTTCGTCGGCATTGCCTATCTTCCGGAGAAACCGCCTTATCCCCGTGATCCGCTTCCAGCAAATCCTCCAGCGTACCCTCCTTTAATACCTCGCCCCGATCCATGATCAGTATATAGTCGCAGAGATGCTCCGCCTCTTCCATATAATGGGTGGTCAGGATCAGCGAGGTCCGGGTACGCTCCTTGAGGTCCAGCAGAATCGACCAGATCTCCCGGCGGGCGTTGGGATCCAGGCCCGTCGTGGGCTCATCCAGTAGCAGGATCTTGGGCCGGTTGATCAGGGAAAGCCCTAGCGCCAGCCGCTGGCGCTGGCCGCCGGAAAGGTTTACCGTATAGGCATTCTGCTTTTCAGCGAGGCCGATGATCCCTAAAATTTCGCCCACCCGCGATTTGCCGAGATCATAGAAACTGGCGAACAGCCTTAGGGTCTCCCAAACCGTTAGCTTGTCGATAAAGCGGGTCTCCTGCAGGGACAGGCCGATGGCCCGGTGAAGCTCATCCGCATTTGACTTCCATTCTTTACCGAGTATGCGGATTTCACCCCGGTCAGGCTTCTGGATGCCCTCGATCATCTCTACCAGCGTGGTTTTACCCGCGCCGTTTGGCCCGAGAAGAGCGGTAAACTGGGCCCTTTCAATGGCAAGGGAGACGCCCCTCACCGCCTGAACGGTTTTAAATGCCTTGTATACATCTCTGACCTCGACAACCGGGTTCATTCTAATACTTCCAATACTACATATCCCAGAGGGCAAGGCCCGTTTCTTCATCATGGCCCCGACTGAAAGGCGGGCCGTCAAATGCTTCAATCACGCATTCGCACGCGAATATGATCGTTCCGGGGGCCAGGTGACCGCCAAAGGCCCGGCCCTTATCGTCGGCAAGGGTGATATGGGCATGCACCATGGGGGCGCCTTCTTTTAAAGAGACGTTTCCCGAAAGCTTCAGAATCTCCATTGGGGCATCCAGCGTATTGAATTGATATTGCCGCTGTTTTTGATCGTAATAGCCGATACGCGCCCTCTGAACGGCGCCGATGGCCTCAAGCCGGCCGCATTCAATCCCCCGGTCCGTGCATATTTTTGTCAAAGCCTCCAAAAGATCCGCGCCATGCGGAAGCCTGCCCATATAGGCCGCTTTTTTTCCGATTTTCTCCATACCCGCCATGATTTGCTCCTTATTCCTTCCTTGTTTTTGTTTGCTATCGACGGCTGCGGGGGGCTGTCAGACATGCCCCCGGCTATGCCCATACGCCAGCGCCCCGGCGATAATATGGGCGGTTCGCAGGGGTTCGGGGATATTGCCGTGAACAACAAACTGCTCCAGAACCTCCGAGGCCTGAGCCAGGGACAGGCCCACCCGTTGAACGAACACGCTGCCCAGCGGCTCCATTTCGCCCAGGCGTTCAAGCACCGCCCATTTTTCTTTTCCTTCTTCAATATGGGATAAAAGCGCCCTGCGGATTGAGGCCATGTCCGGTTTCCTGCGGGCGACAACGAGCAAAGGAAGCCCCAGCTGCTCATACAGGGAAAACACATCCACCACGTTAAAGCCCGCAAAGGCGATCCCCTGAAGCATGATGAGCTGAATGTGCCCGTTAAATCTGGAATCGCCAACCAGCCTCGCGAGCTGGGCGGCTGCATCAAAGCCGTCTTTTTCCACCTCTCCGATCAACACCCCGTCAAATCGCAGGGCCGCGTAAACCGTGCCCACAAGCCTTACTTTTCCCTTGTAATCCCTGGCAAAAGGGGCGTCATCAAAACCTGCCACATTGGAGAAGCGTTTTTCAGCCAAAATCTTCGCGGCTCTCTGCCTTGCGGTTATTTCAATCTTGACGGCTTCGTAAAAAGCGATTTATTCCGCTGGTGCGGTATTTTTACAGAAAGTAACTCTAAAAAACATCCGCATTGTCATTTCGAGCGGCAGCGAGGAATCTTTAGCAATCAAGATTCCTCGTCACTTTTGCTCCTCGGAATGACAGCAGCGGAAGCTTCTAAGATAATATTAAATATTGTCGAGTTCCTTGGAAGCGATTTATTCCGCTGGTGCGGTATTTTTACAGAAAGTAACTCTAAAAAACATCCGCATTGTCATTTCGAGCGGCAGCGAGGAATCTTTAGCAATCAAGATTCCTCGTCGCTTTTACTCCTCGGAATGACAGCAGCGAAAGCGTCTAAAATAAAAATTAAACCTTCAAAAAATTGAAACGCTCAATTTAGGTTAAATATTGTCGAGTTCCTCGGAAGTCCAATATCTGTGTGGCGCTTGAATCCCTCGGATCTTAAACGGGGCTTGAACTTTTTACTTTGCCATCCTAAAATCAATTTTTTACGAGATTGTCAATTCCTGATCCTGAAATAAGCGGCACAGATGATGACTTCTCCCCCCATTGGCGGGTGAGCGTCATCAAGAGGAATCAATAAAAGCCCCCGCCCGGACATCTGGCGGGGGCTTTTATTTGAAGGCGGGGACAATACGATATATTTAGTCAGCCCGCCTTTATCCGGGCAGGCTCAGGCAATACCTAACGCCGGTTATTTTCAATGCCTGAGGACTTCATCAAATTCTGATGCTGTCCCGGTTGTTATAGGCACAGCATAAAAGCAAGCAAGTCCTTCTTTTCCTGCTGGGTGAGCTCCAACTCCAAGACCAGATTAAAAAATTCGACCGTATCCGCAAGCGTTAAAAGCCTGCCGTCATGATGATATGGCGGAGAATCCTTGATCCCGCGGAGGGTGAATGCTTTTATCGGGCCATCCGGAATGCTGTAATGATCACTAATCATTTCAGACGCATAGAATCTTTCCAAATGTAGATCCTGCATCTCATGATTCGTATAAGAGGGCGCCGGATGGCATTCCGCACAGCGTCCCTTGTTAAAGAAAATTTCTTCTCCGCGAAGTTCCTTATCGCTCGCCTTTTCCTTAATCAAACGCCCTGACGGATCAAGCTTGGGCGCCGGCGGGAAGTCGAGCATATTCTGCATTTGGGCCATCATTGCCACCTGGCTGGCGCGGTCAGGCAGGTTTACGCCCTTTTTGGCCGCAATGACATGATCGCCGTCAAAATAAGCGCTTCTCTGTTCAAACTCGGTGAAGTCTTCAATCGAGCGCAGAGACCGCTTTGATCCGTGGATCTGCTGGTTATACATGCCCCTGAGGCTAACCGTGTCCAGCCGCATCCGGGCTGCCTGCGGCCTTGTATCAGGGTTCAGGTGAAATGCCGCATTGGTATGCCCGTTTACATGGCAGTCGAGGCACGACACGCCCAAGCTCGGTTCTTCGACCTTTCGATCCTCCGTCTGGTTAAACTGCTGCTGCGGAAAAGGGGTGAGCAGCAGCCGCATGCCTTCCATTTGAACGGGGGTAAGAATGCCGTTAAAAATTTCATAATAGTTCTTGATTGAAAGGACCTTGCCCTGAGAGACATCCCCCAAGTCTGGACGGTTGGTTAAATAGATTGGCGGCGGATACTCCGGCGTGAAGTGCGTGGGGATATCGAATTCAGTGTCAAAACGCTCGAGATTTCTGTTTTCAAGTTCCTGCATCGCATCAATTTGGTTCTGCGGAAATACCTGCCCCCCTGTGCCGTGTTTCGAATGCGGCAGGGGCCGGAACCCCATCGGGAAGAGGCCCTTGTTCTTGATCTCCGCAGGCGTCATTTCCGACAACTCCTCCCACGTGACATCCCCGTGCAGTTTGACCCGCACGCCCTTCTGAACCGGTTTGCGACCGGCAGACATCATGGTATCGGACGGCATGTCGCTTAAATCATATCGTCTTTCCAACAGCTCCTGCTGGCGTTCGTCGTACTTCGGTTTGACTTCGACGTCCATTTCCATGATTTCTTCGAAGCTCTTCTCAATCACCACCGGCATGTAGGTTTGCCCCTCCATAGGCATCATTTTCTCCGCCATAACAAGGCCGCAGAGCACTGTCACCATCCCGCCTATACCTAAACAAAAGGCGATAACAAGATTTTTTTTTCGCATTTTTACCTTCCTTTCCCGAATAAATAATTCAGTTTAAGGTTAAAAACCACCGGATATCGTATCGGCGCGTGATACCCGACAGGGTGTGTTTATTGGTCTTGCCAATCGCCTTATGAAAGGTCTAGCCGCAGATCAGCTGTAAAACCGACCGCCTGGGATCAAACATTTGGCCGGGGGGTTAACTTATCGGGAGCTATCTTAATGTAGAATTACTCCGATTCCTCCGTTGTCAAAAAAATTTTTGTATTATATCCTGCGCCCCAAACTAAAACAGCGGGGCGATGCCCCGCTGTTTGCCTGCGGAAAAAACGATGGGCCAAAATTAATCAAAAGCCATATCGGTTTTCCATACCTCCCAGACTTTTCCAACCAAGTCCGGCCCGGGCTTTAGGGTCGCTTTTCCGGGTTTCCAGCCGGAAGGCGTCGCTTCAGCGCCCTTTGTTTCCCTTATATGCTGGAAAGCCTGGATCTGCCGAAGAGATTCGGAAACATTTCTGCCCACCGGCGGGCTCAACACCTCGTAGCCCTGGACAATCCCGTCCGGATCAATGATAAATCGTCCCCGGGTTTCGACGCCGCCCGCCTCGTCAAATATGCCGAAGGCTTTGCCGACCTGTCCGCCGGCATCAGAGAGCATGGGAAAAGGGATGCCGCCATCCACCATTTTGGAGAGTTCATTGTCATCCCACATTTTGTGGACAAATACGCTATCTATACTCATAGAGAGGATTTCGACACCCAACTTCTGGAACTCCCCATATTTTTCGGCAACTGCCGAAATTTCAGTCGCTCAAACGAACGTAAAGTCCCCCGGATAGAAACACAACACAACCCACTTACCTAAATATTCGGACAACTTGACTGAAATGAACTTGCCCTTCTGATATGCCGGAGCTGCGAAATCCGGCGCCTTTTTACCAACCTGGATCATAGGCTTAGCCTCCTTTACCGGTGCTGATTCATTTGTTGCTGTCGATTCTTCCGCACTTTCACCGACCGGACCGCCTGTCGGCCGGGCGCATCCAACTTCCATTTCTTCTCCCATAGGCGTCCTCCTTTCTGGCATTTTCAAACCTATCCTGAACACTCATGACTTTTGATCGTATACCCATATTAATTCTTTAAATTATTTTTGCAAAATAGATTCAATATTTCAATAAAAACGCCTCTTGCGGGTATGAGGGAGGGGGTGTTTATTTTAAAATATTTGTCCGTAAAGCCGTCGGCTGTTGTCGTATACCGCCTCGGCGACCGCCTCTTTGCTGATATCCTTGATTTCCGCGATCATTTCAAGGGCTATCACCGCGTTCGCCGGCTCATTCCGTTTTTCAGGCTCCGGACCCAGCACCGGGCTGTCGGTCTCAAGCAAAAGAGATGAGAGCGGCAACTGGCGTACCAGCTTCTGCTTCTGGCGTGAGCGCTTGATGGAGGACGGCACGGAAAAGAAAAACCCGGCCTCAACTGCCGGCTGAGCGGCTCCGGCCTTGCCGTCAAATGCATGAAGTTGCACCCTTTTCGCCCCCCTTTTCAATAAAAGATCCACGGCATGCCGGCCCGCTGAGCGGGAATGGACATTGAGCGGCAGATCCAGCTCAAGGGATAGATCGACAAAGGCCTCTAAAATTCGGCGCTGGATGTCCCTTTCGCTTTCATCCTGAACCGCCCAGTAATCCAGACCCACCTCACCGATGGCCACCAATCGGTCTCTGTTTCGACGGATAAACTCACCCATGCCGTCTGCGGCATCAAAATCCAGGTAGGTCGGATACAGCCCGGCAGCCGGGAAAAGCTCCGTATGCCGATCGGCAAGCGCCAGATTGCGCCGGGCGTCGTCGACGTTTTCGCTGACCGTGATTATCTGTTCAATCCCCGCCGATCGGGCTCTTTCAATCACTTCCGAGCGGTCAGCGTCAAAGCTCTCGTCATAGAGATGCGTATGGGTATCAATCAGGGGATGCATCAGGGCACCTAAAACGCTCAATGGGTTTCGGTTTTAGCTGGCAGCCTGCCGCCAGCCTTTCTCCAGCCTTGACAATCTCGTAAAAAGTCTATCGATTGCGCTGGTGCGGTATTTTTGCAGAAAGGAACTTTTGCGACAGGTTAAAGGCACTAAGGCACTAAGCTTTTGATTTTTTTAACCCAATACCCAATACCCAAAACCTAACACCTGAAGTTCCTTAGAAGTACCCCCCCGGGACCGCAAGCCCGGGGGACACTTCTAAGTAACTTGAAAATATATATTAATATTCCAGAAGCTTAGCTCTCTGTCAGGCCGAGGAGCGAAAGCGACGAGGAACCTTGGTTGTTCAAGATTTCTCGCTCCGCTCGAAATGACAAAACTCGCTGCCGCCGGTCGATGTCAAGGAACTTGTGCCCATTTTTTTGGAGTAAGAGTAAGACGGTCGCAAGTTACTTTTCTGCAAAAATGCCGCGGCTGCGATATAAATCGCTTTTTACGAAGCCATCAGCCTTATAAAATGAAACTAACATCTCAACCGGCATATGCAAACCCCACGGCGCTTCAAAATATGGCAGCATTCGGATGGAATGGCCACCGGTTAACCGGGCAAATTTCGACAGAACAGGGATAAATGATTAATTTGATATTACCTAAATTGAAACGCTCAATTTAGGTATTAGAAAATTTGGCCTAAAGAGAGGTTAGATATGCGCGAGGCCATGCTTTATGAACGCATCAAGGACAAGGATGGCGAGGTCCATTGCTACCTGTGCAGTCATCACTGCCGCATCAAGCCGAACGAATTCGGTACCTGCGGCATGAGACAGAACCTCGACGGCACGCTGTATACCCATGCATACGGAGAGGTTATCGCCGCCAATGCGGACCCCGTAGAGAAAAAGCCGCTTTACCATTTCCTTCCCGGAAGCCGCTCATTTTCCCTTGCCACCATGGGATGCAATTTTCAGTGCGAATTCTGCCAGAATTGGCAAATATCTCAAGCCAATAGACGCTCCGGTGACAGAATCCGCGGGATTGAACTGTCGCCGGAAAAAATCGTCGAAGCGGCAAAGTCAAAAAGCTGCCGGAGCATCGCCTATACCTACACCGAACCGACGGTATTCTTTGAATACGCCTATGATACGGCCCGTCTGGCAAAAGCCGAAGGCATTGCCAGCGTATTTATCACCAACGGTTTTATGACGAGAGACGCGTTCGAGACCATCCAGCCGTATCTGGACGCATGCAATGTGGATTTGAAGGCGTTTGATAAAGATTTCTACAAGAATATCTGCCACGGTCGGCTGCAGCCCGTCCTTGATACCATTCGCACCCTGAAAGATCTGGGCATCTGGCTCGAGGTGACCACCCTCATCGTGCCCGGCAGCAACGACTCAGAAAAGGAAATCAAAGGCATCGCCGATTTTCTCGCCGGCATTGATACGAATATCCCATGGCACATCAGCCGCTTTCATCCAGACTACAAATATAGCGGTTTAGACCCCACTGCGCTGTCCGTGATGAAAACCGCCTATGAATTGGGGAAAGCCGCCGGCCTGAAGCACATCTACCTGGGCAATGTGCCCGGGGAGTCGGTGGATACCTATTGTCCCGGCTGCAACCGGCTTTTGATCAAAAGGGGGGCTGCCGGCGCGTCGGTAGACCTTTCTGAAGATGGCCGCTGCCCGGAATGCGGTGAACCGCTGGCAGGCGTTTTTTAAATTTCCAGCAGGTGCGGCATCTGGAATTGCGCCAACCGGGGATGGATAGTCCGGGTCTTGATTTTTGTGATGACGGTTTGCCTTGGGTTTTGATCGATGCCCAGTGCAGCGACGTTCTCGAGGAGCCTATCCGCCGCTTTGCGGCATTGAGGATGGCTTTTAACATACCTGCCCCGAAAGATAATCAGGGCGTCCTGGACATGGGGGGTAAAATCAAAAATTGACGGCGCTCCTCCGCTTTCGTTGGGTTCTATGCCATCGGGGATAAATTTTAACCAGAAATCCGGCCGGCAGTCGAGTTGTTTAAGCATGGCCGTCCGAAAATGCGAGGCGCTATGTGCTGCCCCCTCCTTCCCAAGCGCCTCCCGTTCCGCTGTCTCCCATTGCAGAAGCAGCTTGAGCTCTGGCATGGTCATCTCAGGCCCGAAATTGGCCTTTCCTGCGCCGAAGCGGCGCAGGGCGGCCGCATCATCCGGAGTCATATGGTCTGAATAGTGCTGGGTGAACAGCAGCCTCAGATTGCCTGAACGGTATTTTTCGGCTATTTTATCAAGTATTTCCACCCGGTGCGGCTGAAAACCGGCCTGAACCAGCTCAAAGGCCTTTGATGATTCTTCATAATGCAGTTTCATGTGGGTCCCGGTCTGGGCGACCACAAAATCGATTCTGGCATTTTCCAGGCCTTTTTCCCTGATCCCGTGCTTCAACAGGAAGAGATATTGATCGAACGCATCCGGCTCGGTAAGCCCGCCCTGCTGTTCTTCGGAGCCGACTTCATAGGCAATGGGGGCGAGATCCAGGCGTTTTCGCTCCTGCTCGCAAAAATCGATCAGTTCAAGGGTCGTATCCGCTATTACAGATACCGGCAGACGGCCGTCTTCCAGCTCATCGTCCCGTCCGCTGGTCCCGTCGGCATGCCAGCAGGTAAAGCCGGCCTCTAGATCCCGGGTAATATTTTGCTTCACCCACGCCATCTCTTCGGCCCGGGGCCACTGCTTGCGGGCTTCGACGATAAACGGCCCGCCGTGGTCCCGGCCAAAGACGATGGGGCCGTCATAGCCCGCTTTATCGGCCAGCCAATTGACCCGCCGCACAAACTGCGCGGCGGTAAGGCCGGTATAGCCGCCTTCTGAATTGACCTGGTTCATGGTCACCATGATCACAGGGATGGATTCTGTTTCCTTGCAGCCCTCAAGACAGGCTTTCAGGGCAAGTGCATCGGAAAAGCAGAAGGCCAAAATGACCGGATTGTTTTTCCCTACGGCCCTGACATGCATGAGACGCTCCACGACGCGAGCCATTGTCACCCGAGGGCGGGATCGATTATTGGTGTGGCTGTTATCCTTCATATAGATTTTTATAATGAATGGTGGCTCCGATCGTCAAGGCGTAACCCATAAAAAAACCGGCACTGCCTGCATATAGTCTACAGAAGCGCCGGTTTTCAAGGGGGATATATATTAATACCGATAATGGTCCGGCTTAAACGGACCGTCTACGGGGACCCCGAGGTATTCGGCCTGCTTCCCGTTCAGCCGGGTCATCTTTACGCTGAGTCTTGCCAGGTGCAGCCGCGCCACCTCTTCATCGAGTTCCTTGGGCAGCGTGTAAACCTGTTTGTCCAGATCCTCGCTTGCCAGTTTAATCTGGGCCAGCGACTGGTTGGTGAAGCTGTTGCTCATGACAAAGCTGGGATGGCCCGTGGCGCAGCCCAGGTTGACCAGCCGTCCCTCGGCCAGCACGATAATAGATCGGCCGGATTTCAGATGCCACTGGTCCACCTGCGGCTTGATACGGGTCCGCTCACAGTTGTTCTCCAGGTAGCTCATCTCGATCTCATGGTCAAAATGGCCGATATTGCAGACAATGGCCTCGTTTCTCATCTCCTCCATGTGCTTGCCCGTGATCACATCGCAGCAGCCGCTGGCGGTTACAAAGATATCCGCCTTTGGGGCCATCTCCTCCATGGTGGAGACCTCAAAGCCCTCCATGGCCGCCTGCAGCGCACATATCGGGTCGATCTCCGTAACAATGGTCCTTGCGCCAAAGCCCCGCATGGACTGGGCGCAGCCCTTACCGACATCTCCATACCCACAGATAACAACGGTTTTTCCGGCCACCATGGTATCCGTGGCCCGCTTGATCCCGTCGGCCAGGGAGTCCCGACAGCCGTAAATATTGTCAAATTTTGACTTGGTGACTGAATCGTTGACGTTCATGGCCGGAAACAGGAGCTCTCCCTTTCTGGCCAGCTGATAGAGCCGGTTAACCCCCGTGGTGGTCTCCTCGGAAACGCCGCGGATTTTATCCGCCACCTGATGCCAGTGCCGGGGGTCGCGCTGATACGATGCCTTTAACCGGTTGATGACACACTGATACTCATAGACGTCATACGTCTTTTCCAGCAGGGAAGGATCCGCCTCCGCCTTGACCCCTTCATGGACGAAAAGCGTGGCATCGCCGCCGTCATCAACAATCATGTCGGGGCCGCTGCCGTCGGGCCATGTCAGGGCCTGCTCCGTACACCACCAGTAATCCTCGAGCGCCTCGCCTTTCCAGGCAAAAACTGCGGCGGTTCCGGCCTTGGCGACAGCCGCGGCCGCCTGATCCTGGGTGGAAAAAATGTTGCAGGAGGCCCAACGGATATCCGCGCCAAGCTGATGCAGCGTCTCGATCAGCATAGCGGTCTGGACGGTCATGTGAAGGCTTCCGGTAATCTTCATGCCTTTAAGCGGCTTATCCTTGCCGTATTTTTCCCGGACCGCCATCAGGCCCGGCATTTCGTTTTCTGAAAGCTCCATTTCCTTGAAACCGTCACCGGCCAGCGAAATATCGGCTACCTGATACGGCAGTGAAAGATCGAGCTCCGGCACGATCGCCTTGTTGTTTGCTTTTGCTTCCATTAGCATGGTTAATATTATCCTTTCTTTGGGTTTAGGCCGATCCGTCTGCGGATCGGCATTTTCACTTATTTACGTTTTTGATTGCGTGATAGATATGGAGCGACAGTGCCTTTTCCAGTGGATAACTATCCACCGTTTGCAGCTCGAATCCATTCGGTGTCAGCCAGTCTTCCACCTCCCGCCTTGAAAAACCGAGCCAGCGGGCGCCGTATTTTTCAAAAAGCTCAGAATTTTCATGCTTTCCGAAATCAGCGATGACAAAAAGTCCGCCCGGCTTTAGGATGCGACTGACTTCCGCAATAGCGGCCGCCGGTTTGGCCATGTACTGAAGCACCAGCGAAATCACCACAAAATCCGCTTCGCCGTCGCTCAGTGGTAGATGCTCGATTTCACCGAGCCGGATTTCAAAGTTACCGCCGGCATTCTGGAACTGCTTTCGGGCCTCTTCGAGCATTCTGGGCGAACTGTCCACCCCGATTACCTTTTCCGCATGCCGATTCATGGGCTCCAGCAAATCACCCGTCCCGCAGCCCAGGTCCACCCCGACCCGATGGGTCCCCGTATTTTTGAAAATCGCCCGGTTCAGATCAAAATCGCCCAGGATCTCGCCCTTGAAAAGGTCCCATCGGGGGGCGATATGATCAAAAAATCGCAGCGTACTCAGCCTTCGTTCTTCAATAATTCGATCCGCTTCTCTGATGTCGTCCTCATAGGCCGGGTCCGCCTCGAACAAGTATCGGACCGCATCAATAAACCGTCTCCCCGGTCCGCTTCGCGCGATGTAATAAAAACCCCAGACCCCTTCCCTCAAATTCTCAACCAGTCCGGCCGCCGCCAGAATCTTCAAATGACGTGAAATCCTGGACTGCCCCATTCCAAGGACGGCAACCAGCTCACCCACCTTCAGCTCGTGGCGGAGCAGGATATTGAGCAGACGGATACGGGTTTCATCCGAAAGCGCTTTAAAGTATTTGAGGTGATCCATTTTTTAGTTGGCTTCAATCTATTTTGTTATAAAGATCAATTTATGTTGATAAATTAATTTAATTATATAGATAAACTTATATTTGTCAAGAAAAAAAATCGGTGGGCGCCAATAATGACAATCTCGTAAAAAGTCGATTTTAGATGGCAAAGTAAAAAGTTCAAGATCAAGGCGACGCAAATCCCGAGGAATGCAGCGTACATAGGCGTACGTGAAATTCCGAGGGACGGAAGCGCAACGCAGATATTGGACTTTTTACGAAGCCATCAATAATGTCTTTTACAGGAAGGGATGCAATGGATTTATCGGTATGGCCGGGCATCCATCAAGGGCCGGCACCGTAGTACCGTCTTTTTGACTGCCGAATGAAGGCCAATATATCTGATGTCAACCGATCCGGCGCCTCAATTGCCGTCATATGGCCGATACCTTCATATCGAATGAGTTTCGCATCATTGATGTGATCGGCCATCATCTGGCTGGAATGAATGAACATTTCGTCTTTTTCCCCATAGATAATCAGCGTGGGGCAGCTAATATTCGCAAGCCCCTCTTTACAGGGATCAGGATCCGTATAAAAGCTGCGGACAAACTTGGCAATCTCCTGCCGGTTGTTCTGTCTGGCCATCTCAAAGGCCATCTGCATCATCTCATCGGACTGCCCGGATTCCACGATTCCCCTAAAAAACGGGCCGGGTTTGGATTTTAACCCCTCAAATATCTCCTGCCATGAATAGTTTTCAAATGACCTCGCAAAGGCCTCGTTCAGCTTGCGAATACTGTCCGGATCCCCTTGAAAAGGGGAGGTGGCCGAGCCGCTGTCGGTTAGAATCAGAGAGGCGAACCGGCTGTCGTCCTTCATGGCCTGACGAACAGCGGCGAATCCGCCGGTTGAGTGGGTTAGAAGGTGAAACCGGTCAAAGCCCAGTTTGTCGGCAAGGGCAAGGATGTCGGCGGCCACCGTTTCCTCGTCGTAGCCGGGGGACTCGCCATTGACCCTGGTATTTCCATGGCCCCGCATATCCATGGAAACCACATGAAACTCATCGGCCAGCCGATCGGTTACCCCGGGCAGACGCCAATATGCGGTATTTTCAATCAGTCCGTGGACCGCAATGACCGGGAAACCACTACCCTGCTCAAGGAAATAGATTTTGGCATTTCCTCTTTTAAAATAGGGCATAACTCCCCCTTATAAAAAATGATATAAGTTGAGGCCTTCCACGACCCGATGCCAGAAATAGGTGGATGCCGTCATTGGCTGAGTTCAACCGCCTGTGCGCTTGACGCTAAAGCCCGCCCCCTCGAGTTCTTCAACAACCAACGCCCGATGGTCGCCCTGGATCTCAATGATTCCGTTTTTGACGGTACCGCCGCTGCCACATTTTGATTTTAGTCGTTTACCCATTTGCCTGAGGGCATCGGCGTCAAGGCAGAGCCCGGAAACCACCGTCACGGCCTTTCCCTTCCGACCCTTGGTCTCCCGCCGGACTCTGACAAAGCCGTCGCCTGCGGAGGCGGCGTTTTCCTTACGGCAGATGCATTTTTTAAGCGGCCTTCCGCATTTCGGGCACATGCGGCCGCCTTCGGAAGTATAGACAAGGCGAGTGTTGGAATCAGCGCTTCGGCTCATCGATATACACCCTAAATCGTCTCATTTGTATACAAATAAACTCCTCATGCCTATTTAATTTAATCTAATCAGATTTGGGGGCTTTTCCACCCAGGCGGCATAATATCTTTACCCTGTTTTCCCACGGATTGGTTTGGAGCGGTTTTTCCGAAAGCCCTTTAAAACAAAGCCTGTTTCGTGTCCGTGCATGAATAGGATAATTTGTTCAGGTTAAAGAAAGGCGAAAATTCCATGACGCCAACCGCCTTGATCTTATGCCGGATTGAAATAATAAATAAGAATTTCTTTGACTTAAATCAAAAAATGGGGGAACTTTAAATTTGGGAAAAAATTGACTGAAACATCCGATAGGTCTAAACGGCGAAAAATGAATAAAACCATCGCATCCCAATCCATTCTCTTCAAGGAACTGCCGGCCCATCACCTGGAGGCAGTGCTGGCCATTGCCGTGGAAAAACCGCTGGAAAAAGGGGCGCTGATATTTTCGGAGGGGGAGCCGGGTAACGGCTTCTACATCGTTGTTGAAGGCCAGGTCAAAATCTATAAGCTATCCCTTGAGGGAAAGGAGCAGATCCTCCATATTTTCGGCCCGGGGGAGCCGTTTGGCGAAGTGCCCGTGTTTTCCGGGGACGTATTTCCGGCCTCGGCTGAGGCCGTAAAAAAAAGCCGTGTGCTGTTTTTCCCGCGAAGGCGTTTTATCGAGCTTATCAGCGCCGATCCCACCCTGGCATTAAACATGCTGGCGGTCCTCTCAAGGCGGCTCAGAGACTTTACCGTCCAGATCGAGGACCTTTCCCTCAAGGAGGTGCCGGCACGACTGGCCGGCTATTTGGTTCTGCTGTCCAAAGAGCAGCAGAACCCATCCGAGGTGTGCCTTCATATATCCAAGGGCCACCTGGCCAGTTTTCTGGGCACCATTCCCGAGACCCTGTCCCGGATTCTGAAAAAAATGAGTGAAAAGGACCTGATCCGGGTCAACGGCAAAAAAATTCGGCTCCTTGACTATGAAGGGCTTAGAATGCTTGCGGAATCCGGCCGGCCTGGACAGGAATAAAAAGAATACCCGCCGGCTCGGCCAAAGCCTCAGCGGCTACGCCCGGAAAAGGCGCCACATCCCCGCCCACGCGGAATCCCGGATGATCTTTCTGCTTTTTATGAAAAAAAGGCGATATCTTGCCCTCCGATGACAAAATTATCGGTTTTATATGTGCGACTGTTCGCTTCTCCCGGAAGCCTATGAGCCTATCGCTCAGCCGCTGGGCGAACAGGAGGGGGATTTAAATCCGCCGCTGCCCGTGGGTATGCCGTGCGGCCGGATCCCGCAGGCCGAAAGCATTTTCTTTACCCTCTCAGACTCGCATTTCGGGCATTTCGGCGGCTTTTTATCCGAAGCCAATACCAACTCTTCAAACTGATGGTTGCATTCTTCACAAACAAACTCATAAATGGGCATAATCCGCTCCTTGCCTCAAAAAGGGGGTTTTTTTACAAAATAAATTAAATTCTTTTCATGAAAAGTCAAGGCCGGATCGTGATAACCGCCTCCTTGAATCCGAAGCACGCGCTGTTATATTAGTTTTAACGATGAATAATAGCTATCACGATAGACCCAATCTTCAAGTCATTAACGGCGGTTTATATCGAACCGCCTTTTACGGGCCGGTCCGGATTGTGGCGGCGCCGCCCGAATCTCCGCCCTTTGCCGTGGAAGCGATGGCCTATGAGGAGGACACGTTTCTGATCATGAGCGCAGATCCGGATGAAGTGCCGACAGAAGTCCACCCCATTCGGATGATGCGGGAACTTGAGCACTTTGAGCCCCAAAAGATAGGCAGCGTCGTCGTCAAAAAAGGCACGCCCCTCCGACTGCTTGCCGTCGTGCACGACGTTAATCAGGAACCGACGTGCAGGGAAAAATGGGTTGAAAAAGCCCTTTACAGCGTTTTCCAGGAGGTTGAACGCCGGGGCATTCAATCCTTGGGGATGCCTTTGCTGGCCACCCGCCACGGCCGGCTGCCCAGAAGACGGCTTGCCCGCCTGCTTGGCCGGGTACTGGCGGAAACCGAATTGAAGAGCCTCAAAAAACTCTGGATCACAGCCCCCGTCCCGGATAATTGTGATTTTTTTGCCGCCTTAAAAGCGAACCTTCCTGCAGAGGAAGCCTGACGGTCTTGAAAAAAAGCGCCCGACGCTGACGCGGCGGTATTTTTGCAGAAAGTAACCCTAAAAAAAGTGTCCATATGGCCATTTCAAGCGCCGGCGGGGATCCATAGTTCTGTCTTGACATCCGAACGGGGGCGTGTTAATTGCTATTCGTTGATTGACGTCGGGGTGTAGCGCAGCCTGGTAGCGCACTTGCATGGGGTGCAAGGAGTCGGAGGTTCAAATCCTCTCGCCCCGACCAGTTAATTCAAAGGGTTATGGATTTTCCATGGCTCTTTTTTTATGCAGTTTTTCCATGGGGGGCCATATAGGGGGCCATATTTTTATTGCTTAATCTCAAAAAAAACCGAGTGGCAATCCCACCCGGTCTTTTCAATTTCAACTCGCAGCATTGATCCCGGCCTACCCTCCTGTTTCAGTTACCGGCACAGCTACCACTCCAGTTCCCAACTCGTTCCCACGCCTTCCCAACTCGTTCCCAGCTCGTTCCCAACTCGTTCCCATGCCTTCCCAGCTCGTTCCCATGCCTTCCCAGCTCGTTCCCAACTCGTTCCCACGCTTTGCGTGGGAACGTATTTGCGACGCTTTGCGTCCAAAATCCGGCGCAATCTATACTAAAAATGCGCAATCTCCAACAACCCCTCCCTACCCGCATAATTGCGCGCACTCGAATATCTCCAATGCTCTGGGACGTCCACATACCCGCGTTTCACCGGATTATAGTGTATGTATTCAATTTTCTGAAGCATCATTTCTTCGTTTATAATCGCCTGTGGATGGCTGCCTTCCTGCCATAATTGATATTGACGGTCCTTTTTATGCCTTAGCTTATGGTATTGCAGCATTTTAAGAATGCGGTTTGCGTGTCTTTCCTCCAAGAAATCAATGATCTGTCTGGCAGTATAGGATTTGAATATACCAATTTCTTTGTTCAGTCTGCTGGAAGACAGGATCATGTGGATATGATTTTCCATTATAACGTAGGCATAGATAATCATCCGGCTGTGTTCCTGGAAAAATGAAAGAGAATCCAACAAGAAGCGTACAACCGTGGGGCTGCTGAACAACGGCAGCCATTGGATCGTCGTACAGGTGACAAAATGGGGCCTGTTCATTTCAATAATTTTGTAACGGCTCCTACCCATTTTTCTTTTTCCTTAGGATGTTGGTTGCTGAGAGAAGGACGCGAAGCGTCCGGAATGCGTTCCCACGCAAAGCGTGGGAACGAGTAACGAGTAACGAGTAACGACGAATAACGAGTAACGGATAACGAATAACGAACGATTCCCACGCAAAGCGTGGGAACGAGTAACGAGTAAAGCGTGGGAACGAGTAAAAGAGTAAGTAACAAAGCATGGGAACGCGTAAGCATGGCCCTATCCTCCGGAACAGGCGGACTTCAAAAATAATTGTCGCTTGACAAGCGATTTTTAAGTTTACCGCAGATACAAGGAAAATGATGTCCGGGCGATAGGCGCCTATGCGAGACATCATTTGACGCAGTAGATGCGGTGAAATTGGAAATCCCGGAGGGTTTCAAATTTTTTGATTTAAAAAATGATTCAATATCCTAAAAATAAAATAAAAATTGATGGCTTCGTAAAAAGTCCAATATCTGTGTGGCGCTGCATTCCTCGGAATTTGCGCGCCCCCGGATCTTAACCGGGGCTTGAACTTTTTTCTTTGCCATCCCAAAATCGACTTTTTACGAGATTGTCAAAATTAAACCTTCAAAAAAATGAAACGCTCAATTTAGAGAAAAGTTTATCCAGGTATAAAAGGCACGCTGCTTTGTATATAGATCTCACAAGATGACGCAACAAGCCAGAAGACAGGCCAGAGCGAAAGGAAGTAGTATTTGAGCCGTGAACCGGAGCGCATGACAATTAAGATGCCGAGCATATGAAGTTCAAACAGCGCCCGATAAAATCCGGGATGGTTATCCCAAATATCCGTTCCCAGCATAAGCGCCAATATGGCGTAAAGCATCCATGGGATAGAAAATAGCCGGTAGCCGTCAGATAATTGGAATAGACAGTAGCCCCCGAAAATAAAAATCCAGATGATTTCTATCAGATAAATAAAATGGCCGATGTCTTTAAAAGACAGCAAGGATGAGAAAGACGAGAGCATTCCGATAAAAGGCATGCCCACATTAGCAGCGGCCAGCACAGGAACAGTTCCCCAGATTTGAAACAGATAGAGCTGCCAGGCCAAATAGATCAGGCCGGGTATGATAAAGAAAAAGGCTGGGATTTGATCCGCCGCAGGGTTTTCTTTTCTTGTTTTGCTGCTAAGCCAAACTAATCCGGCACCGACAGCTATCAGAAGAGTGGTTTCTTTCGTTAATACAGCCAAAGCCAGGGTAATCGACGAGATAAAGCATTCTCTTTTTAAAAATGAATAAAAGCATAGGAATACAAAAAAAATAGCCAGCGGCTCACAGAGGCCACGGGTAATCGATATAGCGAATCCCGGATAAAAAGAGATAAAAAGGACCCCGTACATATCGCTCTTTAACTTGTCAAGCAGCCTCGCACCGAAAAAGGTAAGGCCGCAAATTGATAAAAAATTGATCAATACCATGAAAAATACAGTGGATGAGGGATTGCCGCCTGCCAGCGACCAGACCAATAAAGGATAAAGTATTCTTTGCTGCCTATAGGGGGGATTATCGATCGTTATGCCGAAATCAGTTTTTTTGTTGGTCAAAGGCTCTAACGCCAAGCGATAAAAAAACTGACCGTCATAGCCATTTTTACTTATTTTTTCGACAGAATGGGATGAGAGGGATCCTTTTTGGACGAAATCCTCTCCAAGCCATAAAAATGCACTTGGACTGTATTGATTCAAGCTAAAGTAGATAAAAATATACGTAGAATATACTATAGCCGTTATAAGCATCAAGCCAATCGGGCTTTTCAAAATTTTGCCGTATTTGTTTGATCCCATAAGTCGCTCTGTCGAATGAATCGGGCCGATTCCTTGTCGGATCACTGGAAAAATGCCATACGACGAAAGAATAAGCGGTTACGCGGCAACGAAGACCTATTTTTGAACTTACGACGGCCACCCCAATCTTGTCAATTCGTATTGCATAGCGCCGAAGCGGTAACAAGTGGAAACAATGGGGCCCTATTACGAAACGGTCCAAAGGGGGATCTGCGTTATATGACCGCCGGCATTGCCATAAGAGGCTTGACAATACGTCCCCAAAAAGGTGTACTATAATTTTTTCATAGTTTTTAAGAGCTGCCTGACGGAATGGCCCATCGGTTTCATTTGGCTTACGCCGAGCCCACGGGGCGAGAACGGGTATGGGGAAATTTAAATTATACATTTTTGTTATCCTATCGATGGCTCTTTTTGCCATGCCCCCGGAATTTGCCGAGGCTGATTGGGAGCGGCCGAATCCGCCGCCCCAAAACAATGATCTCAATAGCGTCCGAGCGGAAGGGGGCCGTCAGGATACGGACGCAGATAGCGTTTGCAGGGTTTGTGGCGCCGAAATTGCTCCCGACATAAAAGCCAATAATCAGTCAGATTTTATAAATATCACCCCGGCGGACAAGCTACTCCTCACAATAGGGCTGTCTGACGGGGATTTTAGAGGGGGTAATGCGGATTGGTGGCTGTTGGCGAACACCCCGTTTGGATGGTACCACTATCAGGCAGAAGACGGCGCCTGGGCGTTTGGGGCTGAATACGGTCATCAAGGCCCTTTGTTCGATTTTGTTGGATTCAATGTCTTAGATGCGCCACTGCCTGCCGGGGTCTATACAATCTATTTCGGCGTGGATACGGTTATGGATGGTTCGTTGGATTTAGATCAGGCTCATTATGATACGGTAAAAGTCCATATAACCGAACAACAAAACCCGGATATGATTACCAACCGCCTGGGCATGGCGTTTGTCCACATTGAACCCGGCGAGTTTATGATGGGCAGCCCTTGGTATAAGCCCTGCCGAAGTGATAATGAGCGCCGGCATGAGGTGATATTGGAGCAGGGATACTACATGCAGACCACCGAGGTGACGCAGGCGCAGTGGCAGGCGGTGATGGGCAATAACCCGTCATATTTCGACGATTGCGGGAGGCGCTGCCCCGTAGAAACGGTTTCCTGGTTTGATGCGCAGGATTTTATTGATGTGCTAAATGATATGGGCGAAGGCACCTATCGACTGCCGACAGAGGCCGAATGGGAATATGCCTGTCGTGCGGGCAGCACAACGGCGTTTGCCAATGGGAAAATCACCGGGACCAGCTGTAACATCGACCCCAACCTGGATGCCATGGGTTGGTATTACGGCAATTCAAATAACAAGACGCATCCCGTAGGGCAAAAACAGGCCAACGCCTGGGATTTGTATGATATGCACGGCAATGTCTGGGAATGGTGCCAGGACTGGTTTGCCGATTATCCCACCTATTCGCTCAGAAATCCTAAAGGCCCTTCATACGGCACTTATCGTGTGCTTCGCGGGGGCAGCTGGAACCAAAACGCCAGATTTTGCCGTTCAGCCTGCCGCTTCTCCCTCCTTCCCAGCTATGAAAACATCTATACCGGGTTCCGGTTGGTGCTAACCCCGGCTCACTAGGGGGAAAGGCCCCGTCATTATTATACCGCTTCCAACTCCCAAACGAGTTCTCCCGCCCCCAAATTATCAGGCGCTTTTAAAAGAATAGATGCCATGAGCGCTGTTGAAAAATATTTTTGAAGATATAGAATAAAAGTGTTTTTAGGTTTAAATAAGAACCTGTCAGTCAGACCGGGATAGCCCTATTTTTTCCCTGAATGAGGGGTCATTGGATATAAGATAAGGAATTTACAATGCGGGTATTGATGGTTTCAGCCAACCTGGTTCAGGTCAATATGTCCGTTCTGCCGGTGGGAATGGCCTGTGTGGCGGCAGCCCTCGAACATGCCGGCCACAACATCCGTGTGGTGAACCTGATGCAGCCGGGGCATGTATCCCGTTTTTTAACCCCGGCACTTAAAGCCTTTGTACCGGATATCATCGGTATCTCTGTTCGAAATATCGATGATCAGAACATGGGTGCGCCCCAATTTCTGCTCTCGCAGATAAAGCCGGTGATCGCTGAATGCCGTTCCCACTCCGCAGCGCCGATCGTCCTGGGCGGCCCGGGCTACAGCATATTCCCCCAATCGGCGCTCGATTACCTGGAGGCCGACTTCGGAATCCAGGGGGAGGGGGAGTGGGGGACAGGCGAATTAATCCGGCGCATAGAAGAGGATGCCGCCTTCGAGGGGTTAAACGGTCTGTGGACGCCTGACAGGGGTCGTATGGCGCCCCCTTTTCTCAATCAGCAGCTCGATGCCTATCCAATGCCAGACCCCCTGGCCCACCTGGACGCCCCTTTGGATGGGGGCTACCAGGACCTGATGGTTCCGTTTCAAACCAGGCGGGGATGCCCGATGAACTGCAGCTATTGCTCGACGCCGGCCATAGAAGGCCGAAAAATGCGGCGTCATTCGCCCAGGATCGCTGTGGACAACCTGCGGCTGTTCGTAGAAAGCGGGTTCAAGCGGTTTTTTTTCGTGGACAACACATTCAATTTTCCCCGCTCATATGCCATGGCCCTGTGTGACGGAATTATCGAGGCGGGACTGGACATTAGTTGGCAGAGCAGCATCTACCCCGCCCGCATAGATGAGGCGCTGATCGAAAAAATGGCCCTGGCCGGATGCCAGGCGGCCAGCGTAGGTTTTGAAAGCGCCAACGAACGGGTGCTTTCGGCCATGAATAAAAAATACGGCAAAGAAGACGTCCGTCGATTGTCAGAGGCTCTCTACCGGCATGGCATCGAACGCATGGGCTTCATTCTCCTTGGAGGCCCTTGCGAAACCCGGCAAAGCGTCCTTGAAAGCATCCGATTCGCCGAGTCCCTGGAGCTCGAAACAGTCAAACTGACTGCCGGCATTCGTATCTATCCATCGACGCCGTTGGCTGAGACCGCCCGGCAAAAGGCAATGATTGCACAAAATGACAGCCTCCTCAGGCCCACTTTTTATCTTGAATCCGGCCTGGATGAGGCTTGGCTGCAGGATACGGTCGCGGATGCCGTCTCCAGAAACCCCGGATGGACGAGCTAACGGCCGGCGCATCTTTGCCTATGGCTTGTTGGCTGCAACCAGCCGGATCAGGACGCCGGCCGCGAGAAGCATACCGGCCACACAATAGAAAGCGGCCGCCAGCCCAAAGCCTTCAACCACGAGACCGGTAAGGAGCGGACTAAACATCGTGGCCAGCGTGATGACGAAGAAACGCGCCCCCATAGCCAGGCCCGACGTTTCTCCGGCCCTGTCTGAGACCATGACCATGGACAGGGGTTGGGAGATGCCGAAGCCCATTCCGAATAAAAGCATAACGCCGGCTGAGATATAAACCCGGGATATTGACGGCAGGGCAGCAGTAGCCACGAAGATGAGGGCCAGGGCGAGCCCGAACAGCCCCTTGCGGGATACCACTCCCATGACGCGTCCGATGACAAGCCGCACCAGGGTCATGGACAGGGCGAACAGGGAGAGCAGAAGGCCGATCGTGCCCTCATCCATTCCTTGGGCCTTGAACAGCACGGGCACAAAAGAGCTGCGCAGGTTTGCAGCGAATACGGCAACAAAGGTCAAAATGAGCACGACACACATTTTCGGGTCCGCAGCAAGACCGATCAAAAGCTTTCTGAGACGCCCCCTCTCCCGTGCGCTGACTTTTTTCCTGCCCCTGTTCTCATCTCGAAGGCCTGCCGCGGAAAATCCCGGAAGGCAGAAGAGCACCGCCAGGCTGAAAACCGCCGTAAAGGAGGTACGGGAAAGTATGAACCCGCCCAGAAAAGGCCCTATGGTCTGCCCCACGGCGGCGGCCAGGGACAGGAATCCAAAGCCCCGCTCCCGCATGCCTTTTTCCGCATGCTCGCTGACCCACGTCTGGCTGGAAATGATCAGCAGCAGGAAGCCAAGCCCACCGATCATCTGGGCCGAAATGAGCATCCAGATATTATGCGCCACTATAAGCAACAGGCTGTAGACAAGATTGAAAAAGGCGCTTAACAGGAGCAGGCTCCTGGCACTCAGCCGATCGCTCAGACTCCCCATCGGCAGGGCCAATAAAAGGGACAACAGGCTAAAGCCCCCGACGGCAGCCCCGATCATTATGTCGGAATCGACCATCCTTTGGGCAAACAAAGGAATCAGGGGGAAAACCATACCATGGCGAAGGAAGTGCGCCAGATAGGCCAGAGCAATAAGTCGCATATCGTGTGTCAGCCCCCAAAAATTGGCCGATCGTACCTATCGCACGCCGGAGCCGCCTTTTGCGGAAAGGACGGGCCCGCGATAACCGGAAGCGGACAAACCGAACCGGATATGAAATAACGACACACAGATCGAATCATGGACGGCGGTATCAGCATGCGCGCACCAGCTAGGGGGCCGGCAGTTTAAGCTTGCGCCCGGCGTCCAAAGCGGCGTCAAGCCTCGTCTGATTGAGCAAAGCGACGTCTGCGGCCGTCACGCCTTCGGGAAGTGAGGCGACGAATGTCCTGAACTCTGCGGCACGCTCAAGCGTGACGAGATTGAGACGCAGCGGCGACACGTCAATCTTCTTCGGATCCTTCAGGGTGGCAAATGAGCGGAGCGTTTGCTCGAATATGGCCCGCATGTTCGCATAGTTTTGCAGGCCCGTGTAGCCGGTGAAAGCAAACACATGGTCCCTATGCTCGATAAAATACTGTCTGATGCCGACAACCCCCTGCTGTGTTTTTGCCACGGCGGTCATCGCGTAAGCGGGATGACCGTGGACGTCAGTTTGACCGGCATCCTTTACCTCAACACCCTGAGATTCGCTGAACTGCCGGGCCGCCTGCTCGGCCGTATTCGCCTGTGCGAGCTGAAAGGTTATCGCCGCAGCCCCATTCGGCGATCCAAACGCCACCATGGTCTTCTGATTCTGAACCGACCAACCGGCGGGCACGCTGAATTTGAAGTGCATCTCAGGGTGATAAAAAACGCCGTCCTCGGTATACCCCTCCCGCGGATCCTCGCCGAAAACCAGTCCGTCGATATGAGAAAGATACGCTTCAGAACGAACCCTCGTCATTTGGGTGGTGGACGACAAATCCTCGGCCAGCTCAACGACCTTCTGCTCCCTTTGCCCGGGATCCGGATGGGTCGACTGCCAGCTCGGAAGCGTCTGGCCCTGCCGCTCAGACATACGATTAAGCGTCTGAAAAAATCCGGAGGCTTCGCCCGCGCTATAGCCGGCATTTCCGGCATATTCGACGCCGAGGCGGTCGGCCTGACGCTCATCGTCGCGGCTGTATTTGAGAAACAATAACTGCATCGCCGTACCGCTTAGATTAACCACCTGCTTCGTGAGCTGCGGGCTCTCAAAAACATGGGAGCCGATAACCGAACCCGCCAGAAGCCCTACCTGACCGATCCTGGATTTAAGGACCCGGCGGGAAGAGTGGCGCGCGGCCACGTGGCCAATTTCATGGCCCAATACAACGGCCAGCTGGGCTTCGTTCTGAAGATACGCCAGAAGGCCGCGCGTAATATAGATATAGCCTCCGGGCAACGCAAACGCATTAACCACCGGGCTGTCAAGCACCCGGAAGGTGAACGGGCTATTTCGGAACTTCGCCGGCGCCGCCGGGGATCGAAGGTCACTTTCCTGCAAAACCGCCTGGCCCACATGATCGACATAGGCCTGTAGCGACCTGTCCGGATACACACCGTACTGCGCCGTGATCTCCCTGTCCGTTTCCGCCCCAATTTCCCGCTCGTCCTCCCAGGAGTAGGCATAAAACCGATTTTCGCCGGTAACCGGATTATACCCGCTGACGCATCCGGCCATCCACAGCAGCAAGACAGAAAACACGCTGAGCATCGATAAACGGGATATACGCATAAACAAATGCTCCCTCTTCGGATAAAAAATTATTTCAGACCGATATTCCAGTTCCACAGGCCCTGGCGTTTCTTTATCCGGACGGCATCCGGCACCGGCTCTTTTAGGTGAATAAATAGCCGGTACCCGATTCTTTTTAACTGGTCCTGCACCGAGGTCAAATTGATCGGCCAATTGGGGTATATCCAGCAATTGGCCCCATACCTGCGGATCCATGCCTGCTCGCCTTTGGGGCTGACGAACGGCGTTTCCGGATCAATGGCATCGGAGATATTGCGGGAGATACAAAGCGGCCAGTTGCCCGTTACAACAATGCCAACGGGCAGGGGGCTTTTAGCTGGCAACTTTGTATAATCGGTCTTTCCAAGCTCCGGGCTTACGATGACGCCTGAGAATCCCATGAAAGAAAGCATTTCAACCGCCAGGTCATTGGCGATGTTGCAAAACGGACCGGCCCACAGGTGCAGTTGGGGATCGTCTGGAAACAGCGCAATCTGCCAGGGGGCGTTCAGGACAAAATTGCGGCAACGATTTACGAGAACCCGATCAATCAAACGGGAAAATGCCGCCTCTTCATCCGGCCAGATGACCGGCGGCAGCCAGTACCAGGTATAGAAATCCTTTGCCGTTTTGACGGGCGCCGTCTCCTCAGACAACCACAGACCGATGGACTTCTGCTGGTCGCCGACCTTCTCGGGCAGCTCTCGATAGACGGTCATCTCAAACGGCTGAAACTGCTTGATGGCCCGCTGGGGACGATCCGCCCGGAACCGGCTGTTTTTGGCCTCGGGCAACGCCAGCTGATTCAGTCGTTTTTCAAGGGCCCCCATGCCCCTGTCGAGTTCGCCCTCCCGGCGATCAATCAAAAAAACCGGGGCGCCGTTCCGGGGGCGATCCTTTTCCTGAAAATTCAAATACAGATTGCCCTTTTTCGGCACATTTTTTTTGACCCGATAGATCCGATGCCATGGATCGTCTTCATAGCCGATCCGCAGCATATCATTGTTGAACAGGGCCATTCGGGGCTCCAGGTATGGCTTTTTGTTCGGCCCCTGGATTTTTCCGGCAAGCAGGCCGGAACCGGTGTGATCCTCGACATCAATCGGCGAAAACGGCCGCTGGGGAAGAAAATAGAAATGGGTGCCCTTTCGGCCCAATGCATAATCGAGGTATTCGGCGGCCGTTTTTTTTGCCTCCCGGTCGTCTGGTTGATCCCGTATTAGCCGGTATGCGGAAGTGGTGTAATAAACATAGTGCGGCCCCTTTTTCCGGCCCTCGATCTTTAAAGCCGAAACCTGGGGAATAGCCACGAGCAGTTTGGTCAATACATCCAGCCAAAGGTCCCGGCAGGAAAAAAACCGCCGGCGACCGCCGTTCTGCTCGTAAATCCGGCGGCAGGGCTGTACGCAGCGCCCCCGCAGGCCGCTTTTTCCCCCGAGATAACTGCTCCAGTAGCACCTGCCGGAGACCGCATAGCATAAAGCCCCGTGGACAAATACTTCAAGTGAAAGATTGGCTGGACATTTCTCCGCCATGGACTTGATTTCATCAACGGTAAGCTCCCGCGGCAGGACGACCCGGGTTATCTCCGGCATTTCCCGGACAATATCCAGGGCGGCCGGAAAACTCACGTTGGCGATCGTGGAAAGGTGGATCCCTCCCCTGTAACCGACCTGCCGGGCAAGCGATAAAACCGCCGGATCCTGAATGATCAGGCCGTCCGGGGACACGTACCGGTTTAACTGGTCGAGCAGCCTGCCGGCATCATCTAGCTCATCCGGCTTGACCAGCGTATTGATGGCGACATAGATCGCCGTATTGCGCTCATGGGCAAGCGCTGATAGCCGGGCCAGCTCCGGTATGGTAAAATTCTCCGCCGCCATCCGGGCGGAAAACTGCTTCAAGCCGCAGTAAACGGCATCCGCACGCGCCGCCAGGGCGGCGAGAAACGATGCTTTGCTGCCGGCCGGGGCCATTATTTCCGGTATTGCAGGTATGCCGCCGGCCTCATTGGAGGTTTGATTGTCTGCCATTAGAACCTTGGATCCATTTAATATATTTAAATAATTGATTATCTTCTTGCTACACGATGGTTAAGATGATATAGATTTGAAATTTCAAAATCAATCCTAATTATTGGTAGGGCTAGAGAAAAAGGATCTACGAAAGGATACGTTTACTATGAAAGTTGCGATCAGCGGCAAAGGCGGCGTCGGTAAAACAACATTTGCAGCCCTGATGATCCGGGCATTCAATGAAAACAACAAAAAAGTTCTGGCCATTGATGCGGATCCGGATGCCAACCTCGCATCCGCAGTGGGGATAACCGATGCGGCCTCGATAACCCCGATCTCGGAGATGAAAAACCTCGTTTACGAGCGCACCGAGGCCAAACCGGGGGCGGTCGGCGCCTTTTTTAAATTAAATCCCAAGGTGGATGATCTGCCGGACGCGCTCTCGGCAAAATTTGAAAACATTAAACTCATGCGACTGGGCGGTGTGCCAAAAGGCGGCGGCGGATGCATTTGCCCGGAATCGGCCCTGCTCAGAGCCCTGATCACGCATATCGTGCTGTCAAGAGATGAGATGGTAATCATGGATATGGAAGCCGGTATTGAGCATCTCGGACGCGCCACCGCCAAGTCGGTCGACAGGCTGATGGTTGTGGTGGAACCGGGGCGGCGAAGCATTGACACGGCGACCCATATTCGGTCCCTGGCCGGGGAAATCGGCCTGGATGCCATCTCCCTTGTCGGCAACAAAATCCGCAGCAAGAAGGACGAGGATTATCTTAAGACCTACCTCCCGGACTTTGATTTTTTGGGGTTTCTGCCCTATGACGACCCCCTGATTGAAGCGGATTTAAACGGCATCTCCCCTTATGATGTGGCCTCGGAATCCAAAAAAAAAGTAATTGAAATGGTAAAGCGCTTTAATGACTGAACCCAAAGGAAGACCCCCAAATAAACCCTACAAAGGCAAAAAAAGGCCTGCCGCCGGAAAACTGAAACCGGGCTCGGATGAACGGCTTAAAAAAATATTCGCCTCCATTGGGGTGCCGGAACAAAAGCCGTTTAAGCCGGATCCTTTCCAGGAAAAGGCGCTTGAAGTTATCCAGTACGGCGACTGCCTGGTTACCGCCCCAACCGGAGCGGGTAAAACGTGGATCGCCGAACAGGCTATCCGGCAAACATTGGCGCAGCAAGGGAAAGCCTGGTATGCTTCCCCCTTAAAAGCGTTGACCAACTCCAAATACAACGAATTTGCCGGAATATTCGGCGATAAGAACATCGGCATCCTTACCGGCGACCGCAAGGAAAATGTCGATGCCCCCATAACCGTTGGCACCACAGAGATACTGCGAAACCAGCTCTATGACGCCATGCATCGGGGCGAAGACCTGGACACCGATTTTGTCATCCTTGACGAGGCCCACTATCTGGGCGATGAGGATCGGGGGGTCGTATGGGAAGAGACGATGATCTATCTGCCCGTGCGGATCCCCATGCTGCTGCTCTCCGCTACCATCGGCAACGCCGGCCGAATCGCCGGCTGGCTGGAGTCCATCCGGGGCCGGACCTGCTACGTAGTTGAGGAGACGCGGCGGCCCGTGCCATTGTACCCGCTGTTCCTGCACCCCTCTGGGACACTGTTTCCGCTTTTATCCGGCCAAAAGTCCAAAAAAACGAGCCAAATGCTCTATAAAAAGGTCCTTAAGTACGTCAACAACAAGCAGGCCCTCCGGTTCCGGCAGTTTCACCAGCTGCCGAAGATGGGGGAGATCCTCCGGGTGTTGAACAAATACCGTCTGCTGCCGGCCATATTCTTTTTAAAATCCCGCGCCGACTGCGACAACGCCCTACGGCTGTGCCCCAAGGCGGCGGTCAACGACTCCCCCGAGCGCAAGGAGAAGCGATGCCGACGCATTGACGCGCTGATTGCCGACACCCCGCATATTGCGGATCATAAGCAGATGAACGAGCTGAGGCACGTCGGGGTAGCAGCCCACCACAGCGGCCAGCTCCCGGCGTGGAAGCTTTTAATCGAGACCCTTATGACCGAGGGGCTTCTGGATGCGGTATTCGCCACCTCAACGGTGGCGGCCGGCGTGAATTTTCCCGCCAGAACCATCATGTTTCTGAATTCGGACCGGTTCAACGGCCGTGAGTTTGTCCCCCTCACCCCCACGGAATTCCACCAGATGACCGGCCGTGCCGGCCGCCGCGGTATGGACAACATCGGATTCGCGGTTCTGATCCCCGGCAGATTCATGGACATCCGGTTGATGGCGAAACTTTTTCATGCGCCGGCCTCCGATGTCTACAGCCAGATTAAAATCAACTTCTCCATGGTCCTGAACCTGCTTTTGTCCCATACGCCGGAAGAAGCCCGGGTGCTGCTGGAAAAATCCTTTGCCACCTATCTTTTGACCACTAAGGGGCGCAAAAAGAAATTCAGGGCGATCTTCGGCGATGATCCGGATATTCTATGGCACGAGTTCCTCCGGCATCTTGACTTTTTAAAAGAAAAAGAGTATGTTACAGAAGATGATCGGTTGACGGAGGACGGGCGCTGGGCCTCCCAATTGCGGATCGATCACCCCTTGATGGTGGCCGAGGGTTTCCGCCGGGGCCTGTTCCCCCACACCGACCCGGCGATTCTGGCCGGCATTATGGCCTCCTTTGTCAATGAGCGGGAAACTGACGATGAGTCGATTCCGGATGCTGAGATTCCCAAGTCCCTCTTAAAGCGCTACGAACTGGTAAACAAGGGGCTTAACCCGTTTTCGATCGAACTGATGAGAAGCGGTTTTGAGGCCCCCGATCTGTATTTTCTGCCCGCACTGACGCTTTACCTATGGGCAAGGGGCGCGCCCTGGGAGAAAGTGCTTGAGATCTCGGGGATGGCCGAAGGCGACCAGGCGATGCTGATTCTGCGAACCGCGGATAACCTTCGCCATATCCGCAATATCGGCCATGTGTTTCCCGAAGCCGCAGAGACCGCGATAACCGCCATTGAGCTTATTTTAAGGGATCCGGTGATTTCGACGCATGATTTATAATGGCCGCCATCCATGAATATCCTGCACGGGTTTCTCCTGACCCTCAACATACTGCTGGCGCTCACTACAGCCGGCCATGCGCTACTTCATAAGCGCACCCCCTCCTCGGCCCTGGGCTGGATCGCCGTATGCCTGTTTTTTCCCTTTGCAGGCGCCTTTTTGTATTTCCTTTTCGGTATCAACCGGGTGGAAACCCGGGCGAAAAAACTTGAGGACAAACGCTCCGCGGTATCAATCGAAGGCGAGGGCTATCGGGAGGCCACCTCTGACGTATCCATTATGGCGTCCCAGCTGAACCTGCCCCGTTCGTATGCCCAGATCGCTCGTATTTCCGACAAGGTAACCCGTCTTCCGCTGGTTGACGGCAACCGCGTGGACCTTCTGCCCGGCGGCGAAACCGCCTATCCGGAAATGATCGAGAGCATTGAGCAGGCCGAATCCTACGTATTTATGACCACCTATATTTTTGAAACGAACAAAACCGGCCGGCAATTCATCGACGCCCTTGGCCGGGCGGCCAAACGCGGCCTCGATGTGCGGGTGCTGATCGACGGCGTCGGGGAGTATTATTATTTCCCGCGGGCCAGCACCCTGTTGAAAAAACAAGGGGTGGCGGTGGCCCGGTTCATTCCGCCGCGAATTCTGCCGCCCAACATTCATATCAACCTGCGAAATCACCGAAAAATATTGATCGCGGACGGACAGACGGCGTTTACCGGCGGGATGAATATCGGGGACCGGCATCTGACCGACCGGATCACCAATCGCGCCCGCGTCATCGATATGCATTTCAGGCTCAAGGGGCCCGTGGTCATGCAGATTGAACAATCATTTATGGAGGACTGGACGTTCTGTACCGGAGAGATGGCAACGCCGCGCCCGAACAATCCGGCACCATGCGGGCCGGCCATCTGCCGGGCGATTACAGACGGACCCAATGAAGAAATAAATAAGCTGGCCACGATTATCCTGGGGGCGATCTCTTCATCCCGGGAACAGGTGCTGATTATGACGCCCTACTTTCTGCCGTCGCTTGAAATGATTTCCGCGCTTCAGAGCGCCGCGCTCAGAGGCATTGATGTCAAAATCGTCCTGCCGGCCAAAAACAACCTGCCGTTTATTCATTGGGCGACGAATAACATGCTTTGGGAATTGCTTTACTGGGGCGTTAGGGTCTATTACCAACCGCCGCCATTCGTCCACACCAAGCTGTTTGTCATAGACCAGCAGTATGCCCAGATCGGCTCGGCCAATTTTGACCCCAGAAGCTTCCGCTTAAACTTTGAGCTATCCGTGGAGATCTACGATCAATATGTCGCCCAGACGATTGCCGAACACATTGAACATCGCATCAGCCACTCACAGCCGATCCAGCGCTCTGATATCGAACAGCGCCCCCTGATCATTAAATTCCGGGATGCGCTCATGTGGCTGTTTTCACCTTACTTCTGATGGAAAAAGGTTTAAAAGGAGCCGTTCTTGCGAATCCGGCGATTATACAGGCGACGCTGCATCCGGGCCTTAACCTGGCGGGATTTGCGGTTGATGATCGCATAGCTGTAGCGCACATTTTTCTCCATTATATCCGGCGAATTTCTCAGGTTGGTACGAAGCTTTGCGCTATTTGAGGCGACCTTGCGAATAAACGCGATTTCTTTTCCAATGACCCGGTTCTCTCCGGCATAAACCGCATCCAAAAATGCAACCCGATCCCGGGGGGTTTTGGCATAAGAAACCGCTTTGCCCATCTGATAGAGGCTGTGGCCGTCACTGCCCCCGGTCATGGCTTTATTGAGATTAAATCCGAGGACCGTGCACTTTAGATTCCATTTCTTGAGGTTGCCGGCGTTAATCGCCTCCACGCCGTCCACCATCTCCAGCAGCTCGGTTTGGCGGGATTTTGAAAACATGGAGTTGCATACGCCGGTATACATGGCACAATACGGATGCGGAAATATGACAACGGCATCATACTTTCGCGCCCGCCCAATAATTTCTTCCATAGTGAGCATAATGGAGGACATGAGCTCCTTGCCCAGAAACGGCTTCACCTCATTGTCGTAGAAGTATTTAAGGGCTTTGAACTCATAGAAATAGACCAATAAATGGGCCCCCTCCCGGGAGGTAATTTCGATGCCCGGGATGCTTAAAACATCTTTATACTGCGCCATCTCAAGGGCACCGGAGATTGTATTGTGGTCTGTTATGGCAATCCCCATACCCAGCCGCCTGGCTTTTCTGACGACCTCATGGGGGGTATCGACGCCATCCGAATAGCGGGTATGAAAATGCAGATCGACGACCGTATATGTCTGGTTCAATTCTTTGATGACGGGCACCTCGAAGATTACCCGATTGGCTTGATCACCCATATATATGTATTCCTTGGCTTGTATTTTATTTAAACCTAAATTGAGCGTTTCAAATTTTTTGATCAAAAAATGATTCAATATCCTAAAAATAAGATAAAAATTAAACCTCCAAAAAATTGAAACGCTCAATTTAGGTTAAACATAACATATCAAACCTTTGAAAACAACTTAGCCTGAATTTTTATCCGCCCATCGATCATCATGGATTTGATTTTAGGAAAATATCATGTTATTTTATTATGTTTGAATTAAAAAAACTCCGGTTGATCCTTCTCTTCAGGCAAATCAGAACGGCTGTCAATCATAGCTTTTAAAACATATTCAGAATTCAACTGGATCAATTCAACCAAGAAAAGGAGAAGAGCATGGACACAGGCAAGACTTATGAAGTGAAAAACCTGTCACACGCCAGTCAGGGACGAAACAACATGGAGCTGGCAGAACTCAACATGGGCGCTCTGCTTGAAGTGAGAAAACGATTTGAAAAAGAAAAACCCCTTAAAGGAATTCGGGTCGGTTTGGCCCTGCACGTGACCAAGGAAACCGGGGTGCTGGTCCGAACCCTGATCGCAGGCGGCGCGGACGTTGCAATCACCGGCTGCAACCCTTTGTCCACCCAGGACGATGTGGCCGCCGCCCTTGCCGATGAGGGCGTAAAGATATGGGCCTATAAGGGCGAGACCACCGAGGATTACTACCGTTATATCACCAATGTTATTGAAACCCAGCCCAATATTACCATTGACGACGGCTGTGATCTGGTATCGGAGATTCACAAAAACCACCCCGATTTGATCAGCAACATCATATGCGGCTGCGAGGAGACCACAACAGGCATTATTCGGCTGCGGGCCATGGAAAAGGATAGTGCCCTAAAATATCCGATGATTGCAGTAAACGACAATAAAACCAAGCACCTGGTGGACAACTACTACGGCACCGGCCAATCCACCGTGGACGGTATTCTGCGGGCAACCAACATGCTTTATTCCGGCAAAACATTCGTGGTATTCGGCTACGGCTCCTGCGGCAAAGGGGTTGCTCAGCGGGCAAAGGGGCTCGGATCCAATGTCGTGGTCACGGAAGTGGACAGCTTCCGCGCGCTTCAGGCCGCCTATGACGGCTTTCGCGTGATGAAAACAGCCGATGCGGTAAAAATTGGGGATGTTTTCTGTACGGTGACCGGAAACAAACATGCAATTTCGCTGGATATGATGAAGGAGATGAAGCATGGGGCCATACTCGCCAATTCAGGCCATTTTGACATAGAGCTTGACCTGAAATCCCTTAATGAGGCGGCCAGCGCCCACAAGCAGGTCCGGCCCTTCATGGCCGAATATACCCTAAACGGCAAAAAGATATTTGTGCTGGGTGACGGAAGGCTCATCAACCTGGCGGCCGGTGAAGGCCATCCCAGCGAGGTCATGTCGACATCATTCTGCGGTCAGGCCCTCTCCTGTGAGTATGGCGTAAAGAATCAGGGCCAAATGCCCATCAAAGTTATCCAGATTCCGGAAGAAATCGACGATGAGATAGCCGCCCTTCAGTTGACGGCCATGGGGATTGAAATTGACGAAATGACGGCGGAGCAGGTGGAGTACCTGAACTCTTGGCAGGAAGGGACTTAAACGGAACAAAATCAATAAGTCTATTCAATAAAACACCCCGGGCCGGAATAATCCGGCAACCGGGGTTTTTTTGTTTGCTAAAATATCCTGGAAAAATTAGAGCTCTTTGATTTTTTCGGTCAGTTCCGGCACGAACTCAAGGATGTCGGCTTCCACGCCAACATCAGCTACCTGAAAGATCGGGGCCTTGGGATTCTTGTTAACCGCCACGATAAACGGATTGCCCTTTACCCCGCCCATGTGCTGGAACGAGCCGCTGATGCCAAGGGCCATATAGACCTTGGGCTTGACCGTCTGGCCGGAAGTTCCGACCTGCCGCGGTTTCTCCAGCCATTTGGCGTCAACAATCGGCCGTGAACAGGAGACATCTGCGCCCATGGCTTCGGCCAGATCAAATATGGTCTCGATGTTGTCCTCTTCTTCAACACCGCGCCCAACCGATACAAGGACTTCTGACTTGGTGATATCCACCTCGCCGGCTTCGGCTTCAACCGTTTCAAGGTATTTGCGCTTTACGGATACATCACCGAGATCGCCGGACTTGTCCACGACCTCGCCGCCGCCGGCCTTGCTCTCATCCGGCTGGAAGACACCCGGGCGCACGTTAACCACCGCACCATTGGCGATATCCGCATGAACATGCGTGCTCACCTGACCGGCGAATTCCTGCCGGATCACTTTCAGGGTATTGCCGTCCAGGCCTTCGACATCGACAATATCCGATATAAAAGTGGAATCCATCTTAATCGACAGGCCCGGGCTCAAATCCATCCCCAAGTGGGCATGGGGGACCAATAGGACACAATCGCCCGGCAAAATATTGACCAGCGCCTTGCGCGCGGCTTCCGCATCCGGAAATGAGAACGCGGCATTATCGATTTTCCAGACCGCATTATAAGAGGCGGCCATCTCATTGCAAACCTTGTCCAAATCCCCGCCGGATCCCATGACAATGGCAGTCACCGCTGCATCCGGGGAGATCTTTTTGGCAGCTGTCAGCAATTCCAGCGCGGAATCCTCCGCGACCCCCTGGTTATGCTCGATATATGCAAAAATATCAGCCATTATTTCAACCCTCCTTTGGCTTTCAAGTATTCAATGAGTTTTTCGATGATCTCTTCCGTACTTCCTTCGAGCATTTCTGCACCTTCGCCCATTTCCGGCATAAAGTAGTCCATCCGTTTGACTTTTGCCGCATCACCGCCGACGCTTGAAGCGTCAATGCCGAGGTCTGACGCACCGTATTCCGGAATTTCAACGGAGGCGACCTTTCGAATCCCGCGGATTCCGACATACCGGGGCTCATTGATACCCGTCTGGATTGAAAGAACACAGGGCAGCTCGATCTCATACATATCCTGATTGCCGCCTTCGACCTCTCGGCCGACCTTGAGCTTCCCATCCTGTGTCTCAATGGTGTTGACCAGCGACGCATAGGGATAATCCAGCATGGCCGCCAGCATACCGCCGACTTCCGCAGCCCCGTCATCAGCCTGGGCGCCGGTCAGAATCAGGTCATAGTTGCCCTTCTTGACCGCTGCGGCCAGGATTGAGGCAGTGCCTTTGCCGTCAGCGCCCTCAAAACCGTCGTCGGTCAACAAAAGCCCGTTTTGTGCGCCCATTGCCATTTCCCGGCGCAGCACCTCTTCCGACTCTTCATCACCGACCGTCACGACAGTCACAGAACCGCCGACTTTGTCCACGATCTGGATGGCTTCCTCAACCGCGTAGTTGTCCCACTCATTGACCGAGTACACCAGGTCGTCTCTTTCGATGTCGTTCCCCTCGCTGTTGATTTCAATCTCATTTTCAGCAGTGTCGGGAACGCGCTTGACGCATACTAAAATTTCCATATTCTCCTCCACCTTATCTGTTTAAAAAAAGTTAACAGACTTCTTTATACCTAACTGCCAATACCTAATGGTTTCCTTATTTAATACCTAAATTGAGCGTTTCAATTTTTTGGAGGTTTAATTGTTGATGGCTTCGTAAAAAGTCCAATATCTGTGTTGCGCTGCATTCCTCGGAATTTCACGTACAGCTAAGTACGCTGCATTCCTCGGAATTTGCGCGCCTTGATCTTGAACTTTTTTCTTTGCCATCCCAAAATCGACTTTTTACGAGATTGTCAATTGTTATCTTATTTTCAGGATATTGAATCGTTTTTTGATCAAAAAATTTGAAGCCCTCCGGGATTTCCAATTTCACCGCATCTACTGCGTCAAATGATGTCTCGCATAGACAACTATCGCTCGAGATCATTTTCCTTGTATCTGCGGTAAACTTGAAAATCGCTCAATTTAGGTAATAATATGGCTGGCGATCAATTCGCCGAGATCAATCGCCTCCATTTTGCCTTCCAGGCCCGCCACCTTGATACCGTCTTCGATATTGGTCAGGCAGAAGGGACAGGCGGTGACAACAACCTGGGCACCCGCCTGCCGGGCCATCCGAACCCGTTTAACGCCCATCCGTTCGTCCTCGACGGGTTCGTAGAAAAGCATCAGGCCGCCGCCACCGCAGCAAAAGGAGCGGTCCCGGCTTCTGAGCATATCCACACGCCGGATCCCCGGAATACAATCAATCGCCGCACGGGGATCTTCATATATTTCGTTATGACGGCCCAAATAACAGGGATCATGATAAACAAACACCTTGTCTTTTTCCTCTTCGGTCACCCCGGAGAGCTTGATCTTGCCGGACTTGACCGCCTGCAGGATCACCTGGCTCATATGCTCAACCGGCGGCAGCCCCGCATATTCGTTTTTTAACACATTAAAGGCATGGGGATCGCCGGTGACAATCCGCTTGGCCCCGGAATTTTTAATCGCCTCCGTATTGTGGGCCTTTATATCCTGGAAAAGCATTTCTTCGCCGAACCGCCTGATTTCGTTGCCGGAGTCTTTCTCCGCCTTGCCCAGGATACCGAAGTCGATGCCGGCGGCACAAAGAATCCTTGCATTGGCCTGGGCCACGGACTGCATGCGGTCGTCATAGGAGGTACAACTATCGACGAAATAAAGGGTTTCAGCCGTTTCCCCTTTTTCAAGAACCTTTACGTCACAGTCCTCCAGATCTTTGGTCCAATCCGCACGCTTTTTCTCCATCTTGCCGTAAGGATTACCCCGTTTCTCAAGCGACTGGAGGGGTTTCTGCAGAGACTGGGGCACGTTGCCCTCGTCCACCATGGCGCGGCGAAGATCCACGATCTTGTTGATGTATTCAATCCCCAGCGGGCATTCCTGCTCGCATGCCCCGCAGGTAGTGCAGGACCAGATCTCATCTTCGCTGAAGATATCCCCGATTAGTGCGCCGCCGGATTGAAATTCACCCATCAGCGGATAATGGGAAAATGCATAGTCCCTTGCCTTCAACGAAATAAAGCGCGGGGACAGGGGGCGGCCCACCGTATTGGCGGGACAATTATCCGCACACCGGCCGCAGTCGGCACATGTATAGAAATCCAGAATATCCTTCCAGGTAAAATCCTCAAATTTTTTGACCCCAAAGGATTCCAGGTCATCAAGCTGTTCTTCACTGACGCCGTAGCGAACCGGCCGAATATTGCCCTTATCCAGGCGCATGAAGAAAACATTGAAAATGGAGGTAATGACATGAAAATGTTTGCCGAGGGGGAGAAAGCACAAAAAGGTAAAGAATACCAAATCGTGCACATAATAGGAAATGACATGCAGATTTTGCAGCATCGCATGGGACTCATCCACCAGCAGATTCTTGAAGAACCAGCCCAAGGTGGCGGGCGCCAGGAAATCGGGCTGAACCCCGGCCTGAATCTGAGCGGCCACGTGGCAGGCCTCAAAAAGACTTTCAGAAACCATCAGGGCGGCGATAAAAAACAATACCAGCAGGGCCTCCCATGTATGATCATGGGGATAGGCTTCTGTATACTGGTATCGCTCCGGTTTGAAGATGCCCCGCCGAACCGCCGCGATAACAACAGCAAAAAAAACGGCGGTGGCCGCATAATCCTTCAGGGTATAATAGATATCGCCCAAAAAGGTATCCAGTCCGGGGAAAACGAACCCCTCTGAAATTCCTTTAATAACGAGTTCCGTTGAACGGACGGACAGAATCAAAAAGCCGAAGAAAATAATGATATGCAAAACTCCGGCTATCATATATCGGGGATGGCGCCATTGCGCCAGCCAGATTTTTAGAATATTTTTTATACGCTCAACCGGTCGGTCAAACCGATAATCCGGCCTGGCCTTGACAATGGGTGCCAGCCGCTTGGCAATAATATAGGCAAACAGCGCAACAGCCACCACCGGGATCAATACGGATAATATCACGGTGGGGATGCCGAATACGTCAAACGTCGCCGGTGATTGCAATAAAGGTTCCATAATGTTCGTTCCTTCTCCTTTCATCTCGTCGTATCGCTCCGGCCCCTCACCTCTGCGAGATCGACGATATATAATAATCCGAATAGCCTATGAATGAACGTTCATTCATAGTTTAAATTACCCTTTCAGTCAAGAAAAAATTAAGCTTGATGGCTTCGTAAAAAGTCCAATATCTGTGTTGCGCTTCCATCCCTCGGAATTTCACGTACAGCTAAGTACTCTGCATTCCTCGGGATTTTGCGCGCCTTGATCTTGAACTTTTTACTTTGCCATCCTAAAATCGACTTTTTACGAGATTGCCAAGCTTGGGCGGTTCGCCGTTTTACCAGCAGACATATGGCCGGCCTCAAAAAATTCAGGGGACCCCTGCCATTGGCTGAAGCCCCCTGAATCGATCGGCTAATTAGCGGCGCTTATGGATTCATTTATCCGATAAAGGAGGCTTCGTCAATATCGACCGCCGCACCGTTTGTCGTCAGAATCGCATTCATTTTGCCCTGTGTCGTCGGCAGGACCGTATAGGCAAAATACTCGGAGCTTTTAACCAGGCCTTCATAGAAGGGCACGTCTTTTTTCTTTGCCTTGCCGGCCAGCGCCTCTTTGGCGATGGTTGCCCGCCACAGGAGCATCCATGAAAGGATCACATCACCGCAGACCTCCATGAACGGATAGGCGAATGCAAAGGCCTCCATAATTTTCTCGGACATGGCGGTTTTGCCCATGTGCATGGCCACCTCACCGAGCTTGTTGAGCGCTTCTTCCAACTTCGCCGCCTGATCTTCCAGTCCTTCCGTGTTCTTGGCCTGATTGACGGTATTTGTAATCTCACCCATCAGGTCCATCACCAGTTTGCCTTTTTTCATCCCCAGCTTCCGGCCGAGAAGATCCATTGCCTGGATGCCGTTGGTACCCTCATAAATCTGGGTGATCCGACAGTCCCGCATCAGCTGTTCCTGGGGATAGTCCGCGATATAGCCGTAGCCGCCGTATATCTGCATACCGTAGTTACAAATATCAAACGCCCGGTCCGTCACATACCCCTTGGCCACCGGAATCAGCAGGTCGATCAGGCCCTGATACTTCTCTTTATCCTCTTCCGAATCGGAGAGAACGGTTAAATCCTCACAATAGGCCACATAATAGAGTAGGCTCCGTATGCCTTCGATATGGGATTTCATATACAGCAGCTGGCGGCGAATATCCGGATGCTGAATAATAGGAACCCCCGGCGCCTCTTTTTCCATCATCTTCAGCAAATGGCGCCCCTGGATTCGCTCCTTGGCATAGTTGACCGCATTGATATAGGATGCCGTAGCGCATGCATACCCCTGCATCCCCACAAGCAGACGGGCGGCGTTCATCATCAGAAACATGGCCCGCATGCCCTTGTTCTCTTCGCCCAAAAGCGTCCCGATGCAGTTGCCCTTCTCGCCCAGGTTCAATACGGCCGTGGTGTTGCCGTGGATCCCCATTTTATGCTCTATCCCGGCGCAGACAACGTCATTGAATTCACCTAGGCTGCCATCGTCGTTGACGCGGTACTTGGGAACCAGAAACAGAGAGATCCCCTTGGTGCCGGCAGGCGCCCCTTCAATCCGGGCAAGCACCGGATGCACGATGTTTTCCGCCAAATCATGCTCACCGCTGGAAATAAAAATCTTCTGACCGGAAAGCGAATAGGTGCCGTCCCCATTGGGTTTGGCCGTTGTTTCCAGGGCACCGACGTCGGATCCGGCATTGGGCTCGGTAAGAAGCATGGTGCCGGTCCATTCGCCTTTGAACATTTTTTCAAGAAAGAGTTCTTTTTGCTTGTCCGTTCCGAATGCCTCAACCAGCTTGGCGGCTCCATGGGTCAAGCCGGGATACATCATAAATGCATAGTTGGCGCCATTAAAGTATTCTTCGGCCGCCATCGCAACTGTCTGCGGCATACCCTGACCGCCGTATTCCGGATCTTCAGATGTCGCCAGCCATTCACCCTCTTTAAACAGCTCATAGGCCCGATGAAAAGATTCCGGCACTGTAACCTTTCCGCCTTCAAACTGGCATCCCTGCTCATCGCCCTCCTTAAGGGTGGGAAGGATCTCTTTTACTGCCAGGTTCCGCGCTTCGGAAACGATCAGATCCACCGTCTTTTTATTGAACTCAGCGTACTTTTCGTTTTTGCTGAACTCCCCGACCTTGAATTGTTCATGCAGGACAAAATCAATATCCCGCCGGTCCGCAATTTGTTGTGCCATATGCCGTCTCTCCTTTTTAATAGAATAATGTTGTTAATGTTTTATATGCTTATCCTGTCCAATACCATTCAAATAAAGCTCCACCAACGGATCCGCCATTGATACCAGGTCATACTTGCCGCCGGCGGTTACCCATGTATTGATCACCTCATTGACCGCTCCCAATATAAAGCGCTTAACCAGTCCGGTTTGAAAGTTTTTCCGAATCCGGCCCTCCGCCTGGCCCTGAACAATGATTTCCTCCAGTATATCGAGATACATCTTGGTGATATCTTTGATATACTCATCGGCGACATAGCGCGCCTGCAATGCCTCGCGCTGGAAGACCACCGCCATATTCCGGTCCCGCTGAAATTCCGATAGGTGCCGTCGGATCAGGTTTCTGAGCTTGCTCTCGGCATGATCCGCATTCTCCACCGTTTCCCGGAAGCGCTGAAACACCAGGCGGGTTTTGTGGCTGAAAAAATTATTCAGAATATCCGCTTTATTTTTGAAATAAATATATATGGTGCCATCGGCGACCCCGGCCTCCCGGGCGACCTGCGATATGGTGGCTTTATAAAAACCCTGCTCGGCAAACACCTTGATAGCGGCATTCAATATCAGCTGATACTTGCCGTTGGCCTTATTCGTTTTTTCCTGACGCGAAATGGTAAAACCTCTCTCTATTCTGGCAGGCAGCTAAGCGCCTGTTTGAAAATGAATATCCATTCAGTGAATGAAGATTCATTCATTAACAAACCAAATTTTTCGCTGTCAAGAAAAAATCATCCATCCGGCGGATCAAAATAGCCGCCAGCGGCCGGCTATTCCTTAACCCGCTCTACATATTGCCCTGTCCGCGTATCAATGCGGATCTTTTCGCCCTCTTCAATAAACGGCGGCACCTGAACCTCATAGCCCGTCTCAAGAATCGCCGGCTTTGAACTGCCGGATGCCGTGTCCCCTTTTACCCAGGGATCGGCCTTTGTGACCCGAAGATCGATAAAGTTGGGCAGGGAGACCCCGATGGGGCTGCCGTCAAACAGCAATACATCACATTTCGTATTTTCTTTTAACAGTTTGGATGTGGTATCTCCCACCTGTTCCACGGTTAAAAACTCCTGTTCATATGTGGAGGTATTCATAAAGCAGTATTGCTCACCGTCAAAATAGAGAAACTCCATCTCCTGTTCTTCCAGGTTGGCCGGCTTGAATTTGTCCCCGGAACGGTAGGTCCGGTCAAACTGGGCACCGGTCAGCATATTTTTCAGTTTGCACTTGTAAAGGGCCTGGCCTTTACCGGGCTTAACAAATTCGAACTCCACAATTACGTAAGGATCGCCGTCGATCTCAATTTTTAGTCCCTTTCGAAGATCGCCGCATTCATACATCGCTTCTATCTCCTGTAATTCTATTCTTTTGATGGCTTCGTAAAAAGCGGTTTATTCCGCTGGTGCGGTATTTTTGCAGTAGAAGTAACCCCCCCCCCGGGCCGAGGCCCGGGACTGAGCTTAAAAGTAACTTTTGCTGTATGCTTGAAGGCACTGAGACGATTCATCCAATTTTGTCATTTCGAGCGGCAGCGAGAAATCTTTAACAAACAAGATTCCTCGTC
>JAGXLR010000061.1 GCA_018334555.1 Desulfobacterales bacterium
TGAAACCATATTCGCTGACCATGAACAAGAACATCAGCGGCGTTTGCAAAAGCGGGTTGCCAATCAAGCGAAATCATTAGGATTCAAGCTTGTTCCCGCATAACTAATATGTGATGTTACTTAGAAGTCCAATATCTGTGTTGCGCTTCCGCCCCCCGGAATTTCACGTACAGCTAAGTACGCTGCATTCCTCGGGATTTGCACGCCTTGATCTTGAACTTTTTTCTTTGCCATCCCAAAATCGACTTTTTACGAGATTGTCAAAAAATAGTGCTAAAAATTCTATTATTCAATTTAAGACGGGTAGTATTTATAACATAAATGACGACAAATTCAAACTGCTTTAAGTATTTCTCCCACCAATTGACAACCCGTTTTTTTGTGGTGGAAGGCTTTTAGTCTGTTAATTGTATCGATAAAACGTAGTTCATTATCCGGATCAACAGTTTGGTGCCGGGGGGAGGGATGCGCTCTATCGCCGTTTCAACGCCCAATTTTAGCCCTTTGAACGGCGGTCCCGAGGATCCAGTTGGACCGGCAGCAGTATGTAATTTAAAAATATGCCGGCAAAATATGATGGCTTCGTAAAAAGTCCAATATCTGTGTTGCGCTGCAACCCTCGGAATTTCACGTACAGCTAAGTACGCTGCATTCCTCGGGATTTTGCGCGCCTTGATCTTGAACTTTTTACTTTGCCATCCTAAAATCGACTTTTTACGAGATTGTCAAAATATAACTTTTTGAAATTTTATGTATTAAAATGTTATGTTTTGGGCGATAGATAGGCGCTGCAATGGTTTGCCGGGAGGAATCCCCAAAAATCATTGACAAGGTGTGATTTCTGCACTAGATTTAAAAATAAATGTGAGATTCTAAGGGAGCTAAGCGGATTTTGTCTCTTCTCTAATGTAAAAAAGCCTTTATAGTCAAGTGTTTAAGGCAGGCAAAATTGCAAACAGGCTATTTACGGATATTCAGTGGGTGATGCCAAATCCGAGTTCGTAATGAAGGGTATGCACAGAGACGCAGGTAGTATCACAACTAGGGCGTTGCCGGCAGACCGGGGTGTCGAGGGATACCCGATGATGCGAGATACCGTTTAAATGGCCCAACAGTCGCCATCAGTGGTTAAACGGGAAGGCAGTTTGTTATATAAAACCAAATCACACAAGCACAGGAGGAGAAAATTATGAGAAAACTATCTATTTTTTTGATGTTGTTAGCTTTGATGGCCTTTTGCTTTGCCCAGCCGGTAGTCGCCCAGGAAGAAGAAGACGGCAAACCCGTTAACTTTTCACTTTATAACCCCGCCCAGATTTTCGATGATGCCAGCTCCATCGAAGGGTTTCGCTTTAACCTTTTTTATGGGGTGAATCATGATATGACCGGTTTTGATCTGGGTCTTGGCAACCGGACCAAAGGCGATATGAAGGGCGCCGGGATCGGTCTGACCAATATGGTATGCAACGATTTTGAAGGCTGCCAGCTCAGCGCGGGAAATATCGTCAGTGGCGCCAGTTCCGGCCTTCAGCTGGGGGCTTTGGCAAATACCGTTGGAAAGGATTTCAAAGGCTTTCAGTTAGGCGCGGCAAATGTGGTTAGCGGCTCCGGCTATGGCATCCAGCTCGGCGCGGTAAATTATGTCGGAAAGGATTTCAAAGGCTTTCAGCTAAGCGCGCTCAATGTGGTCAGGGAATTCGGCGGCGGTTTTCAAGTGGGGGCCTATAACTATGCGAAAGAATTCAGCGGCATGCAGATAGGGGCCATTAATTACACCCAGGAGTCCAATGGCATGGCCATCGGGGCGATCAACTACACGGAGTATCTTGATGGCATTCAGCTTGGTGTGCTTAACTTTAAAATGTGCGATGAGCCCCTTGACTTTTTCCCTGTCATCAACTTCTCGTTCTAGGGTATTTGCCGGAGAGCGGTTGAATGGTTGATTGAAGCAGGATAGAATCCATCTTTTCCCAGCGCCCGATGCGGTCTCTCGTACTTACCGCATCGGGCGCTCTATATTTGTGCGCGTATTCGTGTCGGCAGAGTGGATGCCTAACATATTTCGGCAGCCTATTCTTCCCCAAAGATTTTTTCAGGGCGCTTTGTCGTTCCCGTAGCATTGGGGTAGTCTTCGTATATGGGGGCCTTCCGATTTTCTTCGATAAGCGCCTTGGCTTCTGACATAAACGCGTTATATCGTTGCTTGCATTCATAAAAACCGTGCCACCAGGCATAGTCCGGAGCCATCATGGCTGCCCCCATGCGTGCGCGACGCCCCTCATGGTGCCAGAGCTCATAAAATTCATTTTCCAGCGCCTCGTCAAAAAACCGGTTTGGATCCAGCAGCCCCTTTTCGTAGAGCTTGTCCAGCATATGTTTGGCCGGTTGGTAATAGGCCGTGTTGTATTCCTCGATGACCTGGTCCAGTTTTTCATAATGATCCGTAACCCAGTTTTTCCCGTGGCACTGCATGCAGACTTCCTGCATTTTTTCGCGTTCAACCTGCCAGTTGGTTTTGGCGGGAAATGCTTTGAATTCTGAAGGCCTTACAGTAAGAGGCGCTTGTGTCTCCCATGACAGGCGTTCGGTCACATCATGGGTGGTTCGTACTGAGCCGGCTCCGGACATGTGGCAGGAGGCGCAGGTCGGCCCCCGGAAATCAACGCCGGGCGACCAGGTGCCGGGGGCGGACTCCCAGTTATACTGATCGCCGAAAGCCGTGTAAATATCGCCGTGCTTGGATTCCATATAGATTTCAATCTGCGGATGATCCGGCCCCAGGTGGCATTGACCGCAGGCTTCAGGCTTTCTTGCCTCCATGATGGAAAAACGGTGCCGGGTGTGGCAGGGGGTGCAGGAGCCTTTACTGCTATCCAGGTTGAGCCGCCCTACGCCCACATTGGGCCACGTCTCCGGAGTCAGGTTGCCCTCCTCGGTTTTTAATACCGAGCCGTGGCAGTAATAACAGCCAGAGGCCCGCTCAATATCACTGTTCATCCCATCGTTTAGCCAAGGATCGATTTTCCAGATGATCTCCAGGGTGTTGGCATGCTTGCTTTTGCTGTACTGTTTGGCCTCATCCGGGTGGCACCGGGAGCAGTCCTTGGGGGTGACCACGCCGGCCACCGGCACGCGGTATTCCGGCCGGCCCCATTCGGTATCCGATTTTTCATACTGCTTGTAATGGTCCTTGGCTACATCCGGATCGTGCTTTTGGGCCTTGTGGCAGTCGATACAGGTGATGTTGGAACTGGCATGGCCGCTGTTCGCCCAGTCTGCAAAAATGCCGGGATGCTCCCGCTTGTGGCATTGGATGCATGCCACGCCGGCATCCGGAATGCTCCGCTCGATCCGGAACGCCTTTTCCTTGGCCATATTGTCTTTAGCCTCTGCGGGCATTATTAGAGATGAGAATATTAGAAAAAATGCGAGCAGTAAAAATAGGCACCAAACCCCTTTTTTCATGCCATCCTCCCTATTATGGTGGTTATAAAGGCTCATATTGTTTGTATTGATACATCTGCGTGGGATTGTGAACCAGATCCCGGTGGCAGTCCACACATCGTTTTTCCATCCCGGGGCGGGCATAGACCAGGGATCGGTGGGCCAGCATGGCGCCCCGTTTGTCTGGAATATAGAGAATATTCCGATGGCACTTCATACACTGGGCGTTATCAAAAGACGCGTAGGCTTTTTCCCGGTTTTTTTCATGATCGTATTCATCCATAACAAAATGGGCGATGACATCCTTTATGCCATGTAAGGTCTTGGTATAGAAAAAATCCACCGTATCATGGGGCGCCGGCAGGTGGCAGTCCATACAGTCCGCGACAAACCCCTGGGCGTTGTTATGATGGGTGGATGTTTTCCACGTATTGTAGGCATATTCGATCTCGTGGCAGGAGGCGCAGAACTGGGGCGTGGAGGTGCGCACCATGGTGTAATAGGTCATGCTGAATACCGGAAAACCGATGATAACCCCCAAGGCAACCAGGAGCAGCGCTTTAACGTATTTGTTTGCAAGCATGTAAGATTTTTATCAAGTAAGAATTGATGGCTGCGCAAAAAGTCCAATATCTTCTAAGTAGCTTGAAAATATATATTATTATTCCAGAAGCTTAACTCTCTGCCATGCCGGGGAGCGAAAGCGACGAGGAATCTTGTTTGTTAAAGATTTCTCGCTGCCGCTCGAAATGACAATATGGAAAACTATAACATACAAAAATATAAACCAATAGAATAAAATGTGGGGTTGGGGGCGTTGGAATCCATGAATTTCACGCCAGCCCCTGCTCGATTTCGCCGCGGAACGCGAAGAGAATTTTGCTCGCAGCCAGGCGCTTACCCATCAAGAGGTGTGGGGATAGCGTGTCTTTTTCTCTTCTTTATTATCCGGAAGTCTTGAAGCACGATATCCCGAACCTAAATTGAGTGTTTCAATTTTTTGAAGGTTTAATTTTTATTTCCCGGCCATCATCGCGGCAATATCGTCCTCAACTTCTCCAATGGGCTTGATATCGAATTTTTCCACGAGCACGTTGGCCACATTGGGTGAGAGAAAGGCCGGAAGGGTGGGGCCTAAGCGGATACCCTGAACCCCAAGGCTCAAAAGCGCCAGAAGTACGGCCACGGCTTTTTGTTCATACCAGGAAATATCATAAGAGATGGGCAGCTCGTTAATATTGTCCAGCCCAAAGGCCTCCTTTAATTTCAGCGCGATCACGGCAAGGGAGTAGGCGTCGTTGCACTGGCCCGCATCCAGTATCCGCGGGATGCCGCCGATATCGCCCAGGTCCAGCTTGTTGTAGCGGTACTTGGCGCAGCCGGCGGTCAGGATTACCGTGTCTTTAGGCAGATTCTGGGCCACCTCGGTGTAGTAGCTGCGGGATTTCTGCCGGCCGTCGCAGCCCGCCATGACCACAAAGCGCCTAATGGCGCCGGACTTGACCGCTTCAACAACCTTGTCAGCCAGGGCCAGCACTTGGTTATGGGCAAATCCGCCCATGATTTTACCGGATTCAATAACCTCCGGCGGCTGGCATTTTTTCGCCATCTCGATCGCCGGGGAGAAATCCTTTGCCCCGCCGGCAGGGCGGTCCGCAATGTGCCCGGCGCCGTCGTAATTGACCACGCCGGTGGTAAACAGCCGGTCCAGGTAGGTGTTGTCTTTCTTGATGGGGATCAGGCAGTTGGTGGTCAGGATGAGCGGGCCGTTAAAGGACTCAAACTCCTTATTCTGATGCCACCACGATCCCCCGTAGTTGCCGACGAAGTGGTCATACTTCTTGAATTCCGGATAGCAGTTGGCCGGCAGCATTTCCCCGTGTGTGTAGACATCCACGCCCGTGCCCTCGGTCTGTTTTAAAAGCTCCTCCATATCTTTTAAATCATGGCCGCTGATCAGGATGCCGGGGTTATTCCGCACCCCGATGTGGATCTCCGTGATCTCGGGATTTCCGTAGGCACTGGTATTGGCCTCATCCAGAAGCGCCATGGTGTTAACGGCCGTATCCCCCGCCTTCATGACCATATTGATCATCTCATCGGTTGAGAGGTCTTTGGTGGTTGAGGCCAGGGCCTCCATCAGGAATCCGTAAATTTCATCCCTTTCCTTGCCGAGGATGGCGGCGTGATCGGCATAAGCGGCGATGCCCTTGATGCCGATAATCAAAAGTTCCCGAAGGGATCGCGCATCCTCATTCTCTGTCGCTGTAATACGAACCCCATCGGATTTTGCCTTGGCAAGAATCTGCTCCTTATTATCCGCATACCATGTGGCGCAGTCCGGAAGGGTATCGGATATGGCGGCGCCAAGCTTTTCTTTTACCGATTCCCGGACCTTTAAGCCTTCCTTGATCCGATCGATAATCACGTCATCCGACCATGCGACATTGGTAATGGTGGTAAAGAGCGCCTTGCAAATGAAGTGGGCGGCCTCTTTATCCACGGTGCCCTGCGCTTTCAATTGTACGCCATAGACTGAGATTCCTTTGCATACATAGATGAGAAGATCCTGCAAATCAGCCGTATTCTCTGGCTTTCCACAAACTCCTTTGACTGTACATCCCTTATTTTTAGCGGTTTCCTGACATTGAAAACAAAACATGGGGGACTCCTTTTTTTTTAAGATTTTTTTCCGTCTGTTTGTTCTCTTTTTACATAAAAATATTTCTATGGCCTTGACCTAAGTCAAATTCAAATTAAGCGATTTCCAATTTCACCGCATCTACTGCGTCAAATGATGTCTCGCATAGGCGCCTATAGCTCGACATCATTTTCCTTGTATCTGCGGCAAACTTGAAAATCGCTCAGTTTAGGTTTTATTAATTCAACAGGGTGGGACCGAGACCACCACTTTTGATTCATATATCCATTCTGTCTTTCCGAGGAACGCCAGTGACGAGGAATCTTATTTGTTAAAGATTTCTTGCTGCCGCTCGAAATGACAATGGCGAGAATTTTTTTACCAGACCCAAATTTGATGGCTTCGTAAAAAGTCCAATATCTGTGTTGCGCTTCCGTCCCTCGGAATTTTACGTACAGCTAAGTACGCTGCATTCCTCGGGATTTTGCGCGCCTCCGGATCTTAACTGGGGCTTGAACTTTTTACTTTGCCATCCTAAAATCGACTTTTTACGAGATTGTAAAAACATCTAATTTTTCAGTCGCCCAGCACGCCGTATTCACGGGCCATTTCCTTGTCAAAGGCCGCTTTTCTGGAAGGGCAATCTTTCCGTGGGCACAATTGGCAGTTTAGGAAGGTAACTTCAGTGGGGAAAAATATACCCGATTCAGATTTCGTCGGGCGCATGAGCATGCTCGGGGCGAGCTGCACACCGATCGCCTGATAGACATCGCCAAGCAGGGAAAAAAGCTGCTGTTGTTGCTGGATCGGCCAATCCTCAAGCGATCCCACGCTCATATAGGATAATTTTTCCAGCCTGTATTCGTCCTGTAGGTGGGCGCGCAAATCCTTTATTACCTCCTGGAGGACCACGTTGCCGATGATGTCCATATAATACTGTTCAAGGAAATCCGCTTCAGCCTTCGCTTCTTTCTCCAACCCGTCGCCGATTGTGACGACAAAAGGAAAAGCTTTTTCCGCAGCTTCAAGATTTTTTCTCAGCACCCGGCTTTTAAAACTAATCCCCTCAAGGACGACTGTATCACTGTTTTTTTGTTTAATATAGCATGCCTTGTAGACGCATTTAGGCTTAATCAGCGGGAGGGCTCGCTCTATTAGCGTCTGTACTTTTTTCCACTCCTCGCTGTCTGAACTCAGGCACAGGTGTTTTCTTAACTCCGCATTGTTAATGCGGGGCTCAAAATCATTTAAAACCTTCATCTTTTTACTTTCCCGGCGCTAGTTGCAGAATTTTTCCGGTGATTTGCTGCCATTCGGCCAGAGTTTCTTCATTGACCCGGTAATGGACAAAATAGCCGCGTTTCTCTGCGATAACGACATCCGCATCCCGAAGAATGCGCAAGTGCTGAGATACCGCGGCCGGTGAGATTGAAAGTGCTCTGGACAATGCGTTTACGCACAGGCTGCGGGATTTTAGCAATTCGATCATCCGCACGCGCGTATCCACGGAAAGCACTTTAAAAATCCGTGCCGCCTTATTTGCCGGTATCATCAGGCCTCCATTTAATTAAGTAACTATGCAGATAGTATAATATTTAAAAAGGGCCGTCAAGCACAAACGGGCTGAATTTTTATCACAAAAACTGTCATCCCTGTTCTGACAGGCATCTTTCGAGATAGGTATCCCCGATTTCACTAATATGACTGCCAACTGTCCGGATCACCGTAAAACCTAAATTGAGCGTTTCAATTTTTTGAAGATTTAATTTTTATTTTATTTTTAGGATATTGGATCATTTTTTAAATCAAAAAATTTGAACCCCTCCGGGATTTCCAATTTCACCGCATCTACTGCGTCAAATGATGTCTCGCATAGGCGCCTATCGCTCGACATCATTTTCCTTGTATCTGCGGCAAACTTGAAAATCGCTCAATTTAGGTAAAAATATTTTTTTGACAGCTAAACAATAAGAATTATTAATAAAGAAAATATGGTTGAACAATCAATGGAAAGGGGAAACGAAAATGGCAAAAGACGATCAAACATTTACCACCACGGATGCCGGCATCCCGGTCGCCAGCGACGAATACTCGCTGACCGTCGGCCCCGACGGCCCAATCCTGCTGCAGGACCACTATCTTAATGAGCAGATGGCCAACTTCAACCGGGAGATGATTCCGGACCGCCAGCCCCATGCCAAAGGCTCAGGGGCCTTCGGACACTTCGAGGTGACCCGGGATGTCAGCGCCTACACCCGGGCGGCCGTGTTCCAGCCGGGCACGAAAACCGAGGTGCTGGCCAGGTTCTCCACGGTAGCCGGGGAAGCGGGCAGTCCGGACACTTGGCGGGACGTGCGCGGTTTTGCGCTCAAGTTCTACACCACCGAGGGCAACTATGACATGGTGGGCAACAACACGCCGGTGTTTTTTATACGCGATCCCATGAAGTTCCAGCACTTCATCCATTCGCAGAAGCGCCGCGCGGATACCGGCCTGCGCTGCCATGACATGCAGTGGGACTTCTGGACCCTGTCGCCCGAGTCCGCCCACCAGGTTACCATCCTGATGGGCGACCGCGGCGTGCCCAAGAGCTATCGGCATATGAACGGCTATACGAGCCACACCTATATGTGGGTCAACGCCAAGGGCGAGCGCTTTTGGGTGAAATACCACTTCGAAACCGACCAGGGCATCGACTTTCTCACTGATGAGGAGGCCGATCGGATGGCCGGTGAGGACCCGGACTACCACCGCAGGGACCTTTCCGATGCGATCAAGCGGGGGGAGCATCCAAGCTGGACGCTCAAGGTCCAGATCATGCCTTTTGAGGAGGCCAAAACCTATCGGTTCAACCCCTTTGACCTGACCAAGGTATGGCCGCACAGTGACTATCCGCTGCACGAAGTCGGCCGGCTGACCCTCAGCCGCAATCCGGCCGATTTCCACGCAGAGATCGAGCAGGCGGCATTCGAGCCGAACAACCTTGTGCCCGGGATCGGTCCGAGCCCGGATAAGATGCTGCTTGCCCGCCTGGTTTCCTACGCCGATGCCCATCGCGCACGCCTGGGGGTCAACTACAAGCAGATTCCGGTTAACCGCCCGAAATCCCCGGTGCACAGCTATAGCAAAGGCGGACGGATGCGGATTGATAACGTCACCGATCCGGTATATGCCCCGAACTCAAAGGGCGGTCCGCAGGCCGACGGCAAACGTTACCCGGAGGATGCCATATGGAGCGCCAGCGGTGATTTCATCCGGGCTGCCTATACTAAACGCAAGGATGACGACGATTTCGGCCAGGCCGGCACCCTGGTCCGCGAGGTCATGGATGATGCGCAGCGCGACCGGCTGGTTTCAAACGTGGTGGGCCACCTCAAGAAGGGCGTCACCGAACCGGTGCTGGCGCGTGCTTTCGACTACTGGAAAAATATTGATAAGGAAATCGGCGAGCGCATTGAGAAAGGCGTGAAAGCCTGAGGGGGGGCATTGATCCGCGGTTTGAACGGCAAGAGCCCAGTGATAGCGGAATCGGCATTCATTAGCGAGGCGGCCTATATTATCGGTGATGTCGTAATCGGTGAGTACAGCAGCGTATGGCCGGGTGCGGTTATTCGGGGGGATATCGGCAGAATTACGATAGGCAGAAATACGGCAGTAGAGGATAATGTCGTGCTTCATGCCGGATCGCTCAACACCTCGGAGCAGGATCTCACGATAGGCGATTATGTCCAGATCGGCCATGCGGCGGCAATCAATTGCAAACAGATCGGCAATAATGTCCTTGTCGGTATGAATGCTACGCTCCTGCATGACACCGAGATCGGTGACTATTGTATTATCGCTGCCGGCTGTGTCGTCAGTGAGGCCATGAAGATCCCCGACAAATCCTTTGTTGTGGGCGTTCCAGCGAAAATCAAGAGGGAAGTCACCAAGGAACAGTTGCGGTGGGTAGAGCAGGCCCCCAAGGAATATCTTAAACTGGTGAATATCTATAAAAAAGCGTCCGAATAGTGCGCCGGCTGAATGAGAATAAACCGGCACCGATGCCTCAGGCCCTTACGCTCCTCAAATCCCGGCCCCACACCGCCGATCTCTGCTTCGATCCCCGTGGTACCGCCATCTTTAGTCCTCGGGACGGATGCTTTGGCCCGGCCCTTTTGATCTATGGCCGTGACTGCCCCATCGTATGGGATCATCTCCCCCCCATATGCAGGTCCTTTGAATCATAAGCCCATAGCGGACGCTAGCCATCCGATCTGCCTTCCAATTTCGGTAGCCAGCCTGTTATAAAAATTTGTATCTTGAACAATAGCCCTCCTGTATATTAATTTATGGCTCATCCGAGGAAAACGGACTTCATTTCGTGCAATGGATAAATTTGGCTTCATGCTTTCGCATCCATCGTCCTGTCTGTATAGGTGATAAACAAAGGACTCTCCTGTTGGGCGCACAACAAAACATCAGCCCCGGCTTAGGGGGCGGTAAAATGGCCTTCAACCTGAGGACCAAGGTGCTGCTTATTTTTCTTATTCTTGCACTGGTGCCGCTTTTGATGATTGGATGGTTCTCACTTAAAACGACGGAGAACCTAATCGTCAGTATGGTCGTGCGGCAGCTGGAGAATGCGGCTATAGATAAAGTGGCGCTTCTTGAGCGCTGGCTCGATGAGCGCAAAGCGGATATGGAAGTCATCGCCGGGACATCTCTGGTCCGATCAATGGCGGAAAAAAAAATCGGGCCCTACCTGGCGCTTATGCAGGATAAATATGGCGTGTATAAAGACCTTTCCGTTGTTTCAGCCGACGGCAGTCTGGTTTGCAGCACCAGCGGACAGATGGAGACATGGCATGCAAACGGAAGAAACGCCTACGTCCCAAGGGATACGCTCTACATGTCCAGCATTACGTATGCGCCCGAAGCCAATGAGTCCACATTTTTTATTGCCGCCCCGGTTTCCGGTCCGTCCGATGAATTCGCCGGCACCGTCTATGGCAGTGTCGGCACAAGCAAGATTATTGTTCACATTCTGAATGTATCGCTGGGAAAGACGGGAGAATGCTATCTGGTGGACAAGGATGGCCGGTTTCTGGCGCACAAGGAACCGCATCGCATCTTAACGGAAAATATTTCACAGTCAGAAAGTTTTAGAAATATTTTTGAGAAGCGCGATCCGAGCAAACCCTATCTGGATTACCGGGGAATCGAGGTGCTCGGCACCTCCATGAAGGTGGCCGGCACGGACTGGTATATTGTGGTTGAACAGGACCGCGAGGAGGCCTTTCAGAGTGCGGACACCCTGAAAGGCATCGTCTTTCTGACCCTTTTGCTGTTTACTGGATGTGCGTTGATGCTGACCTGGATGATCTCCTATCATATCGTCCGACCGATTCATCATCTAAGCAAATACGCGGGTATTATCGGGGAGGCGAAATTCGACAGGGCGACGGTGAAGAGCAGCCGCAGGGATGAAATCGGCATGCTGTACCGGGCATTTCAGGATATGTCAGCAAAGCTTCAAAAGCGTCAGAACCATCTTGAACAGAAAGTGGATATGAAGGATGCCGAGCTCAAGGAAACGGATCTGATCCTGAAGAAAACCAAACTGATTGCCGAGCGATCAGAAAAGTTTGCCGCCATCGGCCGGATGGGGGCGGCTGTTGCCCATGAAATAAGGACCCCCCTGACATCACTGAAACTATTCATGGAGTCAATGCAGGCGGAAGGCGAAATCCTGCCGGAGGATGAGGAGGATTTCCAAATCGCCATGCAGCAGATCAGCCGGATTGAATCCACCATCAACCGGTTTCTGGATTTTACAAAACCCCAGGACCTTGTTTATTCAGAGATTGCGGTTGCAGAACTGGTGGAGGATGTGCTGATCATGGTTAGACCAATGATCAAACGCCAGGAGTGCACCCTGGACGTCAAAACGGATCCATCGCCGCCGCCGATCCACGGAGACAGAAAGCTTTTGGCGGAAGCCCTGGTAAATCTTTTTGTTAACGCATTGGAGGCGATGGAATCCGGCGGCAGCCTCTCAATCGCCGTGGCGAAAGATCATTTCGCCCTAAACGGCCAAACGGCCGCCTGCCTGCGTATCGATATCTCTGATACGGGGCAGGGCATTGCAGAGGAGCAGATAGACAATCTTTTTGAACCGTTTTTCACGACCAAGGCCTCCGGGACGGGTTTAGGCCTGCCGCTCGTATTTAACACGATTCAAAACCACGGCGGCGTCATACGGGTAAAAAGCCGTGTCCATGACGGCACCACCTTCACTATCTATTTGCCCTTAAATATTAATCAACCATTATGTGAAGCCGATGGAAAAAATTCTCCTAATTGATGATGACGAGGGGCTGATCCATTTTTTGAGCCGTTTTTTTGAACGAAAAGGATATTCGGTAGCCACCTGCGCAGACGGGCCCTGCGCTATCGAGAAAATCGGTGCCAAAGATTTTGACCTGATCCTGCTCGACTATAAGATGCCGGAACTAAATGGCCTGGATACGCTAAATGCCATCAAGGAGATCGAGGTAAAAACGCCCGTCATTCTTATGACCGCCTACGGTACCACTGAACTGGCGATAGAAGCCATGAAGCGGGGCGCATACGATTATCTTGTCAAGCCTTTCGAGCGTAAAGACTTAAGCCGGATTGTCCGCGAGGCCCTTCAGGTGAACCGGCAGATGAAGGAGGTCGTCCGTCTGCCGGAATCTGCGGAACCGTTTGAAAAATCCATGCAGGAAAGCACCCTGCAGCTCATCGGCAGCAGCCGGCGGATGCAGGAAATCTATAAATTGATCGGCCAGATCGCAGAAAAAGACGTGCCGGTGTTTATCACAGGGGAGAGCGGCACCGGCAAGGAACTTGTGGCAAAGGCCATCTATCATCACAGCTGCCGAAAGGAGAAGCCTTTTATGGCGCTCAATTGCGCCGCCATCCCGGAATCCCTTTTTGAAAGCGAACTCTTCGGCCATGAAAGGGGCGCCTTTACCGGCGCGGACCGAACCTATATCGGCAAAATGGAAAGATGCCATGGCGGCACCCTGTTTCTGGATGAAATCGGGGAAATGCCGGTCGCGTTGCAGGCCAAGCTGCTGCGCGTATTGCAGGAAAACGAAATCGAAAGGCTGGGATCCACCCAGACGGTCGAGGTCGATGTCCGGATCATTGCCGCCACCAACAAGGACCTTGAAAAGGCGGTTGAAGCCGGTAGCTTTCGAAAAGATCTGTATTGGCGCCTAAATGTTATCTCCTTGCATTTGCCGCCGCTCATGGAGCGCAGCGAAGATATCCCGGAGCTGGTAAACTATTTTTTGCGGCGGTTTGCTCTGGAGTATGACCGACCGGTTTGTTACCTGGCCGAAGCCGCTATGGACAAGATTCGCGCCTATACCTGGCCGGGAAATGTCCGTGAGCTTGAAAACTGCATCCGGCGCGCCGTTCTGCTCAGCACGGGCGATGTGGTGGCAGAGGGCAATTTAATGATACCCCAGGCAGCGCCTTCTTGCCCGGCGACCGTGGCGCGGCACGAGCAGCTCCTTGAGGGGCTGAAAAATAAGCTGGAAGAAATCGTCCCGGAAATCCTTCGTCTTTCGCTGCAGGACGCGCATGCCAATATCATTGAAATGGTGGAGGAGACGCTGATCGCCAAAGCGCTCGAAGAATGCGATAACAACCAGGTGCAGGCCGCAAAAATGCTGGGTATCAGCCGAAACACGCTGCGGCATCGGTTAAAAAGAAAATCCGATAAACAATCCCCTGACGCCGGGCAGGAGCCAGAACGCGATCCATCCGTTGATTGATGATATTGCCTGATCAAATTTTATTGCTGCTGTTCAAATTTTAAACACCCATCTGAGTCGGCCTTTTTCCGTTTAAACAGGGCTGCCCCCCTTTTTGCAGGTTTTTACTGACTCCGTTTCAACCACGGGCCAAACTTGGATCCTGTCGATTCACCCCGCCAGGATAAAAATTTCTCGTATTATTTTAATATATTATAAAAAAATCGGGGATTCGGTCACGTTCGGCACGCTCCCTGCAAACTAAGGAACCAAATACCGGCACTGGCCTTTCAATTTACTTTTAGAACAGGAGGTTGCTCCATGTTTAGGGATCAAGTAAGTGATATATCGATTTCCGGCTTCGCCATCCGGGAGCTTATAGCGAACGGGTCGGATATGAGCGATGAAGGGCTCCAAATCTGTGAAAGAATAAAAGAGATCATGATGATGTGTGACAGGGAGGATCCGGTTTATGAACAGATCAGCAGCTTCAGCATCGCCCTCTATACCCTCGGCTATTTTGACAGCCCGGATCTAATGTCTTTTCAGGATGTGGACGCCCAGGAAGCCGCAGCCATTTTGAAGGAACATTTTATGCCGGTAAACGTCGAGGCGGTGCCATGGGACTATCACATCACGCAATCCGATGAGAAGTATCTTCTGGTTATCGGCGACCCCCTGTTTCCGCTTCATTTTGCGGTGCTTACCGATTTCCGCAATGAACGCCCCTATTTTTCCAAACTGCCGCTTTTTGGCAGCGGCTTTGACAGCCTGCCTGAGCTGATGGATGAATTTTCCGGCTATGACGGCGTCCGTCAGTATGACGTCCATTATTTCAAAAAAAACCAGGATAGCGTGCCACCCCAGACGGTTCGGAAGGGGCGGATCTATATCGTAAGAGATTAGCCCGCTTTCTTCACTGCCTGTCTGCCAAGAGGAGATTTTCCGGCGATCCCCTGATGAGTCGGGCATGGATATTAGGATTGTTGTATCTGAATAAATCGTTAACTAGTAAGGAGGCGCATGAATGTCTGTTATTGAAGAGGTAGTTGAGAAAGTTAAGCACACAGACCCCAGCCAGAATGAATTCCACCAGGCGGTTATCGAGGTGCTGGAGACCTTGGCCCCGACTGTGGATAAGCACCCGGAGTTTGTCAAAGCCGGCATCTACGAAAGACTCGTCGAACCGGAGCGGGCGGTCATTTTCCGGGTGCCCTGGGTGGATGACAAGGGGGACGTGCGGGTCAACCGGGGATTCCGGGTGCAGTTCAACAACGCCATCGGGCCGTTTAAGGGCGGCATCCGTTTTCACCCGTCGGTTAATCTAAGCATTATTAAATTTTTGGGCTTCGAGCAGGTCTTTAAGAATTCGCTGACCACGCTGCCCATGGGCGGCGGAAAGGGTGGATCCGATTTTGATCCCAAGGGCAAATCCGACGGGGAAGTCATGCGGTTCTGCCAGGCATTCATGCGGGAGCTTTGCCGCCATATCGGGCCGGAAACCGATGTGCCGGCGGGTGATATCGGCGTGGGCGCGCGCGAAGTCGGCTATATGTTCGGCTATTACAAAAAACTCAGAAACGAGCACACCGGCGTGTTAACCGGCAAAGGCTTAGACTATGGCGGAAGTCTGATCCGACCGGAGGCGACCGGATACGGCACCGTCTATTTTGCGGCTGAGATGCTGGCCACCCGAGGGCTGGATTTCAAGGGTAAAACCGTTGCGGTCAGCGGCGCGGGCAATGTGGCCCAGTTTGCCATTGAAAAGATCAACCAGATGGGCGGGCGGGTCATTTCCGCCTGCGACTCATCTGCTACGGTCATCGACGAACAGGGGATCGACGATGACAAATGCTGTTATCTGATGGAACTCAAAAATATCCAGCGCGGCCGGGTCAATGAATATGCGGATAAATACCAGACCGTTTGTTTTGAAGGTAAAAACGTATGGGACGTGATCCGGGAGCAGGGCATAAAAGTCGATATTGCTCTGCCCTGTGCCACTCAGAATGAAATAAATGCCGAAAATGCGGAGGCGCTGGTTAAAAACGGCTGTACCTGTCTTGCCGAAGGCGCCAATATGCCTTCATCCCCGGATGCGGTGAGAATCTTTCAGGAGAACAACCTCCTCTACGGACCCGGCAAAGCCGCCAATGCCGGCGGTGTGGCTACATCCGGGCTGGAAATGAGCCAGAACAGCCAGAAGCTGTCCTGGACGCGGGAGGAAGTGGACAGCCGGCTGCTGCTGATCATGAAGAGCATTCACCAATCCTGCCTGGATGCGGCCGAGGCCTACGGCAGGAAAGGCGATTATGTAATGGGCGCCAATATCGCAGGTTTTACCAAGGTCGCCAACGCCATGCTGGCATATGGCGTTGTCTGATCCCCGTATAAATCTGTTTATACTGCTGGCGCGGCATTTTAGCAGAAAGCCGCGTTTGATTCGGACTCGGGCGCGTTCTCGTAATCGGTTTTTAAATTTCGAGCACGGGCTCGAGCCCTTCCCGCCCTTTTTTCTGATCAATTCGTCAGGTAACAGGCCACCTGCTGGGCTGAAATATCCGAGGCCAGCATGAATCCATACGCTTTGGTATCAGAAAACTGGACGACGTGACGCAAGTGGCTGGCAGCAGGGACAATGCTTTCGAGTTGATTGGGGAGCGATTGAAACCACTCCGTTTTAAAGACAACCCCCGGGCTTTCCGGATAAATCGCCATATAGAAAACCCCGTTCTCGACAAGATCATGGAAAAAATGGGTCCCAAAAGATAGATCCGGCACCATGTTGCCCATCTGATGGCTGATTTCTGCAACCCCTGCCATATTATTGATTTCTGAAAACTTAACCGGAATCCCCATTTCCGGGCTTTGGGTGCCCCACCGGCCGGGGCCCATCAGCAGTGCGGGAAAATTATCCCCTGCTTTCAGGGATTGATTCAGCTTCCCCACCAGCCTGGCGACGGCGAATTTTTCCGGCGGCGAAAGCGTGGCGTATGCCTGCGGGGAGACAAAGATGATTCTTGAAATCGGCTGCAGGAGGTTGCCCCCCATAAAATTGCCTTCCACCCGGATAATCGTCTGTTCATCGGTGATTTTATCGGGCATGAAGGTTTTATCGGAATCCCCGACGGTTTGAAACGGCCGGCACTGGAGGAGATTGATTCGAAGCTCGCCGGCCCTGTTAAAATTCACCGTAAATTCAATATCCACTGGATTGTCATAGGCCGCCTCGA
>JAGXLR010000062.1 GCA_018334555.1 Desulfobacterales bacterium
CCGAACAGTGAATGGTCCTGCCAAGCGGAATTGATTCATGTTGTTGAAAATAAATAATATTTTATCAGATAAGGCTTGGGCGATCTACAGAATCTACGCATGGGTATGCGGGATTAACGCGGATATGAGTTTTTATAGCAATTTTGTGCTTGACAGTTGGACGCAGATAATTGAAAATAATATTTACCAGCCCATATGGTTATGGGAATAAAACGCAGGCAAGCCGTTTGAGCGATCCATTTGGCCTTGTTGGCCTTGAAAAACCTCGCCCTTTGGATTGAGGCGGCGGCGTTTTTGGAGGAAGATGCCATAAGCCAACCTTACTTTTATTAACCCTAGTTTTTGGACTGATGAGAGGGAGGAGTCAACATGAAGCGAGTCATCGGCAAACTTTTTAAAGACGAAAGCGGTCAGGGGACGACGGAATACATTATTATCGTCTCACTGATCGCCATCGCCCTTATCGCCACATGGGTAATCTTTCAAGAAAAGATTAAAGAGTTTATTGGCCACTTGGGAGAAGATTTAGGGGAAGCAGACCAAGGAACCGGTAATTGATGGGCCAAAGGATGACTTGGGGAAAAAAAACGGATAGGCACGCGTTAAAGCGGTTATGGCGTCGTGAAGATGGCCAAACGACGGTTGAGTATGTAATTGTTGCCAGTTTTGTGATAACGGTGTTTATCCTTTTTAATGCCGTATTTCACCGTATTATCGAAGATGCCTACGGGGTATACGCAGTCATTCTGAGCCTTCCGATCCCATGAGTCATAAACCGGATCTGTCTTCAGGTTGGAGGGACTATTGAATGGGGCCGGAAATTCCTTGAACCTCTTTGTGCCGATTATCGCGAATGCCTTGCTGCTGGCGCTGATACTGTCGGCATCGGTGACAGATATCTGGAAGAATAAGATCTACAACTGCCAGACCTATCCGGCGATGGCGGCAGGGTTTTTTCTAGGTTTTCTGTTCAGCGGTATCCATGGTCTTCTGTTTAGTATCGGGGGGTTGGGACTGGGTATCGCCATACTGCTGATCTTTTTCCTGCTTGGCGGCCTGGGTGCCGGGGATGTCAAACTACTCGGCGCCATAGGCGCATTAAAAGGCCCTGAATTCGTCGTCTGGACGATGTTTTATACGGGCCTGGCAGGCGGTGCGGTAGCATTCGCCGTGATCATCTGGCGGGGAACATTTTTGCAAACCTTTATGAATATCGGCCTGCTGCTCAGGCATCCCCTCATGTTTGCGCGCTCTCCTGAGGCCGTTCGGACGGATGCGGACGACCAGGCATTACAGTACCTGCCCTATGGGTGTGTCATCTCCGCAGGCTCCCTGTTGGCGCTGTTTATTGCGTAAACAGACGATATTCGTGGTTGTGTGGATCCGTTCATGCATTGGCAGAAGGCTAAATGGCAAAATAAGACGTCGGGACAGGCGATGGTGGAGTTCGCCATTGTTTTTCCGGTATTATTCTTGCTGATTCTGTTGATCATCCAGTTGACGATGATGTGCATCGCCAAGCAGATGGTCAACTATGCGGCCTATTGTTCGGCCAGAAGCGCCTGCGTGTGGATGGGACATTCAAGCGGGGGTTCAGGCCAGGTGGATCTCACCACGGCTAAGAAAAAGGCAAAGCGGGCGGCGGCTATCGCCTGTATCCCTATTTCCCCGGATTATGGATTGTCGGGTCAAAATCTGCCCAATCTCATCGACGAATTGGCCGAATACGGGAGCCGGTTCGTTTTTTCATCGCTTTTGACAACCGTCAAACTCTTTGACGGAAACGGCAGTGAAATAACAAGCGGCGATATAGAGGCTTCAAGTATGGTAAACCAGGATGTTACCGCCGAGGTTGAACATGAATATGTCTTACGTATTCCGCTGGTGAATAAAATTTTTTACTACCTCTGTTCTACTTCGCCAGTGGCCGAGGGCCAGCGCGCCCTGCACGGTGAACCCGAGCAGTCCCTTTCCATGCGTCCTTACAAGGAATATATCGATCTTGAGGCTTACGGATACTCGTTTTACCGCTTACCGATGCTTGGCCGGTGCACCCTGACTGTTGAGGGAAAAACGGGATGATTATTATACCTAGATTGAGCGACCGGAATTGTGGTTTTTTTGACTGACGGGTGGGTATGCGCAGATTTTTTAAACTTTCTAGAGATGTTCATAATGATAGAGGCGGTCAGGCGATGATCGTTATCGCCATCGTCATGTTCACCATCGTCTGCTTCCTGGTCTTTACGGTAAACGTGGGGCACCGGATTACAGGAAAGGTCGAGTTGCAGAATGCGGCGGATGCATCGGTACAGTCGGGGGCCATATGGAATGCGCGGGGCCTGAACATGATAAGCATCTTAAATGTAGGGATGACTGAATGCCTCGCGCTGGTAATCATGTTTCGCGCGTTTCACAAGACATGGCAGACGACGCTGAACAAAGTGGTGATAGCCTGTAACCGTGCTGCTGCAAATGCCTGTAGCGCCATTCCCATTGTGGGGCCGGCCATTGCTTCGGCCTGGAATGCGTTGATTACGATAGCCGAGTTTGCAGAACGTGCCATCGGTCCGGCCGCCAAGGCAATGAACAGACTGGCGAAAAAGAACGGCGCCTTATGGAAACTAATGGATACATTGGAAACAATGGAAAGGGGTATACAGTATGCCGCGCCGGTTATTGCGCTTTATGAAAGCGACCGGATCGCCGCCTTTAATAATGCAGACGGGGTTATCGATTTCAGCCTAAAGGGCGAGAATGTGGAGGCTTTCCACGCCATTCTGCTGCCGCTGCCGATTCCCGATGGCAGCGGAACCGCCCCGATGATCAAAGAAGGAAGCTTTGACGATATATGCGAACATACAGTGGGCGACGGCGGGCATGGATATGAAGAATACCTGAAGTGGAAGGCTTGGTTCAGTGGCCAATATAATGCGCTAGGCATGGATATTCCCATGATGCATATTGATTTTTTAGGGGGACCGTCGATTCAGGATATCTTTGCGACTATATATGGAACGGTGTGCATTGGTATTATTCCTAATCCCGGGATTGTTTACAAGGTTTATGTCAAGGTCTTTGCCGACTCCATCTGTGGAGGCTCGACCAGTTTTGATGCGCCGGAAACCGTTGAGAGGAATACGACGAGCTGCAGTGAATGCGATCCAGGCAAGCATGATATTACTGATAAAAAATGGCTTCGTGAAACATGTGAAATCAACAGTTCTAATCTTAAGGCGTATAATTGTGATAAGAGTAACGCTTGTATTTCGAATGCGAAGTCGCCTTCTGACGGCGCGTATGAAAAAGTAAAAACCGTCACCCACGTGATGAGTGAGGATCCCTGCAAAAAATGTATTCTGAAAAAATGGGAGAAGGAAATCCGGAATGCGGAGGGCGAGGTCGTGGATATCAAGAAGAAATATTATAAAACCGTCAAGACGCTTAGATGGTGTAAATACAAAGAAAAAGTCGACGAAGGGATAACGCCGCCCTCCAAGAAACCAAAGCCCCTTATGCTAGCGGATGATTGGCAGGATTATGCCAAATATACCGTTGTTGTCAAAAAAGACGTCGGTGACCGGGTCTCCATCGTCTCTGCAGATTCCGGGGGGCATAACGCTATCTCGGGGTTCGCTTTGGCGACCGCCCAGGCCGAGGTATACAATCCGACAGAGGCCCATCTTTTTAATCAGGACTGGCAGGCGAATCTAAAACCATGGAAGGCCGGGGATGTGAATTTGGGTATAGGGGGACTCAATGATCTGCCTTCGGTGATTCAAAAAGCCGTTAATGAGGGTGCCAAAGAGGTTATCGTCCATTAAGCCATGAGATTATTTCCAAACTTTCGAATTGCTCCGCTCAAAGGGCTGGTAAAGGAAAGCCGGGGACAGTCGTCGGTGGAGTTTGCCGTTGGGGCGCCGGTGCTCATTTTTATGATATTTGCCATATTATATGTGAATGACTTCTATATCGCGAAAGAAAAAACGCTGGTTTCCGCCCGGTACGGCAGCTGGAAGCTGGCCCGGGACGCCAATCTGTCGGGCGATGTGAAACCGGATATCCTTCAGCATTATTTTGAGGGGGCCGAGGGAAATATAGAGATCCAGGATGTGTCTGATACGAACCCCTTTAATGCGGAAAATGCCAATACGAATATAACAGGCCTGCTCTCATCCGGGGTGGACTCGGTTGTCGAATTTATAAACAAGGTTTTTACGGACGGCGGGCATCTGCGATATGGCATCCGGGTAACCTATTCAGGGCAGCCCAAGCTCGGCCCGTTTGATTTGGCTAAAATCGGCGTTGATCCGATACATGTTTCATCAGCCCACTATGTCGACGGCAATAGCTGGGACGGGGATAATACAGACGTCCATGAAGTGATGGGCCTGTTATGGGAAACCGTTAAAGGCGCCTTTCAAGCACTCAATGATGAAGATGTTAATGAAGAGGGCGGCGAAGCAGACCTGGAGGATGCTGAGCTGCCTTAAAGCGTCTTGTATCCTGACATTTTAGATAATGGGAAACGAACAGGGGTTGGGATCGTGTTTTACCTGAATAAAATATTCAGACTGATACTAATTGCCCTTGTTGTGCTTCTTGTTGGCTGGTTTGGCATGCACTACGGGGCCGACCGGCATTCAACGGCAGAGGCCAAAATCTATGATCGTCTGCTGAATTTTACCCGGGCCATGCCGGCCTATCTTTTCAAGGATCGAGACGGGAGGAAACCCTATCGGGTGGTCGTAAACGACAATACCACTTTTCTGGATGTCGAAAAAACAAATGATGATATGACCTCGGTTTTTAATTTTTACGAAGAAAAGTTCCCCCCGCAGCCGATGTATCAGTTTGATACCGCGGTTGCGGATGACTACCCGAAGGCCAAAAAGTCGCTTCAGGCGGCCAATGTATGGCTGAAACTTATCCAGGCGCATCAGCACTTCCGAATAGAGAGGGAAAACTATGGATTTTGGGGGGCTTTTGAATTTCATGACTCAGAACTAAAAATTGGCAGTGAGGCTTATTATAAAAAACTGGTTGATGCACTTGAAACCGGAAATATAGGCGAACTCGGGATAGGCCGGGTGGTGGTCGCCTTAAAGGATCGGGGAAAAAACGAAACCACTTTAATTAAAATGTGGACGGACCGGGATTTTAATTTCAATAATCTGCTTCCCGGCCCTGACGGGGATGTGGCGGGCGATGATATTGACAAAGTGCCCCGTTACCCCGGAGATAACCGCATTATGTCTTTAGCACAAAAGAACCGCCGGACCCTTGACCGGATCGCCCTATACGAGGGGGGCGGATCTGTGGCGGCGCATGTACTGTTTTATCATTCAAGGATGCCGGAGTCGGGCTGGAAGCGTGATAAAACGGTTGAGCCTATCGCCAGGAAAAAAGCCGATGAAAATCTAATGTTCTTTACCCAAAAGGATCGGGAGGTGACCATTCAGGTCCGGTTCCACGATCGCACGGGGGATGTGCTGACTTCAGTGATCGAGAGAAAGCCAAAGGGTTAATATGCAGGGCATGAAAAGGGGCAGCTTATGAACAGACGGGCGCTATTATTAATCGCAGGGGCTGTAATATGCGGGTTGATCGCGATACTGCTGGTGAACCAATATATTACGAAACAGGAAAAAGAGATTTTCAAGGGGATGGCGCTAACCGAGATTGTGGCGGTGAGCCAGGACGTTGAGGCGGGAACGAAAATCTCCCGGGATATTTTGACAACAAAACAGGTGCCGGAAAAATATGTGCATGCCAATGCCATCAGTCCGGAGGATATGGATTTCATTGTCGGCCAGACGTTGAATTTTCCCTTAAAAAAAGGCGACCCGATTTTATTTACCGATATTGGCGAGGAGCGGATTCGGATGCGAATGGGGCGGCTTGCCGGCAAAGTGATGAAGGGGGAGAGGGCCCTATCGATTTCAGTGGATTCGGTTACCGGCGTGTCCGGCCTTTTGGCGCCGAATGATCATGTGGATATCCTGGGGACATTCAGAAACCAGGAGACCGGCGAAGAAGCTACGCTTACTTTACTGCAGAATATTACAGTACTTGCCACAGGCTCTGTGATGTCTGGGGAGGAGCAGACCCAGCGATCCTATGCAACTGTTACATTGCAGGTGACGCTGCAAGAGTCGGAGTTGTTGGTATTTGCCCAGGAACGGGGGCGTCTGACGCTCCTGTTAAGAAACCCGGAGGATATGGAGACCAATAAGGATATTCCCAAGGTCACCTTTTCAAATATCATGAAGACCGAATACCGCAAAGAGATTCAGAAACAGCGGGATCGGATTGAAATCATCAAACGGGGCAAATCCGTTCAAGGCGGTGAATAACAAGAGAGGGGGGGGCATGCAGAATAAAAACAGCCTAAAAACAGTCATATGGCTTCTGGCGGGGCTGATGACCGGATTAATATTTACCGCTCCGGTGTCGGCCAAACTGATTCTTACATTGGGGGAGCAGAAAACCATCGAATCCCCTGATGTCAAACGGATTGCCGTTGGAGACCCCAATATCGCCGATGTCAAGGCGCTTGAGGCCTCCAACAAGATTCTTGTCACGGCAATGGGCGTGGGGCGGACGAATCTCTTGATATGGGATGAGGACGACAATGAAAAATCCATCCTGATTCAGGTAATCGCCGAAGACCCGGAGGATGTGGCCGAGGAGATCCGAAATTTGCTTCGCGGTATCGAGGGCATAAAAGTCATGGCGATGGGCAATCGAATCATCATCAACGGCAATGTGTTAAAGAACCAGGATTTGAACAAGATAAACAAAGTGGCCGCCTTGTATCCACAGGCGACCAATCTGGCGAGAATGAGCCCGTCGGTACTGAAGATATTATCGGATAAAATCAATAAAGAATTCAGTGAGGCCGGGCTTGCTGATATTAAGGCCAAGCGAATGGCGGATAAAATTGTTATCCAGGGCGATGTCTCGGATAAAATATCAAAAGAAAGGGCCGGGCAGATTGCGACGGCTTTTGATGTACCCGTCATAAATTTTATCGATGTCGGCGTGTCATTGAAAAAAATGATTGTTGTGCATGTCGATTTTATTGAACTTAAAAAAGGCGACATGAATAAACTCGGCATCCAATGGAGTGACGCCAGTTCGGGTGTTCTGGCCACGGCCAGCGTATTGGGGGAAGGCGGGTTCGGCGAACTCAGCGCCCCTTTCGCCGGCACCTATGGATTTAATACCTACCGAACCGTCATAACGGCAGTGAAGAATGACGCCAATTCCAGGGTTCTTGCCCAGCCGAAGCTATTGTGCAGGAGCGGGGAAAAGGCTGAGTTCATGGCGGGCGGTGAAGTATCGATCCCTTTGATCACCGAGGACGAAGTCAAAGTGGAATACAAACCCTACGGCTTACTTCTGAATATATCACCGGTTATCGATAAAGAGGATCATATCGCCACGGAGATTTCGGTTGAGCAAAGCACGGTTAGCTATGCAAGCACCAGCGAGTACCCGAATTTCGATAAAAGCCGGGTCAATACGTTTATCAACGTCAAAAGCGGCGAGACCATCGTTTTGTCGGGCCTTCTAAGCAATACGAATGCAAAATCCGTCTCAAAGCTTCCCGGCTTGGGCGATATCCCCGTGCTTGGGGAGCTATTTAAGTCCAGAAGCTTTAAAAACGATAAAAGCGAGCTCATCGTTTTTGTGACGCCAAGGGTAACGGATGCCAAAGATCCTGAGATGCAGGACCAGATAGAAAAAGCGGAAAAAAAATACAAGGAGGCTGACGAGGACCTTGGCTTCGATCTCATGGACTGATGGCTTCATAAGCCTCCGATATCTATCAATTAACTCCATATCAGGCTGAACAAAAATTTTATTTAAATGATAAAAGTTACTGTGGAATCTTTGGGGCAACCCCCGGCAAAGGCCAGGTTGGAGCGAATCGAGAAGGCCAGGGTGACGATTGGCCGCTCGGCGGACAACGATATCGTACTGCCCGATGGCAGTGTATCCCATCGTCATGCGGAGATTCTTTATCAAGACGGGAACTTCTATATCACGGATTTGGGAAGCACAAACGGCACCCTGGTAAACAACCAGTCGATTACCCCCAAACAAAGTATTCCCGTCGATGGGAATAATGCTGTTATCGTCGGTGTCTTTCGGCTGAAAGTCTCAAAGGATGGGGGCAATGGGCCAACAGGCCATCTATCCGCGCCTGAAGCTCAATCCGATTCTGAAACCATTATCGAGCGTATCCCTGAAAGCACTGCTTCTGAGGAAAAGACCGCTTCTGAGAAAAAGACCGCCCCAGAGGAAAAGAGCGCCTCAAAGGAAAAGAGCGCCCCAGAAGCTTCGGCGCCGAAAACAGTCGGGTCTCAAAAAACGCATGAGTATTTAAATTTCAAAAAGGAGGTGCACAACCGCCTATTATCCATCATTGATTTACGCCGGATCGATCTGAAAAAGTTGAGCGATGAGGAGCTGAGGAAGCAATGCCTGGATATTGTACAAAAAATTGTTAAAGAGAAAAAGAAAGGTCTCCCGTCAAATCTCGATGAGTCGGCGTTTATAAAAGATGTATTGGATGAGGCGCTGGGGCTTGGCCCGCTCGAGGATTTACTCGAGGATCCCAGGGTTTCAGAGGTGATGGTCAACCGCAAGGATCAGATCTATGTTGAAAAAGACGGAAAGATAGAGCTGTCCCCGAGAATATTTACCAACGACCAATCCGTCCTCAATATTATCGCGCGAATTATTACGCCGCTGGGGCGGCGGATCGATGAGAGCTCTCCCATGGTGGATGCCCGCCTGAAAGACGGATCCCGTGTCAACGCCGTTATTCCGCCCCTGGCATTAAACGGCCCCTGTATTACGATTCGAAAATTTGCCAAGGAGACATTAAAAAGCAGCGACTTGGTGAGATTCGGCAGTTTGAACCAATCAATGGTCGATTTCATCAAAATATGCGTGAAATATAAAAAAAATATCGTTATCTCCGGGGGAACAGGCTCCGGCAAAACGACGCTGCTGAATCTATTCAGTTCCTTTATTCCCCCGGGTGAACGGGTGGTGACCATAGAGGATGCGGCGGAGCTTCAGCTTCAGCAGGCGCATGTCATCCGGTTGGAATCCAGGCCGCCGAATATCGAAGGTAAAGGGGAGATAAAGATACGTGACCTGGTGCGCAATTCACTGCGAATGCGTCCGGACCGGATTATCGTTGGTGAATGCAGGGGCGGGGAATCCCTTGACATGCTGCAGGCGATGAACACGGGCCATGATGGATCAATGACCACGGCCCATGCCAATACGCCGCATGACCTTTTGTCCCGCCTGGAAACCATGGTTTTGATGGCGGGTGAAGAACTGCCCAGCCGGGCGATAAGAGAACAAATAGCCGGCGCGGTGGACATTATTGTTCAGCAGACCCGTTTTTCCTGCGGGGCCCGCAAGATCACCAATATATCCGAAGTCGTCGGCATTGAGGAGGATCGCATCGTATTGCAGGATATTTTTTATTTCAAGCAGGAGGGGCTTGACGAAAACAATCACACCAAAGGAAAGTTCATCGCCACCGGCTGGATCCCGTCACTATTCGATGAACTGATAAGGCGGGGGATGGAAATTGATATGGGGATATTTCATAACTGACAAAGGCTGATTTGCCCAATCCCCTGAGGAACCCGAACCCATATAGGAAAGCTGTTTTTGATGGAAAGTTTTATTGAAATAGGGATCTATCTGTTTATTTTTGTTTTTGTATTTATATTGGCCGTATTGGCCTTTGACGCCTTCCAGAGAATGCTTAAGAAATATGAGGATCGATATGTTAAGGAGATGTCGCCGTCTCTGGAAGAGATGTTTATCTTCATGGATCCCAAGAAGCTCTTCCAGCTTAATCTATTGATTACCGGCATCAGTTTCCTCATCGGGTTTGCTATTTTTGGTAATGTTTTGTATGCCCTGGCTCTGGGCGTTATTGGCTTTATCCTTCCAAAACTCTATATCCGACGAATCAATAAAAGACGCATCGAACAATTCGAGAACCAGCTGGCGGATGCCTTAAACGTCCTGTCCAACGCCCTGCGCTCCGGTTTGACTTTGGTGCAGGCCTTCGAAACTGTTGAAAATGAGCTTTACCCCCCCATTTCCCAGGAATTTGGGCTTGTCCTAAGAGAGCACCGGGTGGGCGTTACGTTCGATGAAGCATTGGAAAACTTAACCCAACGCATGCCCTGTGAAGACCTGGGGCTCATGGTGACCGCAATTAATATCGTCCACAGTCTGGGGGGGAATCTAAGGGAGATTTTTGATAGCATCGCCACGCTTGTGACCGAACGGCACAAACTGGAGAGCAAAACCAAGGCCTTAACCGCCCAGGGGCGGGCCCAGGCGATTATTGTCGGTTTATTGCCGATGATCCTGGGCATTATGATGTTTCTGCTGGATCCCCAACTGATGCTTCCCCTGATAACCACGACGCTTGGCAATGTCGGCATTGCGGCGGTCCTTTTTTTGCAGACGTTGGGCTATTTAACGATAAGAAAAATAACCACGATTGAGATTTAAGCATGTTACTCGTAAGCTATCTTCTAATCCTTTTTTCTATTGCATTGCTGTTTATCGGATTTACTCAGGTTGAACTCTTGCGGTTGGAGAACGACTATCGGGCCAAAAATGAGACCGGTGTGGCGCTGTTTAATCGGCTGCGGCCGCTGATTGAGGTTTTGGCGGCATATAACAGCAAACTCAACCTGACCGGCTATGAAAAGAAAATTACGAAAAAGCTGATTCATTCGGGCAATGCGCTCCAACTGATCCCCATGGAATTTTTGGCGATCAAGGAATTGACGGCGGTATTCGGGGCGTTGGTGGGCGCCTATTTCGTCGTTCTAATCGATGCGACGCCGTTTTTTATTTTAATATGCGCTGGGGTGGCCTTTTTTTTGCCCAACTTAAAACTAAACGATGTGATAACCAAAAGGCGGCATTCAATTTTTCTGGATCTGCCCTTTAGCATGGATTTATTGACATTGGCGGTTGAGGCCGGGATGACGTTTTATTCCGGTCTCAGCGAGCTTGTAAAAAAGGGTCGGGAGGGGCCCTTGCAGGAAGAGCTGGATAAAATGCTTCAGGAAATGCGGTTGGGGGTTCCCCAGAGGGACGCCTTGGCAGCTTTTTCAGAGCGTTTGAATATGTACGAGGTCCGCTCTTTTGTCGCCGCCGTCAATCAGGCCGAAAAACTGGGGGCCCCCCTTGGGCAGACGCTGCGGACGCAATCTGAGGTCCGTCGAAATGAGCGCTTTCAAATGGCGGAGAAGATGGCGCAGGAGGCGCCGGTAAAAATGTTGGGGCCGTTGGCCTTGTTTATTTTTCCGGCGGTATTTATCGTGATCCTCCTTCCCATCTTCATGCAGTTCCGGATGGGCGGCTTCTAATGGGCGAGTGCACCTATCGGGTAAAAAACCTGAGGACCGATAAAATGCTCGCCCATTCGGTGGGATGGGCGGCCACGCATTTTTCCAGGATGAAGGGCCTTATCGGCCAGGCTTCGATAGCAGCGGGCGAAGGCCTGTATATTCCGCATTGCGGCTCGGTGCATACGTTTTTTATGAAATTTTCGATTGATGTCGTGTTTTTGGATAGGGAAAACAGGGTCAAAAAGATTGTTGAGTGCCTGGCGCCTTCCCGAATCGCCTTTGGTTCAATCGGCACTTTCGGGACCCTCGAGCTCGCCTCGAAAAATGTCAGAAAAACGTCATGTGGAATCGGTGATCAACTATATTTCCAAAAAAACGATGTTTAAAACGATATGCAGCCACCCCCTTTTATACTCACGATTACACAAGGCCCATCCGAGGGAAAGGCTTTTACCTTCCAGAAAGACGCGGTCAAAATAGGCCGGTTGTCGGCGACAAATGATTTGGTGCTAAACAACCAGAGCGTCTCTCAGCATCATGCATGCATCCATTTTTCTGATGGGGCGTTTTTTGTCAAAGACGCCGGTAGCCGAAACGGCACCTATCTTGATGGTAAACGGCTTGCCGGCGATGAGAGCGTCAGGCTGGAAGATGATGCCGAACTGTGTTTTGGTTCGATATGTCTGAAATTTGCCCGTTCAGCGGCCGGCGAGAGCCGGGAAAAAGAAAACCCCACGGAACCTTCGGACGCCTCGGAGTCCGCCGTGGATAAAACGATAGTCAGAAAGATCGATAGCAGAGAAATATATCGGAAGGTGCGTCTTTCTGAAGCTAAGAAAATTTTGCCGGGAAGAATAAAAGAACGGCCGGTCTTTCTGGTGGGAATAGGCGTGGCGCTGTTTTTTTTCGGTTTGATTGTCGTCAAAAGCCTGATTTCAACGTCTTCCTCCCCCCCGGCGCATGGGCCGACAAACGCCTCCCCCGCCAATGCTGCCGCAGGGCCGTTGAATCTGCCTTTCCAAAAGGCCGTCGGATTTTTGCCGGAAGAAAAAATTCATTCAAGGAAAGACAAGGCCGCATTTCAGTTTTTAATAAGACCCGGCGGGATGTACTTGAACTATACCCCGGGGTTTATTAACACGGTCTCCGAAGTTTCGATCTCTTTGAATAACCATCTGATCGGATATGCCCCCTTAGCGCCGAATGGATGGGGGAAAAGTCAGGTCATCCATTTGCCGAAGAATTTAATAAACCATCATCAGACCAACATGATTGTCTTTGACAATACGTTGAACCCTTCGAAAGATGACACATGGGGCCTGACAGATCTCTACATAGAAAATAAGACTGAGAAGGCATGCAACCACGCAGAAGCGAAGCGCCTTTTTGAACTGGGTGAAAACGCATATGAGGAAAAGTCTATCAGTACCGGCAACCTGTTCCATGCGGTGAACTATTATTCAGACGCCCTCGTTTATCTGGATAACTGCTTGCCGCTGCCCCCACTCTATTCAGAGGTGGCAGAGCATTTATACGGTATGAAAGCCGAATTAAGGGAGGTATACAAGAACTACATGTTCCTGTATAAAAAGGCGCAGCGGTTAAACAACACGGATCGGCAGGTTGGGGTATTAGAGAATATCTTACGCTTAATTCCCGATGAGCATGATCCAAGGCACAAAATGGCCGCTAAAGCGCTGGAAGCGTTAAACCGCTGAAACGGGGCTAAACATATCTAATTGTCAGCTTTTGCGAGCAAAAAAGAGTTATTATGCTGAAGCTAATCGTTCAGGAACCGGGAAGTGACCCCCGCGAAGTCATTTTAGAAAAAGACAGCTATACCATCGGGCGGAGTCAATCCAATGATATTGTCGTCAAGGATGCCATGGCATCCCGGGAGCACGCGGTGGTTCGCATTGAAAATGATGGGCTCTATATTGAGGACTGCAACAGCACGGGGGGCGTTTTTGTCGATAATTCTCAAATCGAGCGGAAAACTTCGTTGCAGGACGGTGCCACTATTGAGTTCGGCTTGACAAGGATCCATGTAGTGGCCTCAGAGGCGCCGGAAAAGCCACTGGAACTCGAAAACAATGACGAAACCAAAGTCCTTTCGCCGGATCAGTATCAACAACTCCTCAGCCTTAAAGATGAGGGCGAGCCCCAACAGGTACCGAAAGCGGAGTTAGGCGGCAAAATCGACAAGACGGTCATTTTTCATCCTGTCAGCTCCGAAGCCCCTCCGCCCAGCTATCATAAGCTATATATTGTCTCTGAAAACGATAACGGGAAGGAATACCTGCTATCCGAATCTGAAAACATTATGGGGCGGGCCCCGGACTGCCATATTCAAGTCAAAGATCAGATGGCTTCCGGCAAGCATGCCGTTATTCGCGTCCTTAATGATAAATGTACGCTCAAGGATCTAAAGAGCACGAACGGGGTATCCCTCAATGGGAAAAGGATACGGGATGAGCATGATTTAAATGACGGCGATGAGATCGAAATAGGTGAAGTAAAGTTTAAATTCGTTCACAAAGACGCCGTTTTTTCAAAAGAGAGGCGCCCCCCGGGGGCGGCCGGGATTTTTAGGACGATCAAGGCCGACAGGCCGAAATTGATCGCCGGCGGCCTGGTCGGTGTCGTTTTGCTGCTCTTTTTGTTTATCATTTTCGGAGGCAATGAAACCGAACAAACCCGTGTTGAGAAGACGGCCGGGGGGCAGAGGGAGCAAACAGGCGAAGAGAAAAAAACGCCCCCGTCCGAAGCGCGCCAAAAAACGGCTGATGCGTCAGAAAAGGCCCGAAATGAAAAGAAGATAAAAAACTACCTGGATATGGCCCGGGCATATGAGAACCACCAACTCTGGCAATCCGCGATAGATACCTATGAAGCGGTTCTGGCCGTCGATCCTGAATATGGCGGGGTTAAAGAAGCCATTCAAAATGTGACGCTCGAAAAAAAGAATCAGTCAGCGCTTAATCAGGCAAAGGAACTCCTGGCGCAGGAAAAATATGACGACGCCCTGGCGAAATTGACGCAAATCCCTGCGGGGAGCTATTATTATGACAAGGCCGGGGCGATGAAAGCCGAACTCGAAGAAAAAAGGGCGCAACAGAAAGCCGCAGCCGCCAAGAAAGCGCGTGAAAAAGCGCGTGCCGAAGCCGTCAAGCCAGAAGGCGGGGGAGAAGCGGCCACTGAGGCTTCCAGTAAACGGGTCGATCGAGCCGTTAATCACTACAGGGCGGGCGATATTGAGAAGGCCCTGGGATCGCTCGATAATGTCGCCGATCCGGCCTCATCCAAGGCCGGCAGCATGCGTAAACGGATCCTGGAGGCGCAAAAGATATACCAGTCCGGCATTGCGGCAGCGGACAGAAAAGAAACGGGGAAGGCTTTAAAGGCTTTTTATGCGCTTTCGAAAGTGGATAATAAGATTTCTGGCGATGGAGCGGGCTTTTTCCTCAGGCGTCTGGGCTCAACTGTTGCGGATCAGTTCTCTGATCAGGCCAATACGGCATTAGCGGCCCAACGGTACCAAGAAACGCGTGATAAAATAGTAAAGGCGCTTCAAATCAAGCCCGATCATGCTAAGGCCAATGAAATCAGAAAGGAACTCATCGTAAAGGCTAAAAAACTTTTTGAAAAAGGCTATATTTTAGAGGATTTGGATCCTGAGCAGGCCGTGAATCTTTGGAAGCAGGTAATGGATATCTGCCCCGAGGATCACGCGTATTACCAAAAGGCCAAATCCCATATCGCCCAATACGAATAGTTTTTTGAAAGTAACCCCCCGACCAAGGGGGCCGAGCCTAAAAGTAACTTTTACCTAAAGTATGTTTGAAATTTTTAACCTAATACCTGATGGTTTCGTAAAAAGTCCAATATCTGTGTTGCGCTTCCATCTCTCGGAATTTCACGTACAGCTAAATACGCTGCATTCCTCGGGATTTGCGACGCCTTGATCTTGAACTTTTTACTTTGCCATCCCAAAATCGACTTTTTACGAGACTGTCAATACCTAATACCCAAAACCTAATACCCAAAGTTACTAAGAAGTGTCGCATATGACGTCGAATCAATTTGACTATACCGTGAGAAGCTTTTTAGCGCCGGTCATAAAACACCTGGATGATCCGGAAGTCAGTGAAATCATGATCAACAGTCCCGATGAAATATGGGTGGAAAAAAATGGCCGGGTCGAAAAGACGGATAATTTTTTTGAGTCTCACGAGGCTTTGATGAGTGCTGTGGTTAATATCTCCCAGTTCGTTCAACGCCGGATAAACAGCGAACAACCCTATATGGACGCGCGGCTTCCGGACGGTTCGAGAATTCATGTGATTTTACCCCCTTGCGCCAGAAAAGGGGTCTGCATGTCGGTGCGCAAATTCGCAGCCGATGTCTTAACGATCAATAAGCTGATTCAATTCGGGTCGTTGACTGATGAGGCGGCAAAATTTCTAAGCGGATGTGTGGCGCTGAAGAAAAATATCATCGTCTCAGGCGGGACCGGATCCGGAAAGACCTCCTTGTTAAATGCCATCTCATCCCTGGTGCCCGATCATGAAAGGATCATCGTCATTGAGGATTCGGCGGAGCTTCAACTGCAGCAGGCCCATGTATTGCCTCTGGAGACGAAAATGGCCGATAATCAAGGGAGGGGAGAAGTAACCATTCGGGACCTATTGAAATCAACCCTCAGACTGAGGCCCGATCGGATTATTATAGGAGAGATCAGAGGAGGCGAGGCGCTGGATTTGCTTCAAGCGATGAATACGGGCCACGGGGGGACAATGGGCACCATTCATGCCAATTCCCCTTTGGATGCGCTCAGCCGGTTGGAGACATTGTCCCTTTTTTCAGGAGTCGAGCTGCCGCTCTCAGCCATCAGTTCTCAAATCGCCTCGGCGATCGATATGGTTATTCAGACCTCCCGCTACCACGACGGTTCCAGAAAAATTTCATACATCTCGGAGATATTAAATCTTGATACGCACGGGAACTATCATCTTTCAGATATATTCGAGTTCAGGCAGCACGGCATTAAAGAGGGAAAAATTCTGGGAGAATTGTGTCCGACGGGAGAAGCGCCTTCTTTTGCCAAGGATTTTGAGATGTCCGGGTTGGAACTGCCCCAGAGCATGGCTTCTCAGCAGACATAAACCCATAGCTTTTTATAACCTAAATTGAGCGATTTTCAGATTTTTTGATTAAAAAATGATTCAATATCCTGAAAATAAAATAAAAATTAAACCTTCAAAAAATAGAAACGCTCAATTTAGGATAAATTTTCTTACTGGTCGCTTGTGATGGGTTCATTCAAACGCCTCAAAAATCAATTCGGTCAAGGAACAGTGGAGTATATCATCATCGTGTCGTTAATCCTGACCGGCTTGCTGGCGGGGTATATTTTATTCAATAAGCAGGTTAACCGTCGTATCCTATCGGTTGCGGGGCGGCTGAATCTCATTGAGCCGGATCGCGCCGCCACCGGTGAGGCGCAAAGCAGTGGCCGGTTCTCTCTCTTCC